>CAYOXP010000046.1:0-5827 GCA_964407995.1 uncultured Aquiluna sp.
TATTCGGTCAGGTGCTTGTTGCGCTTGTTACCCCAATGACTGCCGACGGTGAAGTTGATTGGGATGCGACCGAAAAGCACATCGACTATGTGATTTCAAACGGCGCTGACGGTGTTGTTGTTACCGGCACTACTGGTGAGACTTCTACTCTTACCGACGCAGAGAAGATCAAGCTGGTCGAGGTGGGTAAGTCGGTCTCTGCCGGCAGGGCCAAAATCATCACCGGTGGTGGCTCAAATGAAACCGCTCACGCAATTCAGCTATACAAGGCCAGCGAAAAAGCTGGTGCTGATGGCGTGATGATTGTCACTCCTTATTACAACAAGCCAACCCAAGCCGGAATTCTTACGCACTTCCGTTTGATTGCTGACGCCACCGACCTTCCGGTAATTCTTTACGACATCCCTGGTCGAACCGGAGTTGCAATTTCGTCAGAGACTTTCCATCGCGCAGCCAAACACCCAAACATCGTGGCCGTAAAGGATGCCAAGGGAGACTTGGCACAGGCATCCCGTTTGATGCTTGAGACCGGGTTGATGTATTTCTCGGGAGATGACTCAAACGTTTTGCCGCACCTTTCGATTGGTGCAACCGGTCTGATTGGAGTGACAGCAAACGTTGCCCCACATGCTTACCGCCAGATTGTTGATGCGACCAACAACAACGACTTCCATGCGGCCCTGAAGGTGCATAACGCCCTTGAGCCTTTGCAGCGTGCACTGATGACCAACGTTCCTGGAACCGTTGCTGCAAAGTACGTTCTTCACGCACTTGGGCTAATTAGCTCACCACGTGTTCGTTTGCCACTGGTTGGCCCTGAGGATCACGAGGCTGCTGCCATTGAGAACGGTATCGATCAGGTGCTCTCGGTCCCTGGCTTGAGTTTCTCGAATTTCCGACCCGATCGCAATGCCGCCGCTGGCGGTGCTTTGCCCAAGGTCGCAGGAACCACTCGCTAGTGGAGCTCATCGCACCTCCTGCGCTAAAGCCTGGAACGCTGCGGATTGTTCCACTTGGTGGGCTAGGAGAAATCGGTCGCAACATGACCGTCTTCGAACTTGATGATCAAATCTTGATTCTTGACTGCGGTGTGCTTTTCCCTGAAGAGACGCAGCCAGGTGTTGATCTAATCCTGCCTGACCTGAACTACCTAGATGGCAAGTTGGACAAGGTCGTTGGTGCCGTGCTGACTCATGGCCACGAAGACCACATTGGTGGTGTGCCATACCTACTTGGCATGCGCAAGGACATACCACTTCTTGGGTCCAAGCTGACGCTGGCCTTGGTTGAGGCAAAGCTTAGAGAGCACAAAATCACGCCTTTCTCACACATGGTGAAAGAGGGGCAGATTGAGAAGCTGGGGCCATTTGAGCTTGAGTTTGTAGCGGTAAACCACTCGATTCCTGATTCGTTGGCAGTTGTGATTCGCTCCGTTGCAGGAACTGTTTTGGCGACCGGTGATTTCAAGATGGATCAGCTTCCGCTTGATGGCAGGCTGACTGACCTTCGAGCCTTTGCCCGAATCGGTGAAGAGGGGCTGGACCTATTCATGGTCGACAGCACCAATGCAGATGTTCCTGGCTTCACCCCGCTTGAGCGAGACATTGGCCCGGTAATGGAAGAAGTCATCCAGAAGACTAGAGGCAAAGTAGTAGTCGCTTCCTTCTCGTCTCACGTTCACCGCGTTCAGCAGGTGCTGGATGCCGCCGTTGCCAATGGTCGTCACGTAGCGTTTGTTGGCCGCAGCATGGTTCGCAATATGGGCATCGCCGAGGAGCTTGGCTTTTTGAAGGTGCCTGAAGGGCTAATTGTTGAACTGGATGAGATTGACGAGATTCCAGATGATCGCATTGTTTTGATGTCCACCGGTAGTCAAGGCGAACCGATGGCAGTCTTATCCAGAATCGCAAACCAAGACCACCGAATTCGCATCGGTGAGGGCGATACGGTCCTATTGGCCTCTTCACTGATTCCAGGCAACGAAAATGCTGTCTACCGAGTAATTGATGGCTTAGTTCGGTTAGGTGCCAACGTGGTTCACAAGGGCACCGCAAAGGTTCACGTTTCGGGCCATTCGGCCGCCGGCGAGTTGCTTTATTGCTACAACATTCTCAAGCCTAAGAACGTTCTTCCAATCCACGGTGAGGTTCGACACCTACACGCAAATGCCAAGCTCGCGATTCGCACAGGCGTTGATCCAGAGCGAGCGCTAATTGTCGAGGATGGTGCAGTAATCGACTTGGTCGATGGTGTTGCGAAGGTTGTCGGCCAGGTGCGCTGCGACATGCTCTATGTCGATGGCAAAACAGTTGGCAAGATCACAGATGAAGACTTGAAGGATCGCAGGATCCTGGCCGCCGAAGGCTTTATTTCAATCTTTGCGGTCATCGACCCACAAACAGGTTTGGTTGTCGAGGGACCAGAGATTCGCGCTCGGGCCTATGCCGAAGACGATCACGTGTTTGATGACATCTTGCCGGAAATCGAAAAGGCACTTGCCTCAGCTGCTCGAGAGGGCATTCGGGATACCTATGCAATGCAACAGGTGATTCGCCGAACGATTGGCGGTTGGGTTGCTAGAGCGCATCGCCGTAAGCCTATGATCATCCCAATCGTTGTGCACTCCTCCCGCCCTGCCTAGGCCGGATTTGCCCCAAGCCTTGCTAATTTGTTCGCATGGCTTCGAAGACCCCACCACCGAAGCGCCCAGGAGCTAGAAAGCCTGCGCGCCCTGTAGCGAGTAAACCTGCTGCGCGAACTTCAAACGGTGGTGGTGCGAAGTTCTTCGCCACTCTAGGCAAGATTTACATGGGCAGCGCTCACCTGATGGGCAGGGGAGTCAGGGCTTTCAGCACCGAGAAGCTAGCCGATGATCAGCGAAGAGACGGGGCACCCTTCTTTGTCTTCCTGCTGTCCATTTTTGGAGCGCTATTCGCCTGGTTCTTGATCAACGAACCTTGGGCAAATGCGGTCCACTCCTACACTTTCGGCATGCTCTTTGGGCTGGTTGCCTATGCACTACCGGCTATCTTTTTGATCTACTCCCTTTACCTCTTCCGCCACCCGGCTTCTGTGCGCGATAGCTCCAGATTCGCTGTTGGTTTCTGGCTATTCCTCTCTGTGGTTTCCGGCTTTTTCCACATCTTTGGATCCGCACCTTCACCAAATGTCGATGGCCCGCTGGGCTTGGCGAAAGCAGGCGGCCTGTTTGGTTGGTTGGTTGGCGGCCCACTATTGAGCATGCTGACGATTTGGGGTGCCACGCCAGTCTTGTTGGTGCTGGCCGCGGCCTCGCTATTGATCATGACTGGCACGGCACCTAACAAGATCAAAGATCGATTCCAAGAGTTCTATCGCTTCTTGTTTGGCATCAAGGATCCAGAACCAGTGCCAGATGCCTTTGATGGGAAAAAGTCCTCGTGGTGGTCGAGGGATAAAGACAACGCTCCTGCCTTTGACACGGCTGTAGTCGAAGCCATTGACGAGTTTGTGGATGATCATCTAGAAGAGCCTTACCCAGAGGTTGAAGTGACCGATGGAGCCGAATCGCTCGGTTTCATGCAGGCCGAAGAGGGCGTGACCGAGCCAATCGACATTGTCGAAGAGGCAGAGCATAAGCCGGTGAAGAGCAATCGACCATACGTCTTGCCGTCGGTGTCGCTTCTCGCCGCTGGCACACCACCTAAAACCAAGAGTGCGGTTAACGACCAGATCGTTGCTGCGATCAACGATGTCTTCAAAGAGTTTGATGTCGAAGCTCGAGTCTCTGGATTTCAGCGTGGCCCAACGGTAACTCGCTATGAGGTTGAGCTTGCTCCAGGCGTGAAAGTGGAAGCTGTAACCAGGCTTACCAACAACATTTCCTACGCAGTTGCATCGAACGAGGTGCGTATCCTCGCTCCGATCCCGGGCAAGAGCGCAATTGGTATTGAGATTCCAAACACCGACCGCGAGACGGTTTCTTTGGGGGATGTACTTCGTAGCAAGAATGCAACCACCAGCACCCACCCACTTACGATCGGCGTGGGCAAAGATGTGGAAGGTGGCTACCTGGTAGCCAACTTGGCAAAAATGCCTCACCTGTTGGTTGCTGGTGCTACCGGTGCCGGTAAGTCATCCTTTGTAAATTCCATGATTACCTCGATTCTGATGCGCTCTAAGCCTGCTGAGGTTCGCATGGTCTTAATTGACCCCAAGCGTGTAGAACTTGCTGCCTATCAAGGCGTCCCTCACCTCGTGACTCCAATCATCACTAACCCGAAGAAGGCCGCTGAGGCCCTGCAGTGGGTGGTGAAGGAGATGGATTCTCGTTATGACGACTTAGCGAGTTTTGGCTTTAAGCACATCGACGACTTCAATAGAGCGATTGTTGCGGGCGAAATCTCTGTCCCCGAAGGCTCCAAGCGAGATCTGCAGCCTTATCCATACCTGTTGGTCGTGGTGGACGAGCTAGCCGATTTGATGATTGTGGCGCCTAGGGATGTCGAGGATTCGATTGTTCGAATCACGCAGCTGGCACGTGCCTCTGGAATCCACCTGGTGCTGGCTACTCAGCGCCCATCAGTGGATGTAGTAACGGGTTTGATCAAGGCAAACGTCCCATCCCGACTTGCCTTCTCGGTTTCTTCGGTAACCGACTCAAGGGTTATTTTGGATCAGCCAGGTGCTGAAAAACTGGTTGGTCAGGGAGATGCCCTTTTTGCGCCAATGGGTTCCAACAAACCGGTGCGCGTGCAAGGCGCATGGGTTGCCGAAGACGAGCTTCACCGAGTGGTTGCTCATGTCAAACAGCAAATGGAGCCCGAATACCGCAACGATGTGACGGCGGTTCAAGCCAGCCGAGTAATTGATTCCGAGGTCGGTGACGACTTGGACTTGATGCTTCAAGCAGCAGAGCTGATTGTGAATTCACAGTTCGGCTCAACATCTATGCTGCAGCGCAAGTTGCGCGTTGGTTTTGCCAAAGCTGGTCGCCTGATGGATTTATTGGAATCCAGGGGAGTGGTAGGGCCATCCGAGGGCTCTAAGGCTCGTGACGTTTTGGTGAAGCCAGACCAGCTCCCTCAACTTTTAGCTCGCCTGAGTGGTCAGACTACGGCTGTTTTTGAAGGTGATGCAGCGGATGATGACGATGGCGATGAAGATGCCTGGCAATTGACTGGTAGAAGTGATGAGTTCTAAATCATTTCTCTATCGTCAGACTCCAAACCTGATCACCTCAGCACGAATTCTGATGGTGCCGTTGGTGCTGTGGCTCATGCTGGTCGGCTGGGACTCGACGGTTGACCGACTCCTGGCACTTATCCTGCTGATTATTGCCGCATCCACCGATGGAATCGATGGGGCGATTGCCAGAAAGCGAAACCTAATAACCAATTTGGGAAAAATTCTTGACCCAATCGCCGATAAGGCGCTGCTCTCTGGGGCTCTTGTCGTGCTCTCGATTCAAGACGCGGTTCCCTGGTGGGCCACGATCGTAATTCTGGTCCGTGAATTTGGCATCACGGTCTTTCGCTTGGTGGTTGCCAAGAAGCGCGTAATTGCAGCCTCAGGTGGTGGCAAGCTGAAGACTGTTATCCAGATTGTTGGTGTCTGCATGGCTATCGCACCATTTGACTTCCTTGGCGACTGGTGGGGCGTGCTGACCGACATTGTGATTTATCTGGCAGTTGCGTTGACCCTCTGGACCGGCGTTCAGTATTTGAGGCCGGTCAAGTGAATCTGATTGATTCGGCAAAATCCGCGGGGCTACACCTAGCAATTGCCGAATCATTGACCGGTGGCCAGCTAACCGCAACCTTGATAGACACACCTGGCGCCTCAGAGG
>CAYOXP010000047.1:0-2609 GCA_964407995.1 uncultured Aquiluna sp.
GCAGTTTCCGGAATCGAAATCATTGCTCGAAGTCGCTTGGCTGGGAGCTTTGCCGATAGCTCACTCTCATCTTGGGCAAGGCCATCTTTGATGTGCCAATAGCCGATGATGTCGCCTGCTTCACTTAGTACCGGGTACCTGGAGAATCCATGTTCAGAAACAGCCTGTTGCAAATCTGCCGCGGTTGAGTCGATGCTCAGGTTTACCAGTTGCCCCGTTGGTACGGCAACGTCTAGCACCTTCTTTTCGGTGAATTCGAAGGCCTTGAGGATGGTGCCGGAATCATCTTCAATCGTGCCGTGCTTGGCGCTCTCGTTCACGATTCCTTCAACCTCGTCGAGGGTGTAGGCATTGTCTGCCTCATCTCTCGGGGTAAAGCCAAACATGCGCAAAATCAAGTTAGAAACGGCGTTGAGGCTTCTAACAATTGGGCTGACGATAGTGCCAACCAAGAACAATATTGGAGTCAAAACCAAAGCGGTCTTGTCGGGTAATGCAATTGCGATGTTTTTTGGCAGCATCTCACCCAGCACAACGTGTAGATAGGTAACTAGTAGCAGGGTGATCGTGAAGGAAACCACCGATGTTGCCTCATCGGAAAGCCCAACTGCGTGAAGTGGAACCTCAAGCAGGTGGTGAATCGAAGGCTCTGCGATCAGCAGGATCAAAAGCGAAGAAACCGTGATTCCAAGCTGGGCGGTTGCCAACATTAGAGACACCCGCTCCATACCGCGAAGAGTTATCTTGGCTGCGGCGTTGCCTGCATCTGCCTTTGGTTCAATCTGAGCACGACGTGCAGAGATAACGGCAAATTCGCTACCAACAAAGAATGCGTTGGTTGCCAAAAGAATCACTAGCCAAACTAGTCCCATCAGGTCGTCAGTCATTGACTTCCTCCTTAGGGGTGAACTTCACTCGATCTACCCTTCGGCCATCCATGCGCAAAACCTCAAGTGATCCTGACTCCATGTGCACCTTGTCGCCGACTTCAGGGATTCGCTCAAGCTCGCTCATGATGAAGCCTGAAACGGTGTCGTAATCCTCGTCTTCGGCAATTGATACGCCATGGTTCTTCAGCTCTGCAGGGCGAAGCATCGCCGAGAAAGCTACTGAGCCATCGAGGTAGCTAACAACGTGACTTCGAGCCTTGTCATGCTCATCATCCAGTTCGCCCACCAACTCTTCGATTGCATCTTCGAGGGTCACGATTCCGGCAGTACCGCCATACTCATCGATGACCACACCAAACTGCAGACCCTTACCTCTGAGTTCAAGTAGCAGTGCATCCAGAGGCATGGTTTCTGGGACGCGAACCGGTTCAACCATCAGTGCGGAAACCGGAACCTGAGCTCTTCGCTCAAGCGGAATCGAGATGGCTCGCTTTAGATGCACCACGCCAACGATGTCGTCCTGATCTTCACCTTCGACTGGGAAGCGAGAGTGCCCGGTTTGCTTTGCCAGCTCGATCAAATCTGCTGCATTTTGCTCACGTGAGAGTGAGTGCATCTTGGGCCTTGGCGTCATGACGTCATTGGCCAAGAGCTTGGATAGTGAGATTGTCTTTTCAATCAGCTCGGCAGTGTCTTGCTCAAGCGAACCAAGATGAGCGCTTCTACGCACTAGAGCAGCCAGCTCCTCGCCGCTTCTTGCCGATGAAAGCTCTTCTTTTGGCTCAATTCCAAATCTGCGCACTAACCAGTTGCCATTTTGGTTTAGGAACCAGATCAAAGGCTTGAAGAACCAACTGAAGGCAACCTGAAAACCAACAACAAACCTGAGCACTTTGATTGGCGATGAAAGCGCCATGTTCTTCGGAACCAGCTCGCCGATCAAGAAGCTAAACAAAGTTGCGATTGTCATCGCGACCGCAATTGACACCGGCTTGATTGAGCCTTGAGCTACGCCTAAGTCCGTTAGCCACGGGGATAACAGTCTTGAGAGTGAGGGCTCAACCACGAAACCGGTGAGCAAAGTGGTGAGAGTAATACCTAGCTGGGCGGCAGAGAGGTGGGTTGAGGTCTTTGCAACGGCCTTGATTGGAAGGTCCAGGCCCTTTTTGCCGGATTCTCGAAGCGCTTCAAGTTCAATGCGCTCAACGTTGATTAGTGAGAATTCACTGGCTACGAAAAGACCAGTACCGATAGTGAGAAAAACACCAAAAAGTAGCAGCAGGTAGTCGGTCAATTACATCCCCTGCTGCGAGCTATGTTTACTAGGCTCCATTTCACCCTCCACTATAGCCAATTGGGCCGTTAGACTAGAGCCTGGTTTTTGCAAAATCAGTTCAAAGGGGCACCCTTGTCGTCATCCGACAACCACAATTCCGACTCTGACTTTGGCGCAAACGAGTGGCTCGTTGCCGAGATGTATGGGCAGTGGCTCAACAATCCCGATTCCGTCGATAAGTCTTGGTGGCCAATCCTCGAGCGCTACCAGCTAACCCAGCAGGGCCAGCCAGCCGCTCCAGCGACTCCAGCTTTTGACTCAGGTGAGCCGACCACCGGCTCGCTGAAGATCATCGACACCGACTCGACCGTGGTCCAGACCTTTGACGCTAACGCTGCAGCCCCTGCAACCGAGGCAATCACCATTCCAGTCGCAAAGACTTC
>CAYOXP010000047.1:2709-5824 GCA_964407995.1 uncultured Aquiluna sp.
GATGGCAAGCCTGCGGCTGTTACTCCGCCAAACATCAACTTCGGTCTTGCAATTGACATCCCAAAGCCAGATGGAACCCGTGCGCTTCTAGTGCCGAACATCAAGCGCGCTCAGAAGCTGAACTTTGCTGAGTTCGTTGCCGCATACGAAGAGCTTGTAAAGAAGGCACGCGACAACAAGCTGACTGCTGAAGACTTTGGCGGGACCACGATTTCGCTAACCAATCCAGGTGGAATCGGAACCGTTCACTCAGTTCCAAGACTGACTAAGGGTCAAGGCTGCATCGTTGGCGTTGGTGCCCTTGACTACCCAGCTCAATTCCAGGGCATGGCCGAGTCAATGCTGGCCGAGCAGGGTGTTGGCAAGATTCTGACTCTGACCTCAACCTATGACCACCGAGTAATTCAGGGTGCTGGCTCGGGTGAGTTCCTGAAGATCATCAACGAATTGCTCCTTGGCGAGCGCGGTTTCTACGAGAAGATCTTCGCTGACATGCGTATTCCTTACGCACCAGTTGTTTGGGTAAACGACTTCCACTGGGATCTAGCGGACCAGAGCGGTAAGAACACCCGCATTCAGGAGTACATCAACGCATTCCGCGTTCGCGGTCACCTGATTGCAGATATCGATCCGCTTGAGTACCAGCAGCGGTGGCACGAGGACCTAGACATTCGCTCGTACGGACTATCCCTCTGGGATCTTGACCGTGTCTTCAAGACCGGCGGTTTTGGCGGTCGCAGCAAGGCCAAGTTCCGCAACATGCTTGGCATTTTGCGAGACAGCTACTGCCGCACCATCGGTGTTGAGTACATGCACATCCAGAATCCCGAAGAGCGCACCTGGTTCCAGGAGCGCTTAGAGCGCCCTTACCAGAAGCCAGACAAGGCTGAGCAGTTCAGAATTCTGAACAAGCTGAATGAGGCTGAAGCTTTCGAGACTTTCTTGCAGACCAAATTTGTTGGCCAGAAACGCTTCTCGCTTGAAGGTGGAGAATCACTGATCCCATCGCTAGATGAGATTCTGCAGAACGCCGCCGAAGCCGGTATGGCTGAAGTTGCAATTGCCATGGCTCACCGCGGTCGCCTAAACGTTCTAACCAACGTTGCCGGTAAGACCTATGGCCAGGTATTCCGCGAATTTGAGGGTTCAACTGACCCTAAGAGCGTTCAGGGCTCTGGAGACGTGAAGTATCACTTGGGCACCGAAGGCACCTTTACCTCAACCGACGGCTCCACCGTGAAGGTTTCACTTGCCGCTAACCCTTCTCACCTAGAGGCCGTAAACCCGGTCCTCGAGGGAATCGTAAGGGCTAAGCAGGATCGCCTCGGTAACCCAGAGAGCTTCCCAGTACTGCCAATTTTGATTCACGGTGACGCTGCGTTTATCGGCCAAGGAGTGGTTCCTGAGACCATGCAGATGAGTCAGCTTGATGGCTACAAAGTTGGCGGAACTATCCACATCGTGGTCAACAACCAGGTTGGATTCACCACCTTGCCTAAAGACTCAAGAACATCGGTTTACTCAACCGATGTCGCAAAGGCGATTCAGGCTCCGATCTTCCACGTCAACGGCGATGACCCAGAAGCGGTCGTCCGAGTTTCAAAACTTGCTTTTGACTACCGTCAAGAGTTCAAGAAAGACGTTGTTATCGACATCGTTTGCTACCGCCGCCGCGGTCACAACGAGGGTGATGACCCATCGATGACTCAGCCATTGATGTACAACCTGATTGAGCAGAAGCGCTCAGTTCGCACCCTTTACATGGAGAACCTGGTTGGCCGAGGCGACATCACTCAAGAAGAGTTTGATGCCGCAAACGCTTCCTTCCAGGCCAGCCTGGAGCAGGCATTCATCGATGTTCACGAGGCTATGGCAGCACCAGTTGCACTTCCTGAGCGCCCTGTTGGCATCGGCACCACAGCTAGCGAGAAGCAGCAGGTTTCTAAGCCGACTGCCATTGCTAGGGAGCTAGTTGAGGCAATTGGTAATGCTCACGCTAACCAGCCCGAGGGTTTCAACGTTCACCCCAAGCTCGCTCAGCTTTTGCAGAAGCGAGTAGAGATGAGCCGCGATGGCGGAATCGACTGGGGCTTTGGTGAGCTACTTGCCTTCGGTTCGCTCCTGGTTGAAGGCGTGAATGTTCGTCTTGCAGGTCAAGATGCCCGCCGAGGAACCTTCGTTCAGCGTCACGCCACCTTCCACGACCGACTTACCGGCCAGGAGTGGATGCCGCTGCAGTTCATTAGCGAAAATCAGGCTAAGTTCCAGGTTTACAACTCGCTTCTAAGCGAGTACGCAGCCATGGGCTTTGAGTATGGCTACTCGGTTGAAGAGCCAGACTCGCTAACCCTTTGGGAGGCTCAGTTCGGAGACTTCGTAAACGGTGCGCAGACCATCGTTGACGAATTCCTCTCCTCGTCTGAGCAGAAGTGGAATCAGAATTCATCTCTAGTTCTGCTGCTTCCTCACGGCTACGAGGGCCAGGGTCCTGACCACTCCTCTGCTCGCATCGAACGCTTCTTGCAGCTATGTGCAGAGAACAACATGACCATTGCCCAGCCATCGACTCCGGCTAACCACTTCCACCTACTTCGTCGCCAGGCATTCTCAACGCCGAAGCGCCCATTGGTGGTATTTGCACCTAAGTCAATGCTTCGCCTAAAGGCAGCTTCTTCGAGCGTTGAGGACTTCACTCAGGGCAGCTTCCGCCCGCTGATCAACGATGAGCAAAACCTAGATCCAAATAAGGTGACTAAGGTGCTGTTCTGCTCAGGCAAGATCTACTGGGACCTTTTGGCTGAGAGCCAGAAGCGTGGTGATGGCACAACCGCAATCGTCCGTGTTGAGCAGCTCTACCCAACCCCGGTTGAAGAGATGAAGGCAGCTATTTCGCAATTCCCTAACGCATCACTTCGTTGGGTGCAGGATGAGCCAGCAAACCAGGGCCCTTGGACCTACATGGGTCTATTCATGCCTAAGTACGGCATCAACCTAACTCCAACTGCTCGCCCAGCATCGGCTTCACCAGCGTCTGGTTCAGCAAAGCGTCACGCGGCTGAGCAGGCTGATCTGATCGCAAGAGCGTTCCAGGGCTAATGCGCCAACTGAGGGTCGT
>CAYOXP010000048.1:0-5801 GCA_964407995.1 uncultured Aquiluna sp.
TTTGACATCGTTTTCCTTGATGTACGCGAGCACCTCAGAGGCAGTTTTGAACATAAAAGTTCCCTCTCTTGGGTTGTGCTTAGCGAGACATTCCGGGTGGAATGTTCACAATTTACCGCCGAAATGTTTCGGGAATGTTAACCCTTGCGCTTTGGCGGTCTTACCTTGTTCGGATCAATCCCCTTCGGAATTGGTAGAGCCGATGATCCAGCAAGAGCATCCAGACGGTTAGCGACGGTGCTGACCTCTGCGCGGGTGAGAGACTTACCTAGTTTGTAGACGGTTTTAAGAAGTGCGTGGAGGCGAATTCCGCCATCAACATGCACTCTGAGTTTGTGGACCGTGACTCCTGGAGCTGCACGATTGATCTTTCGACCCTCATCTTCAAGCATCTGCTGTACGCGCGCCGAGCTGCCTTCGCCGATAAGAACAACGCCTGCAGGGCCAATCATGCGGTAAACAGCCTCACGAGATTTCGCATTCACGGCAACAGGCATTGCTGATGTGCGCCAAGAGCGACGAATTTGCGAATCTAGAACAGCTCCTACGGCGCCTGCCTGGCCCTCGATCTGCATATAAGCGTTCTTCTCAGCGCGCTTGGACATGATGATCATGAAGGTAAGAACACCAGAGATAACACCGGTTACGACCCATAGCCAGAAACCGAAAGTGCCGAAACCGTTTACCAGGTAGCCAACTAGGAAGCTAGCGCCAAAAACTAGAAGGAGTCCAAGTAGAGATACCCATAGCGCGCTCGGGTCGTTCTTTGCGGTGATTTTGTACACCCGCAATAGCTGACGGGTTCTGCCTGGTTCTTTAGGGTTCTTCTTAGCCACGAAAGTATCTTAGTCAGTGCGTTGCGCTGGCCTGAGCGAACTCGAGCTTGTCGGCCAAATGCTTTAGGTTTTCGGGTATGTCTCGACCCTTTGCAATCATGCTCTTTGCCCAAAGTCGCCCAGCTCTGTAGCTGGATCGCACTAGTGGTCCAGAGAGCACACCTAGATAGCCGATCTCCTCGGCGATGCGCGCGAATTCAACGAATTCCTCAGGCTTTACCCAGCGATCAACCGGGTGATGTCTGGGGGAGGGGCGTAGGTATTGGGTAATTGTGATGATGTCGGTTCCAGCATCATGAAGATCATGAAGTGCCTGAATGATCTCTTCGGTCTCCTCTCCCATGCCAAGAATCAAATTCGACTTGGTTACCATGCCGGCATTACGTGCTTGGGTGAGCACATCGAGAGAGCGTTCGTAGTTGAAGGCTGGTCTGATTCGCTTGAAGATTCTTGGAACGGTTTCAAGGTTGTGAGCAAAAACCTCGGGTGCCGCATCGAAAACTTGCTGTAGTAGCTCGGGTTTACCGCTGAAATCCGGCACCAAAATTTCTACACCAGTTCCGGGAGACTGCAGGTGAATTTGTCGAATGGTCTCGGCGTAGAGCCATGCACCTTCGTCCTCTAGATCGTCGCGCGCAACGCCGGTCACGGT
This sequence comes from uncultured Aquiluna sp., assembly GCA_964407995.1. Taxonomy (GTDB): domain Bacteria; phylum Actinomycetota; class Actinomycetes; order Actinomycetales; family Microbacteriaceae; genus Aquiluna. The sequence goes on from CAYOXP010000048.1 coordinate 1,489, forward strand.
GGCATACCGTAGGTCCATGCTTTGAACCGATTCACCCACGCGCCTTGGCTCGTCGGCGTCGAATGCTGCAGGCTTCCCGGTATCGATCTGGCAGAAATCGCACCGCCTAGTGCACTGTGATCCGCCGATAAGGAAGGTCGCCTCGCGGTCTTCCCAGCACTCAAAAATATTTGGGCAGCCAGCCTCTTGGCAAACCGTGTGAAGACCCTTTTCTTTTACGTGTAGCTGAAGCTGCTTGTACTCCGGGCCCATCTTTGCGGTGGTCTTTATCCACGAGGGTTTGCGTTCAATTGGGGTCTCCGCATTGCGAACCTCTAAGCGCAGTAGCTTTCTCTCAGGCTTGGATTCGGGCATTTGGTATCTCTCCCATTATTTGTTCTATAAGGCTAACTGCATCCAGCGGAGTAATGTTCCTGCCGGTCAATTTCGACAGGGTTGTGGTCTTTGCATCGCTTATGCCGCAGGCAATGATGTGTTCGTAGGGGTCGAGTGAGTTATTGCAGTTCAAGGCAAAACCGTGCATGGTCACTTTCTCAGACACTCGAATCCCGATCGCAGCAACCTTTTCAAAGTTGCCATCGACGTCAACCCATACGCCAGTGCGCCCATCAACCCTGGTACCGACAACGCCGAACTTTGCAATGGCGTCTATCAGTACCTGCTCCATCCAGCGCACGTAGTTCACCACATCGATTGGCTGGGGGAGTCGCATTATTGGGTAGCCAACCAATTGCCCTGGACCATGCCAGGTTATCTTCCCGCCGCGATTGGTTTCTACGAAGTCACTTCCGTCGTCGGGCAGTTCACTGGCATCTGTGCGCTTTCCAGCTGTATAGACCGATGTGTGCTCAAGTAGAAGGACTGTGTTTGGCCTTTTTCCACTCACTACATCAGCGTGAATCTGTTGCTGGAGAGCGTAGCCATCCTGATAACTAATGAAATCTGGGCTTAGGGCAACGCGCACGAATTCAGGCATTAGAGCCCTGACTACTAAGCCAGTTATCAACAGATTGCCCGTATAGCCCAGAATTGCATTTCGAAACGCTCAAGATACTTGGCATGATGAAACTCACAATCGGCAAACGAGTGCTGCTACTTGTCGGCAGCCCCAAAAAGCTTGAGGGCTGCAAACTGAATTCAACGCCGAGGGGCAACCTAGCTATCTACTTAGATACCTAGGTTTGCTTCGAATGCCCCGGACTCGAGTCGAGCCTTCACATCGGTTAGGTAACGAGACGCATCTGCTCCATCGATGTGACGGTGGTCGTAGCTGAGGGCTAGGTAAACCATCGAACGAATTGCAATTGACTCGTTGCCGTCAGCATCGGTGACTACCACTGGACGCTTGGTGACAACACCGGTGCCAAGGATCGCACTCTGTGGCAGGAACACCACTGGAGTGTCAAATAGTGCACCGCGACTACCAGTGTTAGTAAGGGTGAAGGTTCCACCACTTAGCTCATCTGGGGTTAGCTTGTTGTTTCGCGTGCGGTCTGCAAGCTCTGAAATCTGCTGAGCAATCTGTGCAATGTTCAGTGATGCAGCACTGCGAATAACTGGGGTCAAAAGACCACGCTCAGTGTCAACTGCAAAAGAGATGTTCTCAGTACCGTGGTAGACGATGTTCTCGCCATCTACCGAGCTGTTGATCTTCGGGTGAGCCTGCAAACCCTCTGCAGCAGCTAGGGTGAAGAACGGCATGAAGTTCAGCTTTACGCCAGCCTTGGCGGTGAAATCTGCCTGTACTTTCTTGCGCAGATTAGCAATGCGGGTCACGTCAACCTCAACAACTGTTGTCAGCTGTGCCGACTGTTGCATTGATGCAACGGCGCGCTCAGCCAAAACCTTGCGAAGGCGAGACATTGGCTCGGTGGTTCCACGAAGTGGTGAAGCTGCAGGAGCAACGTATGCCGCAGCAGTCGGAGCTGAGGCTACTGCAGTAGTAGCAGGAGCGAAGCCAAGAACATCTTCCTTACGGATGCGACCACCTACTCCAGTTCCTTGAACTGAAGCAAGGTTTACACCCATGTCGTTAGCCAATTTGCGAACGATTGGAGTCACGTAGTTAGGGTCCGACTCAGATGCCACTGGCGCTACCGGTGCCGCAACAACAGGAGCTACGACAGGTGGCGCAACAGGCGCAGCTGCGACTGGAGCAGGAGGAGGAGTTACCACTGGGGCTGCAGCCACAGGAGCCGGGATTACTGGTGCAGCTTCGGCAACGGGTGCAGCTACTGGAGCTGGAACCTCTGCAGGAGCTGGGGCTGCCGGTGCGGCAGCAGGAGCAGCTCCGTCGCCAATGACTGCAAGTACTGCTCCAACGGCGACGGTTTCGTCCTCCTGGACACGGATCTCCTGAACCACACCTGCAACAGGTGAAGGAATCTCGGTGTCGACCTTGTCGGTAGATACTTCAACTAGCGGCTCGTCGACGGCAACTGTGTCGCCTACCTTCTTTAGCCATCGGGTAATGGTTCCCTCGGTTACTGACTCTCCAAGAGCTGGAAGAACAACTTCACTCATTTGCGGTTCCTATACCTTCTTATGCGTGGGCGTGTAGTGGCTTGCCGGCGATTGCAAGGTGTGCTTCGCCGATGGCTTCGTTCATGGTTGGGTGTGCGTGAATTAGCGGAGCGACATCCTCTGGGTGTGCTTCCCAGTTCACAATTAGCTGCGCCTCACCGATCTGCTCACCTGCGCGGGAACCGATCATGTGGAAACCCACAACAGGACCATTGTTCTGCCTAACCAGCTTCACAATGCCTGCGGTGCCCAAGATGTTGCTCTTGCCGTTACCGGCAAGGTTGTACTCGTATGTAGATACGTTGTCGGTACCAAACTTCTCTCGAGCCTGAGCCTCGGTCAATCCAACAGATGCAATCTCTGGCTCGCAATAGGTCACGCGAGGGATGCCCATCTCGTCTACCTTCATTGGCTTAAGACCAGCAATCTCTTCTGCAACGAAGATTCCCTGCATGAAGCCGCGATGAGCCAACTGGAGTCCAGGAACGATGTCGCCGACTGCGTACACGCCAGGCAAATTCGTCTGCAGGCGGTCGTTGGTGAGAACAAATCCGCGATCCATCGCAACACCTTGCTCTTCGAATCCGAAGCCGGTTGCGTTAGGCCCGCGACCAACTGCTACAAGCAAGAGGTCTGCTGTGATCTGGTCGCCATTCTCAAGTTCAACCAAAACTTCGTTAGCCGACTGAGTAACGGTCTTGAACTTGTTGCCAACCTTGAAATCAATTCCACGCTTGCGATAAGCGCGCTCCAAAATCTTGCTGATCGCTGGATCTTCGTTCGGAACCAGTCGGTCAAAGCCTTCGATGATCACAACCTCGGCACCAAAGGAGCGCCAGATTGAGGCAAATTCAACACCAATTACGCCACCACCAAGGATTGCCACCTTGTTTGGCACGAAGTCCATCTGCAATGCCTGGTCACTGGTGATAACGCGGCCGCCAATCTCAATACCAAGGGTCTTGGTGACAGAGCCGGTTGCGAGAATCACGTTCTTGCCTGTGTAGGTGTCAGCGCCAACGGTGACCGTCTTGGGGCCAGTTAGTCGACCTTCGCCCTGAACAAAGTTGATGCTCTTTGAGCCAACGAGACCGGTTAGACCCTTGTAAAGCTTCTCGATGATTGAGTCGCGATATTTGTTGACCTGTGTCATGTCAATTGATTGGAATGCGGCGTTCACACCGAAGGCAGCAGCTTCCTTGGTAACGTCTGCCACTTCAGCCGAGTGAAGCAGTGCCTTGGTTGGGATGCAACCGCGGTGAAGACAGGTACCTCCAAGCTTGTCGCGCTCGATGAGTGCAACGCTGAGTCCTAGCTGTGCACCGCGAAGAGCGGCCGCGTAGCCACCACTTCCGCTACCAAGGATTACTAAATCGAAATTGTGATCGGCCATCTACATGCTCCAAATTGTCGCAAAAACGTATCAAGTCTAATACCTAGGGCTATTGCAAATTCGCTGCTATGTCAATAAGAGTGCGAATCATTACGCCTGTGCCACCCTGGGGAGTGACTCCGTAGGCAGCGCCATCGTTATTGGCGCTTGTTGCAACATCAAAGTGCGCCCAGGAATCGGTTTCCGAAACAAACTCCTTGAGGAAGTGTCCACCGATCAGCATTCCGCCTGCGCGGTTTCCTATTTTTACGTTAGCCATGTCGGCAAGTTCACTATTTAGAAGTTCTCGTAGCTCCTGAGGTAAAGGCATGTGCCAAAGAAGCTCACCTGTTCTTGCCGCCGCTTGCTTGGAAAGTTCGATAACTTCACCTTGACCCATGAGTCCCGCGTAGCGATT
>CAYOXP010000049.1:0-5616 GCA_964407995.1 uncultured Aquiluna sp.
CTTGCCCTTTTCGCCTTTGTTTTGGTAGCAGTCTCTGGCATCACCGCCGGTTACATCAGGCTCTATTCACCGCAGGACTTGGTGTCGGGCTATGGGTTGCTTTTGATCGCGAAAGCCTTGGCGCTTGTGGCACTGGGCGTTTTTGGTGCTTGGCATCGATTCAAATTGATCGGTCAACTCGGCAGTGGCAAAGCTCGCTTTATCTCGATTGCTTGGGTTGAGCTTGTGATCATGGGTGTGGCGATGGGGCTTGCTACCGCACTCGCGAGAACCGCACCTCCTCAAAACCCAGCTGAATTTGAAGCCCTTACCCCAGCTCAGATCCTCTCTGGCGACAAGCTCCCTCCGGAGCTGACAGAGCTTGCCTGGATTACGGTTTGGGATATCGATATTTTGTGGTTGACGGTTGCAGTGCTGGGAATCTTGGTTTATCTATACGGCGTTCGAGTTTTAGCCAAACGCGGCGATAAGTGGCCAATTGGCAGAACAGTCTCATGGGTTCTTGGCATGCTGGTTCTGATCTACGTCACAAGCGGTGCACCAAACGCCTACCAGGAGTATCTGTTCTCTGTTCACATGGTTGGTCACATGGTGTTGAGCATGATGGTTCCGGTCCTGCTGGTGCCGGGAGCTCCGGTCACTCTGCTTTCACGCGCTCAGGCTCCACGTACCGATGGTTCGAAGGGTTTGCGTGAGTGGGTTTTGTGGGCGGTTCACACCCCATACGCCTGGTTCATATCTCACCCACTATTCGCGGGGCTCAACTTCGCCCTTTCATTAGTGATGTTTTATTACACCCCGCTGTTTAGGTGGGCAACAGAAGAACATCTTGGTCACCAGTGGATGATTGTGCACTTTTTGATCACCGGTTATTTGTTTGTCCAGTCCTTGATTGGCATAGATCCTCAGCCACACAAACCGGTTTTCCCCGTCAAGCTAATGCTCCTCATTGGCACGATGGCGTTCCATGCCTTCTTTGGCCTGGGCCTGATGAACGAAAAGAGCTTGCTGTTAGCCGACTGGTTTGGCTCAATGGGCAGAACTTGGGGCGATGACCCACTCACCGATCAAGCCGTTGGAGGAGCCTTTGCCTGGGGCGTGGGCGAGATTCCAACACTAGTTATTACGTTGATGGTTGTTTACCAATGGTCACGTAATGATGACCGTGAACGTAAGCGCATGGATCGCCAGTCTGATCGCAGTGGTAACCAAGATATCGAGGACTACAACCAGATGCTCGCCGAGCTAAACAAGAGGCAGGAGCGTCGCAATTGATTATTGAGCTATCCACAGAGCAACGTTCGCTATTTGATTACATCGAGCAGACCGACTCTCACGTATTTGTAACCGGTCGCGCTGGAACTGGTAAGTCGACACTGCTGTCGCACCTAACCGCCAACACCGAAAAGAGCTTCGCGGTTTGTGCACCAACCGGTGTTGCAGCGTTGAACGTTGGTGGCGTAACCATCCACTCGCTCTTCACCTTTCCATTTGGGGTATTGGGCGAGGTTGACATCGCCAAGCACCTCTCACGTAGAACCAGAGATGTGCTGAAGGCCTTAGACATGCTCGTCATTGATGAGGTTTCCATGGTTTCAGCTGACCTGATGGATGCCATTGATCGTGCTTTGAGAATTGCTCGTGGCCGCAGAAACTTGCCCTTTGGTGGCGCTCAGCTTGTGATGTTTGGTGACCCGTATCAACTCGCACCGGTGCCGCCGCAAGATCCATCTGAGCGCGCATACATGGCAGAAAACTATCTCTCAGGTTGGTTCTTTGATGCCCATGTTTGGCGCGAGGCCGAGCTAGAGCGCTTTGAGTTATCTGAAATCTTCAGGCAGTCAGATCAGAGCTTCAAAGAGATTCTGAATGCCATTAGAGATGGCTCTGTCACCCAAGACATGCTGCAGCAGATCAACCAGGCCGGCAATCGAGCCCCAGATCACGACGATGTCATCAAGCTCGCGACGATTAACCAAACCGTGAATCAGGTGAACAGTTGGCGCATGGGTCTGATTACCAACGAGCCCAAGGTGTTCAAAGCCACCTTCTCCGAAGATGCAGAGAAGATATTTGGTAGAACCCTCCCCGCCGAAACCCATCTCGAGCTCAAAATTGGCGCACAGGTGATGTTCATAAAAAACGATGACTCATCGATGGTGAAGTCTCCAACTGGAGGTTCGGTTAGGCGTTGGGTCAACGGCACCATCGGTCACGTAATCGACCTGCCGAAGTCCGGTCTAGTGATAGTTGATGTTGACGGCGAAGAGTTCGAGGTTGGCCCGGCAACCTGGGAGAAGGTTCGCTACGAGGTTGAAGAGGACTTTGATGAGGCAACGGGCAAAGTCAAAGAGGTGCTTGTTCCAATCACTCTTGCCGAATTCAAGCAGATCCCGCTCAGATTGGCCTGGGCTGTAACCATCCACAAGTCACAGGGTCAAACCTACGACGAAGTGCAGATCGACATGGGTCGCGGGGCATTCTCACCAGGTCAAACCTATGTGGCTCTCTCCAGAGTGCGTTCGTTAGATGGTCTTTATCTAACCAGACCTATCAACCTGGCTGATGTGATGGTTGATAAAGACGTCGTGCGGTTTATGTCTTCGGCCGTCCCTACAGCTGATCTAGCCCAGGTGCCCTTAGCCACCAAGACAGAGCATCTACCACCCTTCTAGACCAGTAACTCTCGTGGTGACCGGTGTATGGGTAGGTAGCAACAACTAGGCCTTCAGGTTCAGTAAAACCTTTCCGCTTCAGAAGTTCATGTGCCTTCGCATGAAACGGTGCATAGTTGGCGTCAAGCTCTTTGGTTCCTGTATCAGTCCAAACCCGGTGGGTTGCTGGATCAGGCAATCTATTTACTAACCCCTCGACCATGCGGTCGCCACCAAATGGCCAGTGGGTGGAGAAGCAGATTGCGGTGCCGAATAGCTCAGGGCGCTCTCCCATTGCGTAGAGCGAAATCAACCCTCCCATGCTGGAGCCCATTACGGCTGTGCGATCGAGGCTGTGCCTGATCCCGTATTTCTCCAACATAAAAGGCAAGATCGCATCTGAAATCAGCGAGATGTAGCTATCTCCAAAAGGTTCGATGCCTGTAGTTCGATAATCCTCGGGCACGTGTTGCCAAAAGTGCTCGACATCTTCTCTCACAATCTTCTCCGGAGACAGTTCTCGCAGCCTGGTCTCATCGCTAAGACCCCAAACCCCAATCACCAGTGGCTGGGCAGCTCGAAGCTCGTCTCGAATTGCTGGAATGACTCCCCAGGTTGCGCCAGCAAATGTATTAGCTAGGTCGAATAGGTTTCTGCCATCGTGCATCACCAATACCGGGGTATTCGGATTTAGGTCTTTGGGCACCCAAACATCTACTCGGTGTTTGTCGAACTCGTAAGTATCTAGCTTGCCGCCACCCAGATGGTGGGAGAGTATCTTGCGCTCTCGCATGGCAAGAAATAGCGGGAAGGTAAAAGCCATCGCGGTGATGCCGCTTAGGGCAATGTAGAGCCAGACATTCTTCATCTTGAGGCGCCTAGCCTCGTAGATCATAAAGATCGCCACAGCCACGGCAACAATCAAAAGATCCGTAGAGAGCACCCAGTCAACCGCAGACCCAAACCATGCTTTCAGGTAATCCTGGTTCTGCATCACTGTGATGCCATTAAGCACCCAAGCAGTTACCAAGCCAAGGCCAGCGAGTGTGAAGTACGCATAAGAGCGGACCAAATGTTTTTTCACCATTTAGGAATCATTACACGTGATATGGAAATCTATATGTTGGTTCAATCGAAAGTAATCAATGCATCGTCTCGGTAAGGCAGTAGTACGCCATTCCAAACTGTTTCTCTTTGGGTTTGTTGGCCTGATACTGCTATCAAGTTTTTGGGGCTTCCAGTCCTTTGGCAACCTCAAGGGCGGCGGCTATGACAATCCAAATGCCGATTCCGCGCTAGTTACCGAAATTCTTGAAACCGAGTTCGGTCAAGATCCAGCTGAGGTCATTGGTCTGGTTGATCTTCCCTCACGTGCCGATGAGCAGGCAGCTGACGGCTCCTTCGTGAATTATCAGCTGGTCGAAGACTTCAAGGCTGAGATCGAGGCTATCGATGGCGTAAAGGAAGTACTTACCTATTACGACCTCGGAATGGCCCCGACCCTGGTTTCAGAAGACGGCAAGCTGATCTATGTCCTAATTGACCTCGACAATGATGCAGCTCAAGCGACGATCGTTGACACGATTGTTGATGAGTACACCGGTGACTACCAAGGCTCACAGGTTTACTTCGCTGGTTTTCAGGCAATCACCAAGGCAATCAATCACACCATCGAAGGCGACCTGGTTAGAGCCGAGACAATTGCCGTGCCAATCGTGCTACTACTCCTAGTTTTGGTGTTCGGCTCTGTCACCGCTGCCTCGCTGCCTCTTATGGTCGGTGGTCTTGCAATCGTTGGATCCTTCTTTGTGATCTGGGCAGCAAGCCAGTTCACAGATGTCTCAATCTTTGCGTTGAACCTGATTACCGGCCTGGGGCTGGGCCTTGGCATCGATTACAGCCTGCTGGTTGTGAACCGCTTCCGTGAGGAGAGGGCAGCGGGTAACTCGGTAGCGCAGAGCGTTGAAGATACAGTCGCATCAGCTGGTAAAACGGTGCTTTTCTCGGGCTTGACGGTAGCTGTTGTGATGCTCTCTATGGCATTTTTCCCGCAGTATTTCCTACAGTCTTTCGCACTGGCTGGCTTCACCGTGGTGATGATCTCGATCGTTGGTGCGGCGCTCGCTGTTCCTGCCATGCTCAATCTGCTTGGTGACAAAGTGAACAGCCTAAAGATTGGTCGCGGAGACCTTGCACCAAAGGAAAAAGGCGGCTGGGAGAAACTAGCTAGATTCACCATGCGCAGGCCTTGGCCAGTGTTATTTGTTTCGCTCCTGTTCCTAGCCTCGCTGTTTTCGCTGGCATCTCAGGTGCAGTTTGGCCAAGTTGATGATCGAATTCTTCCTAAAGACTCCCCGGCCCACGTCGCCTCTGAGCTGCTTAGAGATCGTTTTGAGGGTCGGGAGACCTCACCTATTGAGATTGTGGTTCAAGGGTCTGACTCAGCCGTTGACGCTTACGTCGAAGAACTGGCTTCACTCGATGATGTAGTTCGGGCCAATGTGGTTGAGCGCGACAGTGAAAATGGTTGGACCAAAATCATCGCGATCAGCGATATTGAGCCAAGATCTCCGGATGGCTATGCCCAAACTGTTGCAATCCGCGATCTAAACATCGGCTCACTGGATCAAGTCCTAGTGGGTGGCTCAGCTGCGTATTACACAGACAGCCAGCAGGGTATTGAGAAGGCACTGCCTTTAGCCGCGGGCTGGATCATCGTCTCTACTCTGATTCTGCTGTTCTTGTTTACCGGCAGTGTGCTGCTGCCGATAAAGGCGATTTTGCTGAACGTTCTATCGCTTGGTGCGACCTTTGGTTTAGTCGCCTGGATATTCCAAAACGGCTACCTACAAGAAGTGCTGGGTGAGTACTCAGTCACTGGCACCATTGATACATCATCTGTTGTGATGATTGCAGTAGTGGCATTTGGGTTGTCAATGGACTACGAGCTCTTCTTGCTATC
>CAYOXP010000050.1:0-3287 GCA_964407995.1 uncultured Aquiluna sp.
TCAACCCAGATGTGGCCACCGTGTGCGGTAACGATGGACCTGGCGATTGCAAGACCCAGCCCAGAGCCACCGGTTTCTCGATTGCGAGAATTATCGGCTCGGTAGAAGCGGTCAAACACCTTCTCGCGCAGTAGCTCAGGAATGCCTTCTCCGTGGTCGACAACCGAAATCACAAACTTGTTATCAATCAGCTGCAGGTCAATTTCTACGCTCGATGATTCTGGAGCGAAGCGAGATGCATTCGCTACCAAGTTCGTCAAAACCTGTTTGATGCGGTTTGCATCAATTTCCACTTTGGGTAGCTCTGCGCTCGAAGTGACCTCAAAAGAAACTTTTGGATTGGCAACTCGGGCATCTTTTGCGACCTCTTCGGCCAACTCTGCGAGGTCATGTTGCTCTAGGTTCAGCTGCCCTAGCTCATCCATTCTGGTCAGTGTGAGAAGACTCTCAACTAGACCTGACATACGAATGGCCTCAGATTCGATACGCTCCATCGCTTCTTTGACATCGGCTGGCTTTTTGATGGCACCCATCCGATACAGCTCTGCATAGCCGCGAACGGTAACTAGTGGTGTGCGAAGCTCATGGCTGGCATCTGATACGAACCGGCGCATTTGATCGAGGGTTTTGTCTTTACCGCGAACGGCCGATTCAATCGAATCAAGCATGCTGTTCAAAGCCCTATTCAATCTGCCAATCTCGGTTTTGCCATGACGTTCAACCAATCGCGACGAGAATTCACCGGAACGAACTGATTTGGCGGTGCGCTCAACCTCGCGAAGCGGGCGAAGCGCCGAGGTAATCGTGAGCCAGGTGGTAAGGCCAGAAAGCACCAACAAGAAGATTCCAAAGCGGCCTCCAATGTTGGCGTATTCGGAAATGATCTGTCGGTTCGTGCTTGTTGGCAGTGCAACCACAACCGACCCCATTGCGCGGTTCAGGGGAAGTGCAACAAGGCGCCAATCACTGTGTGGACCCTTCTCGTTGTCGACCTCAACATCAAATGGAACGCCTTGAGTTTGAGTCACGACCTCGAGAGTGAAATTTGAGAAATTTGGCAGCGTGCGATCGTTGCCGGCAGATGAAACCAGTCCCAAAAACTGTTTCCCATCCGCATTCAGAATCGCAATGTAGTAATCGCTTGGCAGCGAAGGGAGGGTGAGTTCACCATTGGCAACTCTGCGCTCTAACATCAGCGGGTTTTCTGAAGCCAAAGTTGCTGCGGTTGATGTCAGCAGAGTGTCAGTATTGCGCTGCAAGTATGTGCTGAGAAGTGCTACGGTTCCAGCGCTTGACACACTTAGCAACAGCCCAATTAGGCCCATCGAAAGAGTGGTCAGCTTGGCACGCAGTGAAATGCGCTCCCAAGCTAGCTGAAACTTGTTCTGCAATTACTTAGGCCTTAGGTCCTTTGAGCATGTAGCCGACGCCACGCTTGGTGACGATGAGCGGCTCGGTGCTGAGGTGATCTAGCTTCTTGCGGAGATAAGAAACATAAGACTCCACAATGCCCATCTCGCCATTGAAGTCGTACTCCCAAACGTGATCCAAAATCTGCGCTTTTGTAAGCACACGATTTGGGTTGGTTGCCAAGTAGCGAAGAAGTTGATACTCGGTTGGCGAAAGCTCAACTTGCTCACCATTCACGCTAACTTCGTGAGCATCCTCGTTCATCTCAAGCTCGCCGACTCGGATAACCGAACCAGATTCACCGTCCTTGCCAGTTCTGCGCATGATTGCATTGATGCGAGCCATGATCTCATCCAGGCTAAATGGCTTGGTTACGTAGTCATCACCGCCAACGGTTAGGCCAGTCACCTTGTCTTCAGTTTCGTCACGAGCGGTTAGAAAAAGTATTGGGGTTTCAATCCCCATTGAGCGAATCTTTTTTGTGACACCGAAGCCTGAGATGTCCGGGAGCATCACATCCAGCAGCACGATGTCTGGCTGAGTCTCGACAATCTTGGTAATAGCGTCGTTCCCATTGGGGGAGGAGAGCACCTGGTGCCCGGCAAAGCGAAGGCTTGCTGAAAGCAAATCACGAATGTTTGGTTCGTCGTCTACAACTAGTACTTTTAGGCTTTCCATGACTCCAGTGTGTAACTGTTAGCTGGAAGATTCCTGAGAACTTCCTGACGTGTCTAAAGCTCGTCGGAGTCGATGATTTCGTAAGAGTAGCCCTGCTCGGCCAAAAAGCGCTGACGGTTCTGGGCGAAGTCCTGCTCGGCAGTGTCTTGGGAAACCAAAGTGTAGAAGACGGCGCTTCGACCATCCGCCTTCGGCCTTAGGAGGCGACCAAGGCGCTGCGCCTCTTCTTGCCTGGAGCCGAATGCTCCAGAAATCTGAATTGCGACAGATGCCTCTGGTAGGTCAACCGAGAAGTTTGCAACCTTAGAGACCACGAGTGCATTTAGCTCCCCGCGTCTAAATGCTGCAAATAGTCGTTCGCGCTCTGAAACATCTGTTTCACCAGTCAGCTTTGGAATTTCTAAAGAAGTAGAGACTTCATCAATCTGGTCTAGGTACTGGCCAATGATCAAAGTCGGTTCGCCAGCGTGCTTTTTTAAAAGCTGCTTGATGATGGGCAATTTGGCGTTGGCTGTTGCCGCAATTTTGAATCTTTGATCCTGGTCGGCAATCGCGTAGTCCATGCGCACTTCTTCGGGGAGCTGCACTCGAACCTCGAAGCAAGCCGCGGGAGCGATGTAGCCCTGGGCCTCGATGTCCTTCCAGGGGGCGTCGAAGCGCTTTGGCCCGATCAATGAAAACACGTCGGACTCTCGACCATCTTCGCGGACCAAGGTCGCAGTCAACCCCAGCCTTCTTCGAGCCTGCAAATCTGCGGTCATCTTGAAAATAGGTGCTGGTAGCAGGTGAACTTCGTCGTAGACAATCAGGCCCCAGTCACGTGCATTCAATAGCGCTAGGTGGGCAAATTCACCTTTTCGCTTTGTGGTCAGAATTTGATAAGTCGCGATGGTCACCGGTGCGAGCTCTTTCACGCTTCCCGAGTACTCGGCAATATCCTCAGCCTTGATGTCGGTTCTGGCAATCAGTTCATCTCGCCATTGGCGAGCAGAGACAGTATTTGTCACCAGAATCAAAGTGTTGGTCTTTGCCTCTGCCATGGCCGCGGCGCCAACCAAAGTCTTGCCAGCACCACACGGCAGAACTACAACCCCTGAGCCACCTTGCTCGAATTTCTCGACGGCATCTTTTTGGTAGTCGCGAAGGTTCCAACCCGTTTGGTTGAGATTTATCTCAAATGGCGTTCCTGGAGTGAAGCC
>CAYOXP010000050.1:3387-5463 GCA_964407995.1 uncultured Aquiluna sp.
CGTGATTCGGTAGGTGTGAATGTGCTCAGGTGCTCTTTCCAGCTCAGCAAATATCGCAAGCTCGTGCCTAGCGTTACTGGCATCTGCGTGATCGGTTTCCAACAGGACCGTGCGGTCAGATTGAACGATAAGAGGCCCCAGAGACATCCTTTAAGACTAACTCAACCAGACTGCTTGAATGCGAGAGAGTGGCAGAGTGCGCTCTGCCTCTTTCACAACGTCTCGACCGCGGAACCTGCCGCCCGCGATGCCAAGTGGAGTCATTTCAAACTCCATTACTCCTTCTGGCATTTCAACCCTTAGGCCAACCCTGAGTTTGTTCTTGAGTGCAAACTGAAGCTGCCTCAGGTGGTCATTGACATCCGGCGCCTTTTTCTCATTGCTAATTAGTTGTTTGGCAATTTCGAGATTTTGATCAGCAACTTCAGTGAGTTCGATGCCTGAGTGCGCCCTTGGCGAGATGGCCCTACCTTGCTCATCCACCATGATCGCGGGATAGCCATGATCTCTGAGGTTGAAGTAGATCAGCTCTGGCCCAAGGCGAGATACTAGGCCTTCATGCGACTCTCTAAGCATTAGACCTGCCAAAGCTGCTTCATTTCTGATCTGCATCAAGACGATGCCGTCAGAAGATCGGACCAGGCTGCCCTGTTCGGTTGCCAGCACAGTTAGTTCGCCAAACTTCTTTTCTGCCTGAGACAGCAGGTAGCTAACCGGCTGCGGGAGTGCAGCGCCGCTCATATCTTCAAGTAGTCCAACGATTTCCCCTGTGTTCAAGCCGGTTTCCATGGCATGCAAAACGGTGTTCAGCGAGATGCGGAATCGACATGCCAACCCTAAGTCTTCTGATTGGGCAATTACATCGAGCTGTTTGTGCGTGCTCGGGGACAGCGGGCCGGGTGCAATGATGCTCAAATCACCTTGAACTATCAGCCTCTTGGCTGGTTCTGGATATTCATCCGCCACCAACTGAGCAGCGTTTGCGAGGTCTGAATGTGCGGCAATCAACAACGGAGTTACTTCAAAGTTGCCCAGTAAGCCCAAAAGATGACCAAATCGAATAATAAACAAACTTGAGTAATCAAGTAGTGGATAGTTCCGCTGAAGTTGATCTACCAGTGAGCTTGGATTCAACTGAACTTCAGGCAGATCCCAAATGGTTCTAGCAATTTCGAGCCAACGGCCGGCCGGATCAAGTTCCAACCACTGAATGCCTTTTTGGCTTGCGACATATCTCTCGCCTGAACTTACGACCAAACCTGCATGAAGAGCTAGTTGGAAGATGAGCTGCAGCCTGGGCGTTTCGATTTTCAGCACCTGACCAAGCAATTTGGCATCTGAAGCCCTCAGGCCTGATTTCATCTCCTGCAACCAGTGTCGCTCACATGCAAAGAGCAGCTCGGTCAGCGCTAGTTGGGTTTCGTAGTTGGTGAGCGAATGTGACGAAGCATCTATCTTGGTTTTTTTCGGATTGATCGCTTCAAGCTCCTGCGCGAGCTCCATGGCAGGTTGATAAGCACATTCTTCCGAAGCCAATAATTCGCGAACCAGCAAAGGCGTGCTTTTCCCAGCGCTCAGGTTCGCAAGTTCTTCAGCGGGTAATGTGCGAATGCGCTTCTCTAGTTCGCGCCGACCCATCAGAGCCCTGGCTAAATCAAACAGATCTTGGAGTGAATTAGTGGAGCTAACTGAACCAAGCAGGGTGGATAGCTGGCCAACATCTAAGTGGCGCAGCCTGGCAGCAAGGTTTATTAGCTCAGACAACTACTGCCGGTTTTCTTTGCCCCTGCGCACGATCGAAGCGATCAACATTCCAATTATTAGTAAAAATCCAATTGGAAAACCGACCAAAGGCAACTGAGCCAAAAGCGCTGGTAGGGCAGTGACGCCTAAGAGTGAGAGGATCAGGGTAAGTGCCATCGAAATGATTGAAGCGGCAATCACTCCAATAGCCATATAGGCGAGTGTTATTTCGATTTGCGAGCGGTTCGGTTTTTCAGCCATCAGATAACTCTAACCTTTCGGCTACACTTATCGCCGGTTAGTGAAAGTAGGAAGCATGCCAACCGGCAAAGT
>CAYOXP010000051.1:0-1596 GCA_964407995.1 uncultured Aquiluna sp.
ATTATTGACTGGGTCGCCAATCACACCGGTTGGGACAATCCATGGATTGAAGAGCACCCTGATTGGTACACCCAAGACTCAAAAGGCAATATCGTTATGCCGCCGGGAACCGACTGGTCTGACGTTGCAGATCTGAACTACAAAAATCAAGAAATGCGCCTGGCGATGATCGATGCCATGAAGTATTGGGTTAGTGAGTACGACATTGATGGGTTCCGTATGGATGTTGCTCACTCTGTTCCAGTTGATTTTTGGAATCAGGCAAGCGCAGCACTTCACGAACTAAAAGATGTTTTCATGATTGCCGAAGATGGGGGAGACCTAGCTCTATTGCGCAAGGCTTTTGACACCAACTATGCCTGGCCTTTGAAAGACCTTTTTAACCGACTGGGTAAGAACAATGCGGATGCCGGTGACTTCAGAAGAAACTTGAAATCTACCGCTTCGCAATACAAAGACGGCCTGTATCAAATGGTCTTCATTACCAATCACGACGAGAACTCCTGGAATGGAACTGAGTTCGAACGTCTTGGTGAAAATGTAAAGAACTTGGCCGTACTTTCATTCACAGTGCCGGGCATGCCACTGATCTACTCGGGTCAGGAAATTGGTCTTGACCGCAAACTTGAATTCTTCGAGAAAGATCCAATTGTTTGGCCATCTAAAGATGAGTGGGGTGAGAGCGAGTGGGAGCAGTTCTACACCAAACTCGTTTCACTAAAGACCAACAACCCGGGGCTTTGGACTGCCGGTGCTGGAGGCAACTTGAAGCCATTGCACTTCGACAACACCGATGTGATTGCCTTCTCTAGATCCACTGGTGCAACAAAATCATTCAAGGCAAACGATGTGATTGTGATGATGAATCTGGCTGACAGCGAGCAATCTCAGCAGCTAGAGATTGGCGATTTGAGCGGTGAGTACACCGATTGGTTCACAGGTGAGACTGTTGAGTTAGCCTCGAATCAAACGGTGACTTTGTCCGCCAATAGTTTCCAGGTGTTAGTTAGGAATCGGCTAGAGAACTGAGGGATAGGATCTAGAGCGGTTGATCTCTGCGACCAACGTTTCGATTAAGAAGCACCACCTTTCAATCAACTCGACTGCAGTTAGGTTTTGGAAATTGCAGGTTTCGAGATTTCAGTTATCCACAGAGAGCTAGCCTTGAGGTGTGCAAAAAGATTTGATCAAAATCCAACCTAAAGTTCAAAAGGCCCTGAACGACGGTATGGCCGTCGTGGCTCTTGAATCGACAATCATCTCCCATGGCCTGCCTCGGCCAAGAAACCTTGCGGCGGCCAAGGAGTTCGAGGAGATTTTGCGCTCCAAGGGCGTGGTGCCGGCAACCATCGCGATGATTGATGGTGTTGCCAACATCGGATTGGATGAGGCAGCACTTGATGTAATTGCGAATCAAGAAATTGCAAAGGCCTCGGTTAGAGATCTGCCGATTCTGGCAGCAAAGGGTCTTTCTGGCGCAACAACAGTTGCTGCGACAGCGCACCTTGCTGCCCTGGCGGGAATTCGTGTATTTGCCACCGGTGGTCTAGGCGGTGTCCACCGCGGTGCGATTGAAACTTTCGATGAATCGGCCGA
>CAYOXP010000051.1:1696-3339 GCA_964407995.1 uncultured Aquiluna sp.
TGGAACAAGGCAGACCACGATCGCGTTTTGGCAACCGCATTTGCCGCGGCAGATCAAGAAGGAGTTAGGGGCAAGGAAGTCACCCCATTCTTGCTTCAGTACATCGTTCAAGCATCAGGCGGTAAGTCGCTGGAGGTAAATCTTGATTTAGCTCGAAACAATGTTTCGGTTGCAGCCGACATCGCTCTCGCCTACGCAAATCTCGACTAATGCCAAAGGTTCTGGTTATCGGTGACGTCATAGATGACATCCTGGTTAGCCCTAAAGGCGAGATAAGAATTGATACCGATACACCAGCATCAATCGCAGCTTCACCTGGTGGGTCGGGTGCAAACTTTGCCTGCTGGCTCGCGAGCCTCGGCCTAGAAGTCAACTTTGTTGGACGGGTTGGAAAGAGTGACTTAGCTCGTCAGGAGCAGATCTTAAAAAGCTATGGCGTGAAGCCTTATTTGCAGACAGATGAGAATTTGCAAACGGGTCGAATAGTCATTCTTATTGATGGCCAGTCAAGGAGTTTCCTGACCGATCGGGGTGCGAATGTTGCACTCAACCTCAACGCAATTCCTGATGAACTATTTGGTGAGGCGCTCTACATCTCTGGCTATTCGGTGTTCGACCAAAAAGTTGAATCGGTGCAGCAGTTGATTTCCAAAGCTAGAGCCAAGGGCATTGTGATTTGCGATCCCGGTAGTGCTGGCTACATCGCCGATCATTCCGTGCACGAGTTTCTGAATGCTGTGGAAGGCGTAGACGTTTTAGTCCCTTCACTAGAGGAAGGTCGAGTACTGACCGCAGAGGATCGCCCGGATGTTATTGCTGGTCAACTTGCTCGCCGTTTCTCACTCGTTGCCCTAACGCTAGGTAACTCAGGAGTGCAATTGGCGTGGGGTGAGCAAAATCAGAGGGTTGAGGCTTTTGATGCAGACACAGTTGACGCAACAGGAGCCGGCGATGCATTTGCCGCCAAATTTCTGTTCGAACTTCTAAGGCTTTCTGATCCAGTACAGGCCGCAGTAGAGGCAAACCGATTCGCTGCAAAAGCGGTAACCAAAATGGGCGGCAGGCCTTAGTAGTACTTTTTGCCCAGTGCGTGGATGTAAGGAACGAGCTTTTCGTAGAACTCAACGGTTGTTAGGCCATAAGTCTGTTTGAAGGCGTCTTGCCATTTCATGGAAGAAGTGATTTTCAAGAAATCGAAGTATGTATCGACTCCAAACGAAGCGATTAATGCTTGAACGGCTATTGCACCCATACCGTAGTGGTTATAGGCATCACGGTTTATTGGGTCTAGCTCCATCGCGAGATACAAGTCCACGACCTGCTTTGCGGTAGCGGTCTTTAGGAAAGTGTTGATTCTTGATGGATCGACAACCCCGGAATTGTTGGGGTCAAACGCGGGAGCAAATCCATAAAACTTTTCCCCATTAGATCCCGAGCGATCCTTCAAGCCATAACCAAGAGCAAAACCAAAGAAAGTTGGCGCACCTTCGTTGACCCAAAGAGGCATATAACCATCCGTGGTTTTGTAGAGACTGTTTTGAACTAGGTGGAAATATTCGTGTATTGCGAGGTGGTCTGTCGCAACTGACTTGATCATTTTTGTATTGACGCAGCTGTAGTAAATGGGGTTGCCGTTTTTGTCT
>CAYOXP010000051.1:3439-5305 GCA_964407995.1 uncultured Aquiluna sp.
GGCGCAGATGGGCCCTTGACAACCGTGCGTGCAGGACTGATTTCAGGCTGCAATTCCGAATACCTGATCACCTCTGAGATTGCAGATCTAGCGACCCAATTGATGTCTAGATTGTCAAGACTTGGAGCAGTTTCGGGGAATGCCGGGGTCTTTATCGTGAGCAAAACTTTGCCGGCATAGCTCCTGGCCGCAGTGGGCTTGTTTTGATAAAAAGTTGAAAGTGCTGGGCGAAGTTGTTTTGCGTAGGCGCAGGCTGCCTTGGCTCGAGCTCGGACCTGGATGTTTACGGATACCGGGTCTGACTGATATCGAATCCCCGTGCAAATGAATTTTGATGCCACCGGATTCGCATCGAGGGCCCTCTCGATCTGTGCTTTTTGAGTTGAGGAGAGGGAGGTGAATCCAGATTGATAGGCACCGAGCGTCACGTTTTGCACCCCCATGGGCAAATCCGCCTGGGCTGCTGTCGGACCCCCGACAACCGCCAGCAATGCGAGGACCGTCGAAATCGATGACACCCTTACAAGAGCTGCTAGTAACCCTTTGGGTGCCAAACCGTTTTTACTTCCATGAGAGCTGTTATATGCGCAAGAGTTCCCTTGTTCCCACCTCTTGGGAAGGACCCGGGCCTGATAACTCGCTTCAGAGTCTGAGCTGCATCCATTTCGTGTTCAACAGCCGACTTGGAGCCTTCGAGGTCCACCGCATTCACGTCCTGATGCTTGGCCAGCCAGCCAGTAACATCGGATTCCTTGCCGGTAAGCAGGTTAACTACCCCACCAGGCAGATCGCTAGTTGCAAGCACCTCGGCGAGCGTCACCGCAGGTAGAGGGTTACTCTCGCTGGCAATTACCACAACAGTGTTCCCTGAGACGATGGCAGGGGCGATGGAATTCACGAGTCCGACCAAACCTGAATTTTGGGGGGCAACTATTGCCACCACACCAGAAGGTTGAAGAGTCGAGATGTTGAAAAATGGCCCAGCCACCGGATTCATGTTTCCTGCAACCGCATCAATCTTGTCGGACCAGCCCGCATGCCACACCCATGAATCAATGGCCGCTTCAACCTCTTGATTGGCCTGTTTCTCGGTTTTACCCGACAAAGCTCTAATTTCCGCCACAAATTGGCTGCGACGACCTTCGAGCATTTCTGCAATGCGATAAAGAATTTGACCGCGATTGTAGGCCGTTGCACCAGCCCAGCCTGCCTGTGCAGCTCTAGCTGCGACGACTGCGTCGCGAGCATCTTTTCTAGAAGCTTTAGCAACGTTGGCTAAGAATTCACCCCTGTGATCATTCACCTTGTACGTGTAACCCGATTCGCTTCTAGGGAATTTGCCACCGATATAAAGCTTGTAGGTTTTACGAACGTCTAAGCGCATTAGTAACCCCCCTTCAGGTAAGCAGCAAGTCCTTGTTTGCCGCCCTCCCTGCCATAGCCAGATTCTTTGAACCCGCCGAATGGGCTGGTCGGGTCGAATTGATTGAAAGTGTTAGCCCAGACCACGCCGGCGTTTAGTTGGTCGGCAAGCTTGAGAATGCGAGAACCCTTTTCAGTCCAGATGCCCGCGCTCAGACCGTATTCGGTGTTGTTTGCCTTGGTCACTGCCTCACTAGGAGTCCTAAAAGTCATAACTGAAAGCACAGGGCCAAAAATCTCTTTCCTGGCAACAGTGTTGGTAGGTGCGACATCCAACATCAATGTAGGGGCAAACCAGAATCCGTTCTTAGGCATAGCGCAAGCCGGGCTCCACCTCTCAGCACCTTCTTTGATTCCTTGCTTTACAAGGGCGTCAATCTTGCTGAGTTGAGCTTTCGAATTGATTGCACCTATGTCAGTGTTTTTGTCGAGCGGGTCACCGAG
>CAYOXP010000052.1:0-5053 GCA_964407995.1 uncultured Aquiluna sp.
GCAAGATTCGACTATGACTCTGGCATGGTCCTTGCAGGACCGGCGAAAACCGCGCTTGGCAAAATCCCGGTTGAGATTCGTGGCGAGGAAATTTGGGTGATTCTCTAGTGCTTACTGTTACCACCGTGAACGTCAACGGCATTAGGGCTGCTGCCCGCAAGGGCATGGCCGATTGGCTTCACGAAGCCAAACCAGACGTCCTTTGCCTCCAAGAGGTGCGAGCGCCCCAAGGTGAGCTATTTGCCCTTGCCGCAGATGGACCGCTAACAATCGATGGTGGCTGGAACATCTACGACCACGAGGCGAGCGCGAAGGGCCGAGCTGGTGTTGCAATTCTTTCTAGGCAGCCTGCTAAAGAGATCAGAATCGAACTGGGTCCCGATGAATTTGACTCGGCTGGCCGTTGGCTAGAAGCAGATTTCGAAACCCCACAGGGCTTGCTGACTGTAGTGAGCGTTTATGTGCATTCTGGTGAGGCTGACACCCCTAAACAGGTAGAAAAATACAAGTTTCTAGAGGCAATGCAGCAGCGCATGCAGTGGCTGATTGAAAACCGCGAATACGCGGTCATTGTTGGTGATTTGAATGTTGGCCACACCGAGCTAGACATTAAAAACTGGAAGGGTAACCTCAAGAACGCTGGCTTCCTGCCGGAAGAGCGAGCCTATTTCGACAACTTTGCAAAGCAGGGTTGGGTCGACATGGGTCGAGCCGCTCACCCACAGACCCCTGGTCCTTACACCTGGTGGTCTTTCCGAGGCCAAGCATTCGATACTGACGCCGGTTGGAGAATCGATTACCAGCTAGCAACCCCAAAGCTTGCGGCTCTAGGGCAGAATTATCGAATTGATCGAGCACCTAGTTACGACACTAGGTGGACAGACCACTCTCCGGTGAGTGTGGACTACGACCTGTAGGAATCTAAATGACGAAGCAAAATCTGCTCTCTGGAATGCAGCCAAGTGCCTCCAGCCTGCACCTCGGTAACTACCTGGGCGCTCTTACTCAGTGGGTAAAGATGCAGGATGACTTCAATGCTTACTACGTAATCGTTGACCTACACGCCATCACGGTTCCGCAGGACCCTAAAGAACTTCGCGCCAACACTCGCAGAACCGCAGCCCAGTACATCGCGGCCGGCATTGACCCTGAGAAGTCGGCCCTGTTTGTCCAGTCCCACGTTCCTGCCCATGCTCAACTTGCTTGGGTTCTGAATTGCATCACTGGTTTTGGTGAGGCCAGTCGCATGACTCAGTACAAGGACAAGACACAGAAGCAAGGAGCTGAGAGTGCATCGGTCGGTCTTTTCACCTACCCAATCCTGCAGGCGGCAGACATCTTGCTTTACCAGCCTAAGAAGGTGCCTGTAGGTGAGGACCAGCGTCAGCACCTAGAACTAACCCGCGACCTTGCGATGCGATTCAACTCACGATTTGGTGAAACCTTCGTAATCCCAGAGGCTGAAATCCTCAAGGAGACCGCAAAGATTTATGACCTTCAAGAGCCAACTGCAAAGATGTCCAAGTCTGCAGCCGACCCTAAGGGTCTGGTGAACCTAATGGATGAGCCAGCCCAGATCGCCAAAAAGATCAAGAGTGCAGTTACCGACACCGACGGCGAGATTCGATTCGATCGCGAAGCCAAGCCCGGTGTTTCAAACCTGATCGGCATCTTCAGTGCAATCACAGGTGAGTCCATTGACTCCTTCACCGCTCGCCTGCAGGGCCAGGGTTACGGAACCCTAAAAGGCGAGGTGGCCGAGGCTGTGGTTTCGACACTTGAGCCAATTCGCGCTCGAGCAATAGAGCTTCTAGAAGATCCAGCTGAGCTAGATCGACTGCTAGCAAAGGGTGCTGCCAAAGCTAATGAGCTTGCGGAGCAAACCCTTGCAACCGTCTACGACCGCATCGGCTTCGTCCGTCCCTAGCTGTTCGGGAATTTCTCAGCGATAGCGAGTATTGTTCTAGGTAACACAGTTCTTCGGGGTCAGTGAAAATCTGAGCCGGCGGTTAAAGTCCGCGACCCGACTGGGAGTTTGGTAGCCAACCAAATGACCTCAGGCGGTTGAATCGGTGAAATTCCGATACCGACGGTTAAAGTCCGGATGGGAGAAGAACCTGGGTGTCTTTTGGCACCCCTTTTTCTCGCGTGCCCGCGGTCTGTGTGACCGAAAGGGCGTTATGTCTCAGCAAGTGTTTGAACCCGCGATGCGTCGGGCACTTGAGCTTGCGCTACTCGGCCCGGCAAAAGGTATAAACCCTCAGGTCGGCGCCGTAATCCTAGATAAAGACCTCAACATAATCGCCGAAGGGTTCCACAAAGGCAGTGGCACTGACCATGCAGAGGTCATGGCCCTAAAAGACCTCAAATCTAAATTCGAATCAATTCCTGCAGGTCTAACTGCGGTAGTGACCCTGGAACCATGCAACCACACGGGCAAGACTGGGCCTTGCGCACAAGCATTGATCGAAGCCGGCATCTCACGCGTCGTATACGCATCTACCGATCCGGGCGATGCCTCGAGTCGGGGTGCCGAGACCTTGAAGGCGGCAGGGGTAGATGTTGTGTCTGGTGTTTTGGAGCTCGAGGCCGAGTATCAAGGTCGAGTTTGGCTGACTGCAAATCGCAAACAAAGACCCTTTGTGACCCTCAAGTGGGCATCAAGTCTCGATGGTCGCAATGCTGCAAATGACGGCTCGAGCAAGTGGATATCTGGAGAAGAGTCGAGAGCCCATGCTCATCTGCAACGCAGTCAGCTCGATGCAATCGCCGTTGGAACCAAGACTGTTGTTACGGACAACCCCGAGTTGCTAGCCCGCAAGCCCGAGGGTGGCTACTACGAAGATCAGCCGCTTCGCGTTGTAATTGGCAAAACTGAAATTGCCGCAGACAGCAAAGTTTTGGGTTCTGACCACCCAGGTATTCAAATAAAGACGAGCGATCTGAGTGAGGCACTTTCAGTGCTTTGGGACAGAGGCATCAAACACCTCATGGTCGAAGGTGGGCCGACTCTTGCCAGCGAATTTGTAAAGCAAGAACTAGTCGATGAGTTTCAAATCTATCTAGCACCGATGCTGCTGGGTGGCTCAAGGACATCGCTTGGAGATATTGGCGTCGGATCCATTGGAGATGCGGTGTCTCTAGAGGTATTGGAGACCCAGTCTTTGGGCAGAGACATTTTTATTAGAGCTAGGAGGACCTAATGTTCACCGGAATTATCGAAGAACTTGGCAAAGTAAAGGGCATTGAGCAGCAGGATGATGCCATTCGCCTGACCATTGAATGCAAGAAGGTGCTGGGAGACCTAAAGCGTGGTGATTCGATCAGCTGCTCGGGAACCTGTCTCACCGCTATCGAAATAGATGAGAATTCTTTCACTGCCGATGTGATGCTTGAGACCCTAAAGCGATCCAGTTTGAGCGAAGTGAAAATCGGTGACGTCATCAATCTTGAGCGCGCCATGAATCATGACACCCGCTTTGGTGGGCACATCGTTCAGGGGCACGTCGACGGGGTTGGCGAGATTATTTCCCGAGACAAGAGTGAGAACTGGGATTGGGTCAAAATCCGAATCCCGGCCGACTTGATGAAGTACGTGGTTCTCAAGGGCTCTATAACCATCGACGGGATTTCACTCACCGTAAACGAGGTGGGTGCAGAGCACATTGCGGTATCGCTTATCCCTGAAACTTTGACCGTTACAACTTTGGGCTACAAGAAGCCCGGCGACAAGGTAAACGTGGAGGCCGACGTCCTGGCCAAGCACATCGAAAGGTTGTTGCAGTACAAATGAATCAACTATCTCCAATAGAGGATGTGCTCGAGGCGTTAAGGGCTGGAAAACCGGTTCTAGTCTCTGATGCCGAAGATCGCGAGAACGAAGGTGACGCAATTATTGCTGCCGAGTTCGCTTCTCAAGAGTGGATTGCTTGGATGATTCGCCACACTTCTGGTTACATCTGTGCTCCAATGAGTCGCGAGCGAGCAAATCAGCTAGATCTACCTTTGATGTGGGTGAACAACAAAGACCCCCACCACACCGCCTACACAGTTTCGGTTGACGCGGCTTCTAGAACTTCAACTGGTATCAGCGCAGCTGAGCGTGCGCTGACCGGAAGAGTGCTAGCTGACCCTAACTCCAAGCCAGAATCGCTAATCCGTCCAGGGCACGTAATTCCACTTCGGGCCAAGCCTGGTGGAGTGCTCGAGCGCCCAGGTCACACCGAAGCAGCGGTTGACTTGATGGAGCTTGCGGGCCTGCAGCCGGTTGCCTTGATGGCAGAGATGGTTAATGACGATGGAACAATGATGCGGTTTGGGGAATTATTAGAGACCGCTAAGCGGTTTGAACTTCCTATGACTACCATCGCGAATCTAAAAGAGCACATGGCAAAGCGACAGGCAAAGGAGACTTCGCCTGCTAACCGAATCAGGTTTGAAGCAGAAGCCAACGTCCCGACCTCGCACGGAGACTTTAGATTGCGTGGTTACTACGACGTTGAGACCACCGCAGATCACGTTGCACTAGTTTCCGGTCACCCAACAGGTGAAAACGTACTAATCAGAATGCACTCGGAGTGCATTACTGGAGAGGCCTTTGGTTCGCTGAAGTGTGAGTGTGGCCCTCAGCTTGAGGCCGCTATGGATGCAGTTGCAGAAAATCCAGACGGTGGGGTAGTTATTTACCTTCGTGGTCAAGAAGGTCGCGGCATTGGGCTTCTAAACAAACTAAAGGCCTACTCCTTGCAGGAGAAGGGCTACGACACCGTAGACGCAAACCTTGCCCTTGGCCTACCCTCTGAAGCTCGTGAGTATGGCGCTGCAGTAGCAATCCTGAAGGATCTTGGAATCACTTCAGTGAGACTTTTGACTAACAACCCGGCCAAGCGCAAGTACCTAGAGGATGCAGGTATTCCAGTAACCGAGACTGTGCCACTAATTGTTGGTTTGGCTGAGCAAAACCTTGGATACCTGGAGGCCAAGCGTGCGCGCATGGGTCATCAGATTCCCGCTAACCTTAAGTAGTGAGTGGTTTAGGAGCACCAGAGCTTAG
>CAYOXP010000053.1:0-5008 GCA_964407995.1 uncultured Aquiluna sp.
GGCGATCACGTAAGGCAAGGTTGCGTTTGTGAGAGCCCTTGTTGAAGTTGCTGGGACGGCGCCTGGCATGTTCGCCACGCAGTAGTAAGTGCTCTGGTGAACCTGAAAAGTTGGGTCGTCGTGCGTGGTAGGCCTTGAATTCTCAAAACAGCCACCTTGATCGATGGCGATGTCAACTAAAACAGAGCCTGGCTTCATCTGACTCACCATTGCATCGGTGACCAGCTTTGGTGCCCTCTCCCCAGGGATCAGAACCGAACCAATCACCAGATCGGCATCTTTTAGTTGATCGGCGATTTCATAAGCGGTCGACACCCTGGTCTGAACCTCGGAGTTGAATCTCGCATCTAGCTCACGAAGTCGAGGTAGCGACAAGTCGATAACTGTCACATCGGCACCCATACCATTTGCCACCAGTGCAGCCTCGGTACCTGCAACACCTCCACCGATTACTACAACCTTCGCCCTTGGAGTTCCTGGTACACCACCCATCAGGATGCCAGGGCCGCCGTTGGTTTTCATAAGCTGGTAGGCACCTATTTGCGAAGAAAGTCTTCCCGCCACCTCACTCATCGGCTGCAGGAGTGGCAATTGACGATTCGGTAGCTGAACGGTTTCGTATGCGATTGCGGTGGTGCCGGATTTCACAATTGCATCGGTGCAGTCCTTTGAGGCCGCTAGGTGTAGGTAGGTGAAGAGCACCTGTCCTTTGCGCATTAGCGGATACTCGGCAGCGATTGGCTCCTTGACTTTCACAATCATCTCCGCCTTCGCCCAAACCTCGCTAGCAGAATCTGAAAGCCCAGCACCAGCTGCTAGGTATTCGGCATCACTAAAACCTGAGCCAACTCCTGCGGTCTTCTCGACCAAAACCTGGTGCCCACGAGTAACGAGCTCGTGCACCCCGGCTGGGGTCATCGCTACGCGATTCTCGTTGTTTTTGATTTCCTTTGGAACGCCAACTAGCAACCTGAACTCCTCGACTAATTTCGATGATTCTTGCGAATAATTCGGTAATTTGGTTGCTGATTCGAATTTTCTTTGCAAATCTAGAGTTGATTCATGTTTTGTTCAGAATTGCGAGGATAAATGCTTATCGATTCGAAGAAAATTCAGACCTATCCAGAGCTGGATGACATCGACATCCGCCTGCTTGAGCTATTGTCAAAAAATGGCCGTATGACAAACGCTGAGCTGGCAGCTGAAACCGGCATAGCAGCCTCAACCTGCCTCGGCAGGGTTCGGAATTTAGTGCAAAGCGGCGTCATCACTGGTTTTAGTGCTGAGATTGCCCCCAAAGCCCTTGGTTTGGAGCTACAGGCATTAATCTCTGTAACCCTTCGTGCTGGCGCTAGAGCAAACCTAAGTGAGTTTGCAAAGCAAATGCGTTCTCATCCGCAAGTAATCCAGGTCTTCTTTCTAGGTGGTGCAGAGGACTTTATGGTTCACCTTGGCGTGCGAAATTCTGATGAGGTTAGAGAGTTCGTCCTAGAGCAGTTATCGAACAACGCGTCGGTGGCGAACACTAGAACCAACATCGTGTTTGACCACTTTCATAAAGGTCCGCTTGGCTAGCTAGAGTAGAGGCTTGTCGAAGGAGACAAGTGACCGACGCAATGCACCAAACCGGGAAAAACCCAAAAGTTCGAAACGCGATTTTTCACTACGCCTCGGATCGCATTGATGTTGATCCACCACTTGATGGCCCCAAAACCAAAGCCGAGCTTGATGCACTTGCCGGCCAGACCATCACCGAATCAGGCCTCGGAGGCGAGGAGGCTTTGAAGCTTTTTGCAGAAGTGCTTGCACCTGCGACTATCTCCACCGATCACCCCAACTACCTCTCCTTCATCCCAACCGCCCCTACTGAGCTAGCAACATTGTTTGACCTAGTGGTCTCGGCAAGCTCGATCTATGGCGGCAGCTGGAAGGAGGGAGCGGGGGCGGTTTTTGCCGAGAACCAGGTGCTTGAGTTCTTGGCTGACGAATGCGGCCTGCCCAAGGGTTCTGGAGGGCTATTTGTGCAAGGTGGAACACTTGGCAACCTCTCTGCCTTAGTAACAGCACGAGAAAAGGCAAAGGCTTCGCAGGGCGATTGCAACTGGGCCATTATTTGCAGCTCTGAAGCGCACTCCTCCATAAAGGCCGTTGCCAAAGTTATGAACTGCAAAGTGGTGACTGCTGATGCTTCGGAAACTGGTTCACTGGGTGGAGCTGCCGCGCAAGCTGCGATTGACGGCGCCAAAACGCAGGGTCTCACTCCGTTTGCAATTGTGGGTACGGCAGGAACAACTAATTTCGGAATACTCGATAACCTCAGCGAAATTGCCGAAGTAGCGCAAAGCAATGGACTCTGGTTTCATGTTGATGGCGCCTATGGTCTAGCTGGAGTGCTGGCCCCCGAATTGAAGCACCTGTACAAGGGCGTCGAGCACGCAGATTCATTCATTGTTGATCCGCACAAGTGGCTCTTCGCACCATTCGATGCCTGCGCCTTGGTATACAGGGAGCCGTCATTTGCTAAGACTGCCCACACGCAGCATGGCGAATATCTCGATGTATTGACCGATGGTGACGACTTTAATCCATCCGACTACGGCTTCAACCTCACTAGGCGAGTAAGAGGCTTACCACTTTGGTTTTCGATGGCCTCTCATGGTGCGGCCCTTTACCGCGAGGCAATCGCCGCCAACGTCAGGCTGGCTCACGAGATTGCCAAGGAGATCTCCAGCCGCAGTTACCTGAAGTTGGTGCGTGACCCGCAGCTCTCGGTGGTGGTGTTCGAGCGTCTCGGATGGGATCTCGCCGACTACGAAGCTTGGTCCGAGAAGCTTCTTGCAGACCAGTTTGCTTTCGTTGTTCCATCAAGCCACCAGGGCAAACCAAATACTCGTTTCGCAATTGTTAATCCGCTGACCAAATATGAGGATCTGGTTCAGATTCTCGACTCAATGGAGTGAAGATGAAGCTAACCAAAGTTGAAGCACCGGCATCGCTTTCGAGAACCCGAGATCCACAAAGAGCTATTGTCACTGTTGGCCTAGTTCAGTTCAGTCACCGCAGCGACGAAAACGAGCACAAATCAAATATTGAACGAGGCGTGAAGACCGCAGCGGAAGCAGGCGCCCAGGTCGTATTCCTGCCGGAGCTTACGCTCTCTCGTTACCCCGCGGATGTTTGCCCATCCGGAACGCCAAGCGAAACTGCAGAAGAACTCCTAGGCGGAGAGACTTTTCAGTTGGTTTCACGCCTTGCTAAGGAGAATGGCATCTTTGTGCACGCCTCTATCTATGAGGCAACTGGCTTTGAAGACGGCAGAGGCCTAAACACAGCAATCATTGTTGATCCAAACGGAAAACTGGTTGGCCGCACTCCCAAGCTGCACATCCCAGTAACAGAAGGCTATTTCGAAGACAAGTATTTCCAAGAGGGGCCAAATCAAGACCCTTATCCAACATATGAGCTGGGCCTCCCTGGCCGGCCCGAAGTCGGCTTGCCAACCTGTTGGGATGAATGGTTCCCAGAGGTTGCAAGGTGCTACGGCCTACTCGGGGCAGACATACTTTGCTACCCGACCGCCATTGGCTCAGAACCGGATCATCCAAATTTCGACACCGAACCACTTTGGCGCCAGACCATTGTTGGTCACGCCATTGCCAACGGTCTATTCATCGTGGTCCCGAATCGTTGGGGCAACGAAGGTCTCATTAACTTCTACGGAAGTTCTTTCATAGTTGACCCATACGGCCGCATCCTGGCTCGTGCCGGCCGGGAAGGTGATGAGGTCCTAGTGGCAGAGCTGGACCTTGATCAAAGAAGAGACTGGCTAGAGCTATTTCCATTCTTTGGCACTCGCCGCCCTGACACCTATGCGCCGATTACCTCACCAAGAATCAACGAGCGAGCGAGCGGTGGTCAAGGCGTCGAAGGCGGAATTCCTGGGTTGCGCAAATGACTTTTCGGATGCCCGCGGAGTGGGAAAGGCACGCAAGAACTTGGGTAGCTTTTCCTACTTCCGGCTACACCCTCGGTGACACCGAGAAAGAGCATGAAGCGGCGCGTAAGACCTGGGCCAATGTTGCGAACCAGGCAAGTGAATTCGAAGCGGTATCTGTGGTGGTCAACCCTGGCGATGCTTCAATCGCCAAGAAATATCTATCGAGCCAAGTCGAACTAATCGAAATTCCAATAAATGACGCCTGGATACGTGACTCTGGACCAACATTCGTCACTGATGGCAAGGCCTTGGGGGCGGTGAACTGGGTCTTCAATGGTTGGGGCGCACAAGGTTGGGCGCAATTCGATAAGGATGCCAAGTTAGCAACCGCTGTCGCGGAATATGAAAATGCAGCCGTATTTGACTCTGATTTGGTGAACGAAGGTGGTGGCTTCCACATCGACGGAAAAGGTCGTGTGCTTCTCACCGAGACCGTTCAACTAGGAAAGGGTAGAAATCCCAGTAGAACTAAGGCTGAAGTGGAAGCAGAAATCCACCAGAGGCTTGGCACCTCTCAGGCTATCTGGATCAAGCGCGGCCTGACTCGTGATTATGAAGAGTTTGGGACCCAGGGTCACATTGACATTGTTGCCTGCTTCGCACCTGATGGCCGAGTCTTGTATCACGACCAAAGAGACCCGAACCACCCTGACCACCTGGTTTCTGGCGAGGTTAGAGAGACCCTGATTCGCTCAGGCCTAGAGGTTGTCTCTATACCCGCACCATCAACCCTCAAAGACAGTGAGGGTTTTGTGGATTACAGCTACATAAACCACTACGTGCTAAACCATGGTGTGCTGCTTTGCTCATTTGATGACGAGGTAGACAAAGAGGCCAAGGCAATACTGCGTGAGTGCTACCCAGGAAGGGAAATCGTGCTTGTCGACGCTCGAGAACTATTTGCTCGAGGTGGCGGAATTCACTGCATTACGCAACAACAGCCAGCTATTTAGAGATTTACTGGTTTAATAAGCGCGAAACAAAGTTGTGGTCGGATGTTCTTCGACTGTT
>CAYOXP010000054.1:0-2821 GCA_964407995.1 uncultured Aquiluna sp.
AGGGCAAAGATCGCCCCGAGGGTTGGATGTTTGTGGGTCAATTAGGCTCTTGCCATACCTTCCGAATCTTCAGTCCAATTTGGAAGAAAGATCACTGAGAGAAAGTTTAGATTCCAATGACCACATTTGTTCTAGCCGGCGGCTGTTTCTGGTGCCTCGATTCTGCCTACTCTCAGTTCAAGGGAGTTTTGGATGTCACCTGTGGCTATGCGGGTGGAAAGCTTGATCACCCAAGTTATGAAAGGGTGTGCGATGGTGACACAGATCATGCCGAAGTGGTGTCAATTACCTTCGACGATTCCGTAGTCACCTCCAAAGACATTCTCGACATCTTCTTCACGCTGCATGACCCGACTCAGCTAAATCGCCAGGGCGGCGACATCGGAACGCAGTATCGATCCGCAATGTTCTACGAAACCGAAGAGCAAAAAGAACTCTTCCTGAGCGCCATTGATGGAGCTAGAGATCTATGGGAGGGCGAAGTGGTCACCACGTTAGAGCCCCTAACAAGGTTCTGGCCTGCCGAGGACTACCACCAAGACTTTTTCGCCAAGAACCCCAACCAGGGTTATTGCGTTGCGGTAGTAGCGCCAAAGGTGAATAAAGTCCGAGCCAAGTTCGCACAGCTACTCAAATAGTCGAGTTATCCACAGATTTCCAAAGCCCTCTTACTAAGGGATGTGGATCCGCAGAAGCTTTAGCTAATCCGAAACGAAAGGATTAGCAATGACGGATGAATTGGCAGTAACAGGATTAGTCGGAACCGACCTAAAGCACAACACGACCACAGACGGCAGAGATGTCGCTAGCTTCAGGTTGATCTCAACAACGCGGAGGCTGGATCGAGCCACTAATAATTGGGTTGAATCGCAAGCCAATTGGTACTCGGTGGTCTGTTTTGGAAGTTTGGCCAGAAACGTTCTTGATTCCGTTGGCAAAGGGGAGCGCGTAATTGTCAAAGGCAAGCTGAAAATCAGCAGTTGGGATAACGGAACCAACTCGGGTATCAACGTTGAAATCGAAGCCAAGAGTATCGGGCACGACCTGCTGTTTGGCACGACTGACTTTGAACGGCGCTCGCCGGTTATACCTCGCCAAGATCAAGACGATGAAGACGAGATCGATCTAGAGCGCGAATTGCAGCCAGCGTAGAAAGCCTGACCCGACACCCCCATCTCATCGGGTCACCCTAAAAAACCCTCTTTGCCCGTAAAGCGCGCCTTCCTAGCTGGCGATAAACTATCGCAGTGCTTTGGGCAAAGAGGGTTTTGCCTGCAATCTAAGGACTTCAAAAAATGGCTGAATTTATTTACCAGATGATCAAGGCGCGCAAGGCGCACGGCGACAAGGTGATCCTTGACGATGTGACTCTCGCTTTCTATCCGGGGGCCAAGATCGGTGTGGTTGGCCCGAACGGTGCAGGTAAGTCATCAGTTCTAAAAATCATGGCCGGGCTTGATAACCCATCCAACGGCGAGGCTCGCCTCAGCCCTGGCTACACAGTCGGCATCCTGATGCAGGAGCCTCCTTTGAATGAGGAGAAGACTGTTCTGGGAAACGTTGAGGAAGCGGTTGCTGAGCTCAAAGGCAAGATCGATCGCTTCAACGAGATTTCTGCAGAACTGGCAAACCCGGATGCCGACTATGACACTTTGTTGGCTGAGATGGGCACTCTGCAGGAAGAGATCGATGCCGCAGACGGCTGGGATCTTGAGAATCAGCTAGAGCAAGCCATGGATGCCTTACGCTGCCCTCCAGGAGACGAAGCCGTTACCCACCTATCGGGTGGAGAGCGTCGTCGAGTGGCGCTTTGCAAGCTCCTGCTCCAGAAGCCAGACCTCCTTCTTTTAGATGAGCCGACTAACCACCTGGATGCAGAGAGTGTTTTGTGGCTCGAGCAGCACCTCGCCAAGTACCCGGGTGCCGTATTGGCAGTTACTCACGACCGATACTTCCTAGACAATGTGGCCGAGTGGATTCTGGAGCTAGACCGAGGTCGTGCTTATCCGTATGAGGGCAACTACTCCACCTACCTCGAGAAGAAAGCCGAGCGTCTAGAGGTTCAAGGTAAGAAAGATGCGAAGCTAGCCAAGCGTCTAAGCGACGAACTGGAATGGGTTCGTTCCACCCCGAAGGCCAAGCAGACTAAGTCGAAGGCTCGTTTGGCTCGCTATGAGGAGATGGCTGCTGAGGCTGAGAAGACTAGAAAGCTAGATTTCGAAGAGATTCAGATTCCACCAGGGCCTCGCCTGGGTAACGTCGTCATCGAAGCCAACAAGATTTCTAAAGGTTTTGATGGAAGGCCGCTATTCACCGATCTTTCCTTCTCGCTGCCTCGTAACGGCATCGTGGGAATCATTGGTCCAAACGGTGTTGGTAAGTCAACGCTCTTTAAATGCATCACCGGTCTGCATGAGTTAGACGGCGGAGACTTGAAGATTGGTGAGACGGTATCGATTAGCTATGTTGACCAGTCCCGTGCCGGCATTGATCCGAACAAGAGCCTTTGGGAAGTTGTTTCTGGTGGCCTTGACTACATGCAGGTTGGCCAGGTTGAAATGCCTTCGAGGGCTTACGTTGCAGCATTTGGATTCAAGGGAGCTGACCAGCAAAAGAAGGCCGGAGTGCTCTCTGGTGGTGAGCGTAACCGCTTGAACTTGGCCCTCACCCTGAAGCAGGGTGGAAACCTATTGCTTTTGGACGAGCCAACTAACGACCTTGACGTCGAGACATTGGCCTCATTGGAAAACGCACTCTTAGAGTTCCCTGGCTGTGCGGTGGTCATCACCCACGACCGTTGGTTCCTAGACCGCGTTGCAAC
>CAYOXP010000054.1:2921-4942 GCA_964407995.1 uncultured Aquiluna sp.
TTATGAGCCCAACTCAGACCGTGCTTGCGAAGTATTGACTCGAGAATGCTGTAATCCGATGCGTAGGCCAAGGCTGCCGTTTGAATTCGGTACTGGTCTGGCATGGGGGATAGGGCCTTGAACCAAATCAGCTGTTCAGCTTTTTGCTCCTTGGGTCCTTGCAGATAGATCGGCTCGGTCGCATGGCGAAGGTCGAATGGTCTGGCCTTAGACCAGTAGTTCGTAGCTGGGTGATCAAATGCACTAAGTAATTCGGCTGCAGAGGGGAGATCCTCTGGTTGGCGAATGTTTTTTGGCATGTCACTCTGGTGCTCTAATCCAGCATCGCGATCTTGAAACGAGGCAATCATGGAGAAGATTGGTTTGTCTTCCTGCAGTGCGTGAACACGACGAGCGCTGAAGCTTCGTCCGTCTCGCAGGACCTCAACGGAAAATCTAATTTCCTTGTTTATGTCACCTGGGCGAAGAAAGTAGGAGTGAAGGCTATGCACCGGACGATCATCCGATGTGGTTCTCATGGCTGCCGTTAGCGACTGGGCTAATACTTGGCCACCAAATACTCTGCCGTGTGGCATCCACTGAGTTCGGCCAACGAACTCTGTCTCGCTCAAAGGTTCGAGGTCTAAGACTTCAATCAAATCCGCAACTGGATCACTGGGGATTTTTGGTTCTGGCATTTTTACCTCGATTCCTTGGCTAGTTTAGAGACGCCATGGCAAACCAGTTAGTTTTTCAAGACTCGAAAGATCTCGTCGACCTCGAGGCATTTCTCACCAGAGCAAAGCGCCTAGATGAGCAAGGGGCAGTGAAATTTCGCTGCTACGGAGACGTCTTGGCTGTTTACGTTTCCCCGATTTATTCGGGGTCTTTGATTTCTGATGGACCTACGGTGTTGGGCCTGAGAACCATAAAGCTCGCTCAGCTATCTGAGATCGATTCAACATTCGCCATCTCTTCGATTTTGGAGCGGCTGGCTGGCTCTTCGCTAGAGGCTAATGACACGCTTGATTTACCTCCTGCAACCATCAAGGTTGCCTGGGCCGGTGTCATAGCACCTCGTCAGGGTTGGGAGCCAAGTGGTGAGCTTGCGCAAAGCCAAATCAGCCAGTGGGCAAAGGACGGTATTGCCGAAGTGGCAAACACGTTGCCCGAGAGTGTGGGAAGTTCAATTGCGGCAAGAGTGAGATTGCAAATCTGGGGTAAGTCAGTAGGCCTTGAATACAACCTTCCAGGGGCCGCGGCTTTTGCGATGGCGGGGCTGGGGTTTATGCAAAAGGGTGAAGTCATCAAGGTGTATCGCACCGCTGGCTGGGTGAGGCTAACCAGCCAGTATGGCCACGTCCTCTCAAAAGAGAGCTATCGGATTAGCTAATCCTCAAAAGTATTGAGCATGGCATGAGCAGCTCTTTGAAGGTAATCCCAAAGTTCTGCCTCATGCAGAGGTGATAGCTCCAGGCGATCTACAGCATTGCGCATGTGAGCGAGCCAGGCGTCTCTAGCCTCAGGGTTTATTTTGTAGGGGAAGTGCCGCATGCGAAGTCTCGGGTGGCCACGCTCTATTTGATATGTGTCAGGCCCACCCCAGTATTGCTGCAGAAAAAGATTCAACCGTCGTTCTGCAGGACCAAGATCCTCCTCCGGATACATCGGCTTCAAAATCGGATCTTGAGCCACGCCCTCGTAGAAGTACTTCGTTAGTTTTGCGAAGGTCTCTTCGCCACC
This sequence comes from uncultured Aquiluna sp., assembly GCA_964407995.1. Taxonomy (GTDB): domain Bacteria; phylum Actinomycetota; class Actinomycetes; order Actinomycetales; family Microbacteriaceae; genus Aquiluna. The sequence continues at coordinate 4,644 of CAYOXP010000054.1, forward strand.
AACCTGGTCGAAAAAACTAGGCACTAGACCTCGGGGTTGATTCTTTGAATCTGCAAAAGCTTGATGCCGGCTTGATCGAAGGCGCTCTTGCAGCGCTGCCTGAACTCGCGACCAATGGCCCACTGCTTACCCGGAATCGTTTTGAAGGTCGTTCGAATCACAAAGCGTTCACCCGAGATTTTGGTAAGGCCAAGGACTTGAGGATCCTCAAGAATTTGGCTTGCCCATTCGGCGTCGGCCTTGATCTGTTTACCAACCTCACCAATGATGTGCTTAACCTGCTCAACGTCGTTTTGGTA
>CAYOXP010000055.1:0-4859 GCA_964407995.1 uncultured Aquiluna sp.
ATCAGGTTCCGCCCAATCTAATTTCGATAGATCTGCTTCGCTTACCCAGCGCATCTCGGAGTGATCCGTTGAGACCGTTGGCTTTGCACCAACCAAATCAGCAACAAAACAGACCAAGTCAATATCTCCGGTCACGGTTCGATCAAATTGGCGAACAACCGTTATTTCCGTATTAAGTTCTTCTTTGATTTCCCTAACCAAAGCGGCTTCGAGACCTTCACCCGGCTCCGGTTTACCACCTGGAAATTCCCACTTATTGGGGCTAGCCTTCCATTCACCGCGTTTACAACAGAGGTAGTTGCCATTCTCATCTTGAATGATGGCGGCTACGACGGTGATTGGCATAAAGCCAAGATTACTGCGGGAGGTTGGCCTCAATCACCTTGATGATGTTTGGGTCATCCGGCTTGGTAATCGGTCTGAATCGGTGGATTTCACCTTTAGGTGTGATCAAGAACTTCTCGAAATTCCACATCACAGGGCCAGCTAATTTCCGTGAGTCCTTTGCCTTGACCAGGGTTTTGTAAAGTTCATGGCGATTGCGCCCATTGACATCGGTTCTCTGCAGCATTGGGAAGCTAACACCCCAGGTGGTCGAGCAGTACTGGGCAATGGAGTCATCATCTTTTAGCTCTTGCTTGAAGGTATTTGATGGCACCCCGAGAACTACAAATCCTCGGTCAGCATATTTTTGCTGCAGCTCTTCCAGCTGCTGGTACTGAGGGGTGAGGCCGCATTTCGAGGCTACATTTACGACCATTAGCAGCTTGCCTTGAAATTCGGAGAGCGAGCGAATTGATCCGTCGAGCATCGTTAGATCGGTATCCCAATTAATCATGGATTTTCTAACAACTGCGAACTCAAAAGAATTTCACTAGCCTGAAACTATGCATCCGCAGTTAGACCCAGAGTTTGCAACCAGGTTGCTTGAGCCAGCCAAAGCCAATGACTCTAAGTACACGCGAGGCACAGTGGGTTTCGTGACCGGAAGCGAAAAGTATCCAGGGGCAGCACTTCTAGGCATCAACGCCGCATTCGAGCTTGAAATCGGAATGGTTAGTTATTTGGGCCCTGAGTCGGTAAGCAACCTGGTCCTCTCCAATCGCCCTGAGGTCGTGTTGGGTTTAGATAAGGCCAAAGTGCTGGTTATTGGCTCTGGCATTGCCGATGATGAACAGGGCATTCAGGCCGAAAATTTGAGGGTCGCATGTGAAATGCAGCTGCCGATGGTGATCGATGCCGGAGCTCTGCAGCAAATAGACTTCACAGCCATTAAAGCACCAGCCCTAATCACTCCTCACGCCCATGAGGCGGGGAGACTATTCGCAAGAATGGGTCATCCGAGAAACGTGAAAGACATAGAAGCTAACCCAGTTGCAAGTGCTGTGGAGCTTGGTGAGCTAACGGGAACAGCGGTTCTCCTAAAAGGCAGCCTCTCGGTCTTGGCACTGTCTGGTGAGACTCCAATTGAGTCAGGCCCGGGTTCTACTCACTTGGCAACCGCCGGGACCGGCGATGTGCTGGCCGGCATGATCGGGGCCTTAGCCGCAAAGTACATATCTCACGGTGAGAACCTCGATGCTCTTGCCCTGCGAGACATCGCGCTACTGGCTAATCAGCTGCACTCCGAAGCAGCTGAGGTTGCTGCGCAAAACGGCAAATTTGGTGCCAGTGCAGTGTGTGATGCGATTTCGGAAGTGCTCATTTGAACAAGCTGTTCAAAGGCTTCAATCCCTGGGTTGTGATTTTTGTGATCATGGCGCTGTTTCATGTTTGGCGTGAAAGCTGGCAAGACGTAGCAATCTTTGGAATCTCGGCGATTGTGATATTGACTCAGGTTTTCGGTCTCACCAAGATCGGATTTGAGAGTCAACCAAAGCTCGGCCTTTGGACCATTAGCCCAGTGGTTGCTCTGAGCGCAATTATTCTCTACATCTCTCCACGCCATGGTTTAGAAAACTTTTTGGTTTTGATGTTCTTCATAGCCATTGGCATCGTGCTGATTATGTATAAGGATGCCCCACGCCAATTTCCGGCTAAGAAAACAATTCGGCGCTCGCGATTGCTTTGGGCGCTTTGGGCAATAGGTTTTGCCCTCAACGAGTTATTTGCGTATGTGGCTAGCAAGCTCACCGGATCTCTAGATGGCTTTCCAACCATTTCGGTAATTCTGGATCCGGTGCTAGATGAGCCACTTGGCAGAGCTGTTTTTGTCGCGCTTTGGCTAGCTTCCGGAATCTACCTGTTTGGCGTCAGGAGAAAGCGATGAGCTGGAAGGACGCAATCAACCTCGGATACCTTGCCTACATACTTCTTGGCTTTGGCCTGGCAATCTATGGAATAGCGAGACCTAAAGTACTTGCACCGCTGGGCGAACTTTTGAAATACATCATGGGTCACCGGATTACTAGGGTTGCCCTATTCATGGTTTGGTGGTGGTTAGGTTGGCACTTCCTAGTGGGAGTGACTATCCGCTAAACCTGATTGAGGTTGCCTGTCAGCCGCTGGGTAAGACGTCTAAACAGGATTAGCAAGAACGCAAGACCTAGCCCAAATATGGTGAAGCCAAGCACGTAACCGGCAAAGCCGAGTGCTCCCACCTCGTTTGGGTTTAGGAACCAATATGGCCACTCGTCAGTAACGAATCCTCTTGCAACGCTAAAGGCCACCCACAAATAAGGGAATACCAGAATCCACAGACCAGCCCGGAAGTTGGTTCTAGCCCCTTTGACAGAGAGCAGGTAGTCAAGAGTCACAAGAATTGGGCCATAGGTGTGGATCATGAGATTCGGTGGCTTTGGCCAGTCGTAACCAATGTCTCTTGGGTCAATCGCTGCATCACCAAGTAGTAGGTGATAACCGGCTCCAATTACGATCATGGCAACTGTTGCACCGAGACGAATAATGTTGAGCCTTTTGCTTTCGGAGCGACCTGCAAGCAGAACTGCCCCGCTAATAACTAAAACCAGACCTGCGTAGATTGAAGAATCAATTGAGAGCTTTGTGAAGTAATCCCATGGCCTGAAGAGATTGTTAGCTACTCGGTCGGTGATTTGCCAAATGACTGATCCCAGCAAGGCTGCACCAATCAAGAGCCTGAACCAGCCGAATACGCCTTTGTATGTCATGACTCAAACCTTACTTCTTCGTGTGGGTTGTGGAAATTCACGCTGCTGATTTGAACCAGAATAGAACTCATAAGATTCCGATGGAGGAAGACACAATGGCAACTACCCGTTCGCTCGTTTCATCAGCCCCAGGGGCGAAATTTGAAAAGAGGGAGATGCCACTTCGGCCCCTTACCTCAGAGTCTGTGGCAATCAAGATTCTTGCCTCCGGCATCTGCCACAGCGATATCCACCAGGTTCGAGACGAATGGTTTGAGGGTATCTTTCCTATGGTTCCAGGGCACGAAATCGTCGGAGAGGTCACCGCTGTTGGCGATGGAGTTTCTAAATTCAAAGTTGGCGATCGAGTCGGTGTGGGTACTTTTGTCGATTCTTGTAGAGAGTGCGAGTACTGCCTATCGGGCGATGAAAACTACTGCCTAAAGGGCAACGTGCAGACATACAACGGTCGCCACTATGACGGCGGAGAAACCTACGGTGGTTATGCACAAGAGATCGTGGTTGATCAGAATTACGTTCTTTCCGTGCCTTCAAATCTAGATCTAGCCGAAGCGGCGCCACTGCTATGTGCTGGAATAACCGTTTGGTCGCCACTTAAGCACTGGCAAGCAGGGCCGGGCAAGAAAGTCGCGATTCTTGGCCTAGGAGGCCTAGGTCACATGGCGGTTAAGTTCTCCGTCGCCCTAGGAGCCGAGACCTATGTTCTAGGTCACAGCCCCGCTAAGGCGCAAGACGCAATCGAATTCGGCGCCAAGCAGTATTTGATTACAAACCAGGTGATGGATTCACACAAGAACTTCTTCGACATCATCTTGAACACCACTAGTGCTGATCTTGATGTTGATGGCCTGCTTGGCATGCTGAGGGTTGGCGGATCTCTAGTAAATGTTGGTCTGCCGGGGAACTCGCAGACTTACAACCCTTTCAGCCTAGTAACAGGCCTGAAGTCAATAGCAGGGGCAAATACTGGTGGCATTCGCGGCACACAGGAGATGCTCGACTTCTGTGGTGAGCACTCCATCGCGTCAACCGTTGAGATGGTAGACGCAACTGATTCGGCAGCGGTTGATGCCGCCTATAACAGGGTTGTCGCTAGCGATGTTCGCTACCGATTCGTAATCGACACATCGACCATCTAGGAGAAAAAGTGAAGCAACACAAACTGGGCAATCGCGAGGTTTCTGCAATCGGCATCGGCTGCATGAATGTCTCATGGATTTGGTCGAATGGTGCAGCGTTGGATCCAGTTCGCAGGTATGAATCTGCAATCCCTGCGATACATGCAGCGCTTGATGCCGGTGTCACTCTCCTGGATACCGCAGACATCTACGCTCCAACTTGGGATGCCTTTGGTCACAACGAGTCCTTTGTAGCAGAGGCGGTCAGAACTTGGTCCGGCACCAAAGAGCAAAAAGACAAAATCGTCATTGCCACCAAAGCGGGCATCACACGCCAACCAGGTGAGCAGTGGGGTAGAAACGCAAGTCTTGACTACTTGCTTCGGGCGGCAGAGGCATCCGCCGGCAGACTGGGAGTCGACAAGATCGCGCTATGGCAACATCACCGACTAGACCCGAACATCGTCTTTGAGACCCAGGTTGCAAATATCGGTGTTTTGAAAGAGCGGGGAATAGTAGATCAGATTGGAGTCTCAAACTATGACGCCAATCAGCTTGAAATTGCGGTCAAGATGCTTGGTGGGCCGGATGAAGGCGGCATTGTTTCAGTCCA
>CAYOXP010000056.1:0-2581 GCA_964407995.1 uncultured Aquiluna sp.
GGTTTAGTCACGGCAGTCATAGCTGGCATGGTGGCAGCTGCATTTGGTGGCAGCAAGTTTCAGGTTTCGGGCCCTACCGGTGCGATGACCGTGATTCTGATCCCTATCGTCGCGGCTTACGGCACCCAATCAGTATTGCAAGTTGGTTTGATGGCCAGCGGCTTCTTGATTCTTGCCGCAGCGCTCCGTCTTGGTAGGCACATTCATCGACTACCCACCTCGCTAGTTGAAGGCTTCACGGCGGGCATCGCACTGGTAATTGCAATGCAGCAGGTTGCCTTCGTACTCGGCGTCAACCTCGAAGCCAGCGACCACATTTGGCATAGCGTCTGGATTGAGGCGCAGATTTGGTTCCGAGAACCACAATTCACACCTGTTGCCGTGGGGCTGTTGGCAATCATCATCAACATTTTCGGAGCCAACCGTTGGCCTAAATTGCCACTTGCACTCATAACCGTTGTGCTTGCAACGCTGATCGCAAATTTCATGCAATTAGAGCTGACAAGAATTGGTGACCTACCTGATCAATTCGCGACCCCAAACTTAGATTTTCTCTCGGCAGGGAATTGGCTGGTTCTGGTTCCACCGGCTTTGGCGGTGGCTTTTTTGGCAGGACTCGAGAGTTTACTTTCGGCAAAGATTGCGGATGGCCTAGCCAAGGCTGAGGATCATCACCCAGACAAAGAATTATTTGGTCAAGGCCTAGCTAATTTGGTGGTCCCGTTTTTTGGTGGAGTTCCAGCTACAGCCGCACTGGCTAGAACCGCAGTCAATGTTCGAGCAGGTGCAACTTCAAGGCTCTCTGCGATCAGCCACGGTGTTTTCTTGCTTGTCTTTGTGTTAGTTCTGTCCCCCTGGATCGAACAGATTCCCATTGCTGCACTGGGTGGGGTGTTGATCGCAACCGCATATCACATGATTCGCATCGAAGAGCTAAAGAGAACTGCAGGGCAATCAAAGCTTGACGGCATCGTTCTAATAATCACCTTGATCGCAACCGTGGCGCTGGATCTGATTAGCGCATTGCTGATTGGTTTGATTCTCTACTTGACCCTTAGAAAGACCAAACTTTCTCGGAGGATGACACCAATCGACGAAGAGGAAACCCTAGGAGACTAAGGGGCGACCCTTCCGTTGGCGTTGAAGGACTCGTAAGTCAAAGGCATTAGCTCAGCCCAGAATGCTTCCATCTGCTCAGCAACCATTTCAATCTCACGCTGTGGGAAAGACGGGAAGTGAGTACCTTCGCGCTGAGTGCGAAGCGAAAGGAAGTTCATCAGAGATCTGGCATTCATGGTGACATACATGCTCGAGTAGATGTTTAGCGGAAGCACAATTCGAGCAACCTCACGGGCAACGCCCGCCTCAAGCATGCGCTGGTATGCCTCATACGCCGCACGAGTCACGGCCATGGTCTCTTGCTCAACCAGGGCAGTCTGCTCTGCGGTGCCATCTTCGAAGACATAGTGACCTGGCTTGCCAACCTGAATCAGCTTTCGCTCAGGGCCTGGAACATAAAAAACTGGACGCAGTTCGCGGTAACGACCTGACTCTTCGTTGTAGCTTGCGATGCGGTGACGCATAAATTCGCGGAAAACGAAAATCGGTGCCTGGACATAGAAAGTAAGCGAGTTGTGCTCAAAGGGAGAGCCGTGACGATCGCGCATTAGGTAGTTGATAAGGCCTTTGTCGCGCTTTGCAACATCCTCATCAGCAGCCTTGGCGCCCTCAAGCGTCTGTTCACCTTGGGTTGAAACCCTGGCAGCAAACAATACGTCTGCGTCCTGGGCAGCAGCACGGACTAGTTCAACAGTTACGTCACTACGGAATTGAATTTCGCTCACAAGGTGCAAGCCTAGAGCGTAACCAAAGCAAAAATCCGTAACACTTCCAAGTGTTCGCCAGTTTTCGCTTACCCTTACCTATCGTGGAAAACTCAACTTTGTGGCTAAGCATCGGCCTGGTCGCACTCACCTTATTGGTGGGAGGCGGGCTCAAGCTTGCGTCCGGCCGCAGCAAGGTTGTCGACTCCGCAGAGGTAATTGATTTAGCCAGAATCGGTGCAACGAAAAACGGTTTTCCATTCACCGAGTTAGGCAAAAAGGCCACACTTTTGCAATTTTCCACGCAGTACTGCGGTCAGTGCCCAGGAGTTGCTAGATCCCTTGCTCAAATGGAATATCGCGACGGTGGCCTAAGCCATGTTGAAGTTGACATCACAGACCGGCTTGATTTGGCAGCTCATTTCTCAGTTTCTCAAACCCCAACAATTTTCATCCTCGACAACAAAGGCAAGATTCGTTCAAGAATTTCCGGTGCTCCAAAACCGGGCATCATTCAGCAGGAGCTAGAAAGGCTAGGCAATGACTAAGCACATCGACCCAAGAGGTCCAAGATTTGGAGCAGCCATCACAAGCGTGCTAGCCCTGGTTGCCTTTTTAACTGGCACCGAGGAGCCAGCAGCGGCTTATCTCTACATCGTCCTTTTGAGCGTGCTGTTCGCGTGGAACGTATTTGCCCCAGCATCACACCCGTACGCCCTGATCTTTAAGAACCTAGTTCGCCCAAGGCTTGCGGCACC
>CAYOXP010000056.1:2681-4810 GCA_964407995.1 uncultured Aquiluna sp.
GCTTTGCGGATCGCGGCCCTCGCGAGCTTTCGCTCACCTTGAGCATCCAGGGCCTCACCGTAACGGAACCACACTCGCCAGTCAGAGGATGCTTCGATGGCTGCCGCCAATCGATCAACTTCGGCCTGGGCACTTTCCTTAGTGGCCCTGCCGCTAGGGCGAAGTTCGACTGAGATCTCGGGTAGATCATTATTCTTAGCTAACTTTTCAGCGTTTATCCCGAACCTAATCTCGAGCCAAATGGCCCAGATTGCAAAAAGTGGCAGCACCAGAATTGCCAAGCCCATCACCTTTACCAAAAGGTTTGGATCGGGCAACATCACAAGACCCTTGAAGCCGAGTAGAAAGACGTAAACCAAGGCGAGTAGCGCCATAATCAGCGCCCAGATTTTGCCTGACACTATCCGGCTACAACCTGATCTAGACCAACGGTCAGGCCGGTCGCTTTTAGTGCAAAGTCAATTGACAGCAAAATACCTTGCGAATAGGCGCGGTGAGAAGAAACGTCGTGAGAGATAGTCAGCACCTCATCGGATCCGCCAAAGAGCACGTCCTGCTTCGCAGAGACACCTTTGAGGCGTAGTGAGTGGATTGGAACTCCAGCAACCACTTGACCGCGAGCCTCTTGATCAACTCCAGGAATAAGCGGTTGCACCATGCCTTCGCGGGCCTTGGCAATTTGCTCTGCCGTTCTCACGGCCGTTCCAGAAGGCGAATCGATTTTCCCGGCGTGATGAGCCTCAACGATCTCAATCGAATCAAAGTACCTGGCTGCCATAGCTGCAAATCGCTGGCCCAACATTGAACCAATAGAAAAGTTTGGGATCACCACAACGGCTGCTGCCGGGTGTGAAGCAAGTTGTTTTTCGATGCCGGCAAGCTTGATCTCCGACCAGCCAGATGTGCCGACAACCACTTTGAGATCGTTGGCAATGGCAAATTCAACAACTTTAGGGCTTACATCAGGAAGTGTGAAGTCAAGCACCACATCAGCACCAAGCATCTGATCTAGTGATGACTTGGAATCCAAAGCGGAGTGCAATTTTAGATTGGCATCGTCGTTAATTAGCTCGATTGCCAACTGGCCCATTCGACCGGTTGCACCAACAACACTCACAGAAATCATGTGCATAAACCTATCAAGCAAGTTTTTCTAAGCCAGCTAAACCTTCACCAACCGCAATCAACGAAGAAGGGGCAGAAATAATTCGCTGAGCAATGGCTTGGATGTCGGTAAGGCTCACGGCTCTGAAGCGATCCATTACCTCTGACACCGAAAGGTATTCTCCGGTACCGATTTCGGCAGACAAGAGCCTGTTCATGCGCGCAATTGTGCTCTCGTAGCGAAGCGCCAAACCACCGGTGATGTTGCCTAGTGCGAGGTCATACTCGGCTTGCGTTACACCCTTTTCGGCGACGCCTTCAAATATCTCCCACATCAGCTTGGTTACAAGCTCCGCGTTCTCGGGATTAGTGCCCGCATAGATACCAAAGTAGCCGGCATCTGCATAGCCCTGCTGATAGCTGTAGGTCGAGTAGGCAAGACCTCGCTCCTCGCGAATCTCTTGGTAGAGCCTGGAAGACATTCCACCACCCAAGATGGTGTTCATCAGCCCAAGTGCGTAGCGAGCATCATCGTTGCCACGAATCGACTGGAACCCCAAAAGCACATTCGCTTGAGCCACATCTTTTTCTACAAATCTAAATTTCTCAGCTGCTTGAAGCTGGGTGTCAAACTGCGCACGGCGAGAATTCGGCTTGCCCTCACCCTGCCAATTAGCTCTTGTCAGCTCCTTGTTTACAAGGTCAACTACTTGCTCGTGATTCACACCGCCAGCAACTGCAATAACTAGATTTTGAGGGACGTAGTGCTGCTTATAGTGAGCGAACACTGAATCGCGATCAACGGCATTGATGGTGTCATTGGTGCCACCAATTGGCCTTCCAAGCTCATGTTCACCCATAAGCGCCTCAGCCAAAGCCTCGTGAGCTACATCTTCAGGGTCATCCTCGTTCATCGCAAGCTCTTCGAGAATCACGGTTCGCTCAACCGCAAAATCGCTCTCGGCAATCTTGGCTGAGGTGAACATGTCGATGATCACATCGAGCGCCAACGGTAGTGCCGAGTT
>CAYOXP010000057.1:0-1904 GCA_964407995.1 uncultured Aquiluna sp.
AGAGCGATAAGCACTTAGCAAGGATAAACGAAAGCGGGGATGCTTTCGCATCCCCGCCTCTATAGAAGTAATGAATTACTTGTCGCCAGCCAGCTTGTCGCGAAGTGCGGCAAGTGACTCGTCGGCTGCCAGGGTGCCCTCGGTGCTTGCGGCACCTGCTGATGCAGTTGGCTCCTGTGCTGGAGCTGCATCTGGAAGAGCAGCTAGCTGAGCACGGGTTGCCTTAACCTGAGCCTTGTGGGTCTCCCAACGCACGTGAGCCTCGGCGTACTCTGCCTCCCACTTAGCGCGAGCCTCTTCAAAGCCAGCCTTCCACTCGTTGGTAGCTGGGTCGAAGCCCTCTGGGTAGCGGTAGTTGCCGTTCTCGTCGTAGTCGGCTGACATGCCGTAAAGCACTGGGTTGAAGTCGGTGCCCTCTGGGTCAACCTCATCAAGAGCCTGCTTTAGCGATAGTGAAATGCGACGACGCTCTAGGTCGATGTCGATTAGCTTGACGAAGACTTCCTGGTTTACAGATACAACCTGGTCTGCGTGCTCTACGTGCTTTGAAGAAAGCTCGGAGATGTGAACTAGACCCTCGATGCCATCGGCAACGCGAACAAACGCACCGAATGGAACGATCTTGGTGACCTTGCCTGGGATGTACTGACCGATCGCGTGAGTGCGAGCGAATAGCTGCCATGGGTCTTCCTGGGTAGCCTTCAACGATAGCGATACACGCTCGCGGTCGTTGTCAACCTCAAGAACCTCAACGGTAACTTCCTGGCCAACCTCAACAACTTCGCTTGCGTGCTCAATGTGCTTCCAGCTCAGCTCTGAAACGTGGACTAGACCGTCTACGCCACCTAGGTCGATGAATGCACCGAAGTTTACGATCGATGAAACAACACCGGTACGGATCTGGCCCTTGGCTAGGTCGTTTAGGAAGGTGGTGCGGTTCGCGGTCTGGCTCTGCTCTAGAAGTGCACGACGAGAAAGCACAACGTTGTTGCGGTTCTTGTCTAGCTCTAGGATCTTTGCCTCAACCTCGGTACCTAGGTATGGGCCTAGGTCGCGAACGCGGCGAAGCTCAATTAGCGAAGCAGGCAGGAAGCCACGAAGACCAATGTCAACGATTACACCACCCTTAACAACCTCGATAACGGTTCCCTTGACCACGCCATCGGCTTCCTTGATCTTCTCAACGTCGCCCCAGGCGCGCTCGTACTGGGCGCGCTTCTTGGAAAGAATTAGTCGGCCTTCCTTGTCTTCCTTCTGAAGAACAAGTGCCTCGATTGCATCGCCAACGTTGACGATGTCGTTTGGATCTGCATCCTGTCGGATCGATAGCTCACGAACTGGGATAACACCCTCGGTCTTGTAACCGACGTCCAGTAGCACCTCATCGCGATCAATCTTCACGATGGTGCCGGAGATTAGATCTCCGTCGTTGAAAAACTTTAGAGTTGCCTCGACTGCTGCTAGGAAATCTTCTGCTGAGCCGATGTCGTTAACTGCTACCTGCTTGGTTGCGGTTTTTTTGGTTGCCATATGTAGTGTTACCACTTTGTTTATAATCGGGCCGCGCAACAACCAATTACTTTTGGAGCTTTTGATTTTTGCCCGGCGAACGGACTTGGATCGCTACCCAGATGGGTAACCCCGCAAGCTTACAGGGAAAACTAGTGCCCCGCTAGCTCCCAATTGGGTCCAATTCCGATGTGCACCTCTAGCGGAACTGAAAGTTCAACCACATTCTTCATGCGATCGATAGCAAGTTCGCGGAGCATGTCCAACTCACCAGGAGCAACTGCAAAAACCAACTCGTCATGAACCTGGAGCAATAGTTGAGATTTCAGCGATTTTTCTTTCATGGCGTTGTGGACATTGATCATGGCCAACTTCATAACATCGGCCGCTGTGCC
>CAYOXP010000057.1:2004-4696 GCA_964407995.1 uncultured Aquiluna sp.
CTCGATCTACGGCTATACCTAGCTGTTCCATTTCAGCAAGTACTGAAGTAGCAGGTAATTCGATGTCGCGGTAAACGCCGATGGAACCTTCGGCCTCGTGATGTGGAATCGTTACCGCCGTGAGCACCGCGAAAACCCAAGCATCCAAAGATGGGTCAGAGGTTGCCAAGAGTTCATTTGGGTCTTGACGGGGAACGTCAATCCCAGCATGCTGCCTGATGAGGGCATCTGGATTGAGATCCTTTGATAGTGGATCAATCAAGTAGCACGAAAGCATAGGGTCGTCGGTAACCGGCCCCAGTCTGAAACCGTGTGAAGCTAAATGACGCGAGACCCCTTTGGCATCCCAGGTTGCGAAGCCACCGGCCTCGATCAGCTTCAATGGGTCGCCTGAACCATCCCAGTTCAATCTTGTGTCCAGCGTCGCAACGCCTAGGCCGATCACCTTGCCATCAAGGAGCTCGATCTTGAGGTGTGCCCCACCTGAAGCGATTAGCTTCTCAATGTCCGCAAGATTGGCAGACTTGGATTCAACTGGCTCAGTAGGTAGATCGGCGACTATCGCAATCGAACCGGTTGGGGTTGGTTCTGAACTTGCTGGGTGACCGGCAGATTCTTCAGGTTCAACTTTCGCCGAAATAACTCTGTGCTGAGAACCATTTGCTCCGCGAAGTTTCATCACGCGGGTAAGAAGAGTGCGGAAAGAAAGCTTTGCGAAACTCTCCCTCACTGCTTCTTCATTTACGGGGCCTAGCTCAAGCTCTTCGAGCGTGAAATCAAATTCGAGGTCCCGTAAGAGGTGATTTAGTCGACGGTTTCTAACCGCAAGTTCCTGATGTTCGCGAAGGCTCTCGCCGACTTTCCCCGGTATCTCGTCTGCGTTATCCAAAATTGCTTGGAGCGAGCCATACTGCTGGATCCATTTGGCTGCGGTCTTTGGGCCGACACCTGGAATGCCTTTGAGGTTGTCTGAAGTCTCCCCCACCAATGCCGCAAGCTCCGGGTATTGAACTGCGTGTACGCCGTATTTTTCATAGACGGCTGCATCGTCCATGCGAGCCAGGTTCAGCACACCTTTGACCGGGTAAAGAATTGTGCAGGTTGGGGTAATTAGTTGGAATGTGTCGCGGTCGCCTGAGACGATCAAAACCTGCATACCGGCTGCAGACCCCTTCACGCTCAGCGATGCAATTAGATCGTCAGCCTCATAGTTTTCCCTTGAAACACTCACGATGTTCATCGCGGTTAGGGCTTCGATAAGAAGTTCGGTCTGACCGATGAACTCAGGTGGGGTCTCTCCCCTGGTCCCTTTGTACTCGGGTAGCTCTTGAGTTCTGAACGATTCTCTGGAGACGTCAAACGCAACGCACAGGTGGGTCGGCTTCTCGATTTCGAGAATATTCAGCAGCATCGAGATGAATCCGTGAACTGCGTTGGTGTGTTGACCGGCAGCGTTCTTGAAGTTGTCTGGGCTGAGTGCATAAAACGCGCGAAATGCCAACGAGTGACCGTCTATCAGCAGGAGGGTAGGCTTTTCGGCAGAGCTCATGCCCGCTAGCCTACTTCGCCAAAGGAGCCAGTAAGTGACTGAAAAGCAAGTCAAGACCTCTGAAAACGCCTATGAACTTATGAAGTCACGTGGCCTTGGCCCGCTGGCAGAAAAGATGGGGATTGAGCTAATCGAACTTAGTGCCGAGCGAGCCGTTGCGACTATGCCGGTAGCCGGTAACACCCAGCCGATTGGCTTCTTACACGGCGGCGCCCACGTAGTTCTTGCCGAGTCGCTCGGGAGCTTTGCAGCTAACGTCCACGCACACCCGTGGGGCTATGCGGTTGGTATAGAGCTAAACGCTTCCCATCACGCATCAATCACCGATGGCTTAGTCACTGGCACCTGCACGGCGGTCAAATTGGGAAAGACACTAACCACTCACGAAATCAAAATGACAGATGAAAATGGCAAGTTGCTGTCGACAGTGAGGATCACAAACTACATTCGCAAAAAAGGCGAATAGCTACTTACTTTCCAGCTGTTCGATCACTGTTTTAGCGACCTGAGCCATGGTCAGGCGGCGGTCCATCGAAGCTTTTTGAATCCAGCGGAAGGCGTCCGGTTCACTCAGCTGCATTTTTGACTGCAAGAGCCCCTTGGCGCGATCCATCAATTTCCGAGTCTCGAGGCGATCTTGCAGATCGGCGATTTCAGATTCGAGTGAAATAAGCTCCTCGTGCCGCGAAAGCGCAATCTGAATAGCAGGCAGTAAGTCGCTTGGCTTGAAAGGCTTGGTGACGTAGGCCATGGCACCGGCCTCTGCGGCCCGGGTAACTAGATCGGCCTGTGAAAATGCGGTTAGCAAAACCACTGGAATCTTTAGTTCGGCAATCTTTTCAGCTGCGCTGATGCCATCAAGCTTTGGCATCTTGATGTCCATGACGATTAGGTCGGGCTCCAGCTCGGTTGCAAGTTTTATAGCTTCTTCACCATCGGCGCCCTCGCCGATAACCTCGTAACCGGCCTCCTGCAAAGTGGAGACCACATCCATACGAATTAGGCCTTCGTCCTCGACGACTACGACCTTGAGTGAATCAGTCATTGCTAAAGCCTATAACCTACGCAAGTTTCTGCACTAGAATTTGATGGCTTGCCGGGATGGCGGAATGGTAGACGCGTCGCACTCAAAATGCGATGTCC
>CAYOXP010000058.1:0-4694 GCA_964407995.1 uncultured Aquiluna sp.
CGGCCGTAACGGTTGCCTGCTGACCGGCAGCAGAAATCTCAGAAGTTAGAACGAGTTTTGCTTCGGTCATCTGGGTCGCTGGACTGGCGATCTTCCACTCAGTAGTTTTCGCGCCAACGCCAGGTGTGGCAAGTTCTGTAGCTGAATCCGCCTCAACTAGCTCAAGCTTTGATTTGGTCTCCAAATCTGTGCCTACAACCCATGCAATGTTTGTCTCAACCTCGACTGCGTCACCGGCAACATAGATGGAAGTTTTCTCACCAGACGGTTCCTGCTTTACTGGTTTTGCAACGACGCTAGTCTGCAAGTTGGCAGCTACGTAGTTGGCTAATGTCATTGCTTTAACAGTCTCACTGGCTTGCAGGTAAGGTTCCTCATCTTCACCCTTTTGAAGAGTGACGCGGTACTGCACATCGCCTTCTGCTTCAACTTCATCGTCGAAGTTAAAAGAGGTTTGCCCTGCAGGAAGTTCTAGGGTTGAGAGCGCCGTAAATTCGCCGCCATCGATGGACTGCTCAATCAAGAGAGTCAGTGGCTCTTTGGCCTCTCCTTCGAAAACCACTTCACCGGCCACCGCAAAGCTGTCGCCAACAAGAGCTGTCAGGCCGGAATCCTGAAATTGAATTGTTGCAGTATCAAGTGGATCTGATGCGCATCCGGCTAGGCCAGTAGTCGCTAGAACGGCAATTCCAAAAATAGATAAAGCTCGCATTAATCCCCCTAAGTTTTGCGAACAGACCATTAGTAGCAACAACCTGGGTTTCTAAGTAGCTTTTTAATGTCGCTTTTTAGGGGACGAAGCTCTCGATGAGAGCCCTCTTGCCTGCTACTTTGTTTCTAGATAGTTGGGGGCAAGATGTCTATTTCTAGAGCTGAAGGTAAGCGCGCAAGGCTGGTCTTTATTTCGTTCGCCGTATTGCTTGCAATTGCGTTCCCGGTGCTTTCTTTCTCCGCAGATGCCTATTCGCCCTCTGGCGTCAAGGTTGAAGACATCGGCCTGTATGGGGAATCAAGTGCAGATTTCGACAAAGAGGCCGTTGCCATTTATGTTCAGATGCTTGGGTTCAACCCTGAAACTGAGCGAGCGGATATGGCTTACTACCCTTGGCCAACTGATGACTTATCAGACCAGTTCTCCTCTTCGGTCCTAAGCAATGTCGACCTTAGGTTTTTTGTGGACAGTCAGAATGCCGAGCTAACTGAGTTCCTGGCGGGGGAGCAAGTTGGAGGTGTTGAAACCACGGTTGATGTGCTCTCTACTGACTTCCCGGACTTCGCATCTGACTCGCTTTATCCGTTCGATACATACGTAATGGATTCCTACGCCAGAATCGAAACTAGGCCGAGCGACCTACAGGATTACGAAACCATTCAGACATTCGATTACTTTTACACCTCACCAGTTCCGGGTTTCGATGTCACCTACCAGCGCTTGGCTGCGTTCGAGACCGCGCTTCCATCGGAACCTGATTCCCAAGATCCATTCCGCATAGCCGCGGAGCGGGCTGACGGAAAGATCTCGTTCTATGCCTTCATCGAACGATCCTTTGCCGTGAAGGCCATTGCAGTATTTATCTACAGCTTCATTCTGATTGCCACCCTCGCTCTGGTTTGGGTTACAAGTCAGATGGCACTCGGTAAAAGACCGGCCTCGATGGAGTCACTAATCTGGGCTGCGGCTTCGATGCTGGGAATTCTTGAGCTTAGAAACCTTGCTCCGGGTTCTCCCCGAATCGGCATCCTTGCCGATCTCGTTATCTTCTTCCCATCGCTGATTCTCTCGCTCGCATCGGTTGCAGGGATTACCTATTTGTGGAATACCAGACGGAACATAGAGAGCTAAAAACCTGCCATTGGTGCGATATCGGCGTAAAGTTGCTCGGGTGGCAAAAGCTGTGCACATTGACCTAGGAGTTCTGACTTGAGTCGAGCCAAACGTCAAATGCACCCATCGAGGCTGATAGTCCTCGCTTTCTTGGGAGTAATTGCAGCAGGTACTGCCTTGCTGGCAATGCCCTTTACCGCAGCTGATGGCAAGGCCACCTCAATCCCTGACGCACTCTTTACTGCCACAAGTGCAGTTACCGTAACTGGTCTTACGTCGGTAGACACCGAACTCCACTGGAATCTTTACGGCGACATTGTGATCGCAATTTTGATTCAGGTAGGCGGTTTTGGAATTGTTGGTTTTGCAACCTTGCTTGGCTATTTGATTGATGGCCGTATCTCGCTTTCGAATCGCATGTCCACTTCTAGTGAATCGGCTGTCACTGGCAACAACGACGTCAAAAAGCTAATCACCAGCATTTTGAAGATGATGCTGTTCTTCGAGCTAGCGATCTTCGTGGTGCTTTTTATCCGCTTTAGCCAGAACTACGGCTATCACTTTGAAGATGCACTTGGTCACGGTCTATTCCACGCCATTTCTGCATTCAACAACGCCGGTTTCGCTCTTTACAGCGACAGCTTGATGAGCTTTGCCAGAGATGGTTGGATCATCATTCCGATTTTCATCGGTGCTTTTATGGGCTCTCTGGGCTTTCCGGTGCTATCTGAGGGCTGGGATCGTATGAAGCGCAGAACCAGGTTGCTTTTTGGCAAATCAGCGCCATTCATGCCGGTTCAGTGGACTTTGAATTCCAGAATTATCCTCTGGTCTTCACTGGTGTTGGTAGTGATGGGCACTGGCTACGTGGCGATTCTGGAATGGAACAACCCTGCAACGTTAGGGCCACTGAATGTATTCGCCAAGTTATTCGATTCAATGTTTGCAGCCATCATGCCTAGAACCGCTGGATTTAACGCTCAAGACGTTGCTGCAATGCACCCCTCGACCTGGTTGGGTATGGACCTACTTATGTTCATCGGTGGCGGATCTGCTTCAACCGCTGGTGGTATCAAGATAGGTACCGCTGTCGTGTTGGCCTACATCGTGTTCACTGAGATTCGCGGTGAGACTGCGGTAAATATCGGCAACCGCAGATTGCCTCGTTCGATCCAGCGCCAGGCACTAACAATCGTGGGTCTAACCGCAACCCTTGCAGCGATTGCGATTGTTTTACTTCGGTTGAGCACCGACTACTCCTTAGACATGATCATCTTCGACGTGTTGTCTGCCGTTTGTACCGTTGGTCTTTCAACTGGAGTCTCGATGGACATGCATGACCCAGGCAAAGTCATGTTTGCGATTTTGATGTTTGTTGGTCGTGTAGGTCCAGTGTCGATGGCAACCGCATTGGCGCTTCGAAAAGCAAAGCGTCACTTCGAGTATCCAAAAGAACGCCCACTGATTGGGTAATAGAGTTTTTCTGAAAGGTAGAAGAAATCATGGCTAAAGAAGGTCCAAGAATCCGTCGTCGTTTCCACTCGGCAAACGTGGCGGTCATCGGCCTGGGTCGATTTGGTTCCTCACTGGCAACTGAGCTTGTGAAATCTGGCCACCAGGTTCTAGGCATCGATACCGATGAGCGAATTGTGCAGAACCTTGCAAGCACTTTGACTCACGTAGTTACTGCCGATACCACCGACGAGGAAAACCTTCGCGAGTTGGGCATGCAGGACATGGATAGCGCTGTTGTTGCAATCGGTGCCGATCTTGAAGCTTCCATTTTGACGGCATCGCTTCTGCTACAGCTTGGAGTGAAGCAAGTTTGGGCCAAGGCTAACTCAGAAGCTCATGGCCGCATTTTGAAGCAAATCGGTGTCCACAACGTGATCTTCCCGGAATACGACATGGGTCGTCGAGTAGCCCACCAGGTATCGGGCGAGTCCCTGGATTATGTCCACATCGATGAGGACTTCGTGATGGTGAAGACCTACGTTCCGGAGATTTTCCAGGAGAAACCGCTGCACGAAG
The DNA here is from genome assembly GCA_964407995.1 of uncultured Aquiluna sp. Lineage (GTDB taxonomy): Bacteria > Actinomycetota > Actinomycetes > Actinomycetales > Microbacteriaceae > Aquiluna. The sequence goes on from CAYOXP010000058.1 coordinate 3,857, forward strand.
CAAAGATTCGTGCCACATTTGGTGTGACAGTAGTTGCAGTGAACGAGGGCAATGGCTACAAGCCGGCCTTCCCAGAAACGGTGCTTCATGCCGGTAATGAGATTGTGATTGCGGGCCCTAAGGGGCCACTGGATCAGTTCTGCCAGCTGGACTAATTTGATGAGTTTTCGCGCAGCTGCATACTGGCTAATAGTTCTAGTGCTTACCGGTGGACTGCAGTACCTATACAACCCGAGTGTCGCTGTAATGGTTGCCGCTGCCTTGATGATGTTGGCACTGACAATCTTGCTCAGCTGGAGCGCACTCAGGGTGGGCAATGGCATGCGCGGCGGAATATTGCTTACTGTTTTGAGCATCGTGGCCGGATTGATGTTTAACCAGGGTTTAGATGTGGTTTACAGCCTGCTGGCGGCCCCAGAAGGGCTTAGATTCGTGATGCTCATCGAGGTCTCTGCAGCATCTTTAGCATTCTTAGTCTTCGGCCTACTCGCCAGAGTCCTTCTTGCGCGGCCGAAGGTAGAAAAATAGACCAGCAGCAATCAGGCCAAGGGAACCAAAGAGTAGCCAGTAGCTAAATTGTGGTAGCGCACTCTGTTCGGTCTCTGTAACCAGGCAGGGTTCAGATATCCCGCTGGCCACGTAACCCGTTGTGTTTTGAACAGTAAAACCAAAACTTCCCTCAATCGGATGGCCATCTCCTGAAACCACTCTCCAGCCAACTGTGTATTCACCTGGTTGGTCGATATCAACAGTTGAAAAACCATGGGTCCCCGAAATCACCATGCAGGTTGCTGGTACGAAGTTTTGCTCGCTGTCTCTGACTACAAGCTCAGCACCA
>CAYOXP010000059.1:0-4591 GCA_964407995.1 uncultured Aquiluna sp.
ATGGCCTCAGGGTTTTCTCTTAGCAGGTTTAGATCAATCACGGCCACAAGCCTACCTTCCAAAAGCCCTAGGCTTGTGGTGTGAATGGGGTAGCGGTGGTTTTCAATCCATCCAAAATTTCGCTTTCTCGGCTCAAAGAATCTTTATCTAGAGCGGGAGTGGCAGAGGTGCCGGTATTTGCCTCTGACCCAGAAACCAACGGTGAATTGGCCGGCCAAGAGGCTATTGCTTTGGGGGCCAAGCTAATCCTCGTAGTTGGCGGAGATGGCACGATCCGAGGAGTCACGCAATCAGTCATCGAATCCGGTGCAGATGTGTCATTAGGGCTTATCCCGATTGGCACCGGCAATGTACTTGCAAGAAATTTGAAGTTGCCAATTGGCAATCTCGACAAGGCCTTCAAGCGCGCACTAAAAGGCAACCCTTACCAGGTAGACCTGGGCGTTGCCAAGTCATTCGATGGTAATTGCAGTTTGCACACGCATTACTTCACCGGTATCGCAGGGGTGGGGATGGATGCCCGAATCATGCAGCGCACCCAACCAGCCCTAAAGCGTCGAGTCGGATGGATCGCCTATATAGATGGTGGTTTGAGATCGCTGCCGTTGAAGTTTGAGAAGTTTGATGTGACCGTCGATGAAGCACAAACACGAACACTCAAGAGCTACACAATCCTGGCTGGAAATGCTGGTTGGCTGCCCGGCCAGATTTCCATGATGCCCGATGCCCGTCTGGATGACTCGAGACTAGACGTTGCAGCAATCGGCCCAAGAAGACTGTTTAACTGGGTGGATTTTCTCTCGAGGATTACCTGGCAGAACCGCGTGGTCAGACCACTGGCCCTTGGCCGTAAATGGATGGATGAAACAGCGAATCTGAAAACCATGGAAAATCTAAACGGTTCGCGCATTCACATTCGCCCACATCAACCAACCCCGATGCAGCTAGATGGGGATGTCATCGGAGAGGTTAGGGAAGTGGAGTTTTCAGTTAGGCCAAGTGGCCTGACGATCAACCTCTAGTTGCCCCTGAGTGACTCAAGCCAGTTCTTTGCTGATGAGTAGTCGCTGTTGGCGTTATTCCCTAGGTGAACCGACTCACTCTTATCGGCTCTCGGGTATGAGCCAAGGAAAAGAACTTTTGGTGAAAAACGGTGAAGTCCCATAAGCGCCTCTGCGATTGCCTCATCTTCAACGTGACCCTGCGCATCTATGTTGAAGCGGTAACGACCGAAGCGATCTCCAACTGGCCTTGATTCAATGCGAGATAGGTTCACACCTCTGGCTGCAAACTGCTCGAGCATCTCAAGTAGGCCACCTGGGCGGTCATCTGGCAATTCAACAATCACGCTTGTCTTATCAAAACCAGTTCTTGCCTTTGGTTTTCCGCTCTTGCCAATCTCTATAAATCTGGTTTGAGCCTCTTTGTTCTCGCCGATATCAGAGGCCAGAGTCACAAGGCCATAAAGAGATGCAGCTCCTGGAGCTGCAATGGCTGCATCCGCAACTGAACCGGAGACCGTAGCCTTGGCCGCGGCAGCGGTGGAAGCGGCCGGAATGTGGCTGTGGTTTGGAATGTTCTCCTGAAGCCATTTACGCGATTGTGCGTAGGCAACTGGGTGGGTGTAAATAAGTTCAATGGATTCCAGCGTGGTGCCCGGAGATGCCATCAGGTCAAAGGTGACAGGCACTAGATACTCACCGTAAATCTGCACGCCTGATGTGATTGCAAGTGCATCCATGGTTGCACTAACGCCACCCTCTAAAGAGTTTTCGATTGGCACAACCGCGCGATCAACCTCACCCGCAAGCACTTGATCCAAGGCCTCGCTCACATTGCCAACTGGCACAAGAGCGGCACCTGATTCGCCGGCCAACTGCTTGGCAGCCATCTCGGTGAAAGTGCCGGCGGGGCCTAGGTAGGCAATTGAGGTCGGGTTTGACATGTCTCAAGATTAGGGCAGGGGTCCCAAATGATGCAGTTTTGTTGCCATTTAGGTGGTTATAGCCGGTGAAAAAGTAATACCTTTTTGCTAGTTACTCAGTCAGGGGAATCATGCACGAAAGAGCCGGCCAACCAGCAAGAGAGTCAGACCTTGTCGATCTAGACAAACTAACTGCTGCTTACTTTGACCTAAAGCCGGATGTGACAATCCCTGAGCAGAAGGTTGCCTTTGGCACCTCGGGTCACCGCGGTGGATCTCTGAATACTTCTTTTAATGAGCAGCACATCCTTGGCATTACTCAGGCAATTGTTGAGTATCGAAGCTCTCAAGGCATTGCTGGGCCGATCTATGTCGGCCGCGACACCCACGCACTTAGTGAGCCAGCTCAGCAGTCAGTCTTAGAAGTACTTGCCGGAAACGATGTGTTAGCGCTAGTTGATGTGAACGATGGCTATACCCCGACCCCTGCGGTATCGGTTGCCATCATCGATCACAACCGAGCACTGCCTTCCGGTAGCGACAAGGTCGCTGATGGCATTGTCATTACACCTAGCCACAACCCACCTCAGGATGGCGGCATTAAATACAACCCACCTCATGGCGGCCCAGCCGACTCCGATGCCACCAACTGGATTGCTGCTCGGGCTAATGAACTAATTGCTGGGGGCCTAACCGAAGTGAAGCGTAAAGCTCCGAACGCTCACGGTTTTGATTTCCAAGGCAACTATGTGAATCAGCTCGACCAAGTGCTTCGACTGGATGCGATTCGAAGTGCAGATATTCGAATTGGGGCAGACCCTCTGGGTGGCGCGTCGGTCGAGTACTGGGGCGCAATTGCAGACAAGTATCGGCTGAATCTAACGGTTATCAACCCCAACGTTGATTACCGATTTGGTTTTATGACACTCGACTGGGACGGCAAGATCCGTATGGACTGCTCGTCAAAGTATTCGATGGCGTCACTGATTGAGAATCGAAGTGGCTTTGATATTTCGACCGGCAACGACGCTGACGCCGACCGCCACGGCATCGTGACAGCCGACTCGGGTTTGATGAACCCAAACCACTTCCTTGCGGTCTCAATTGACTATCTCTTCAGGGCACGTGATGGCTGGGACGAGACGGCTGCTGTTGGTAAAACAATGGTGTCTTCTTCAATCATCAATCGAGTTGTGGCAGATCTCGGCCGCAAACTGGTCGAGGTTCCGGTTGGCTTCAAGTGGTTCGTGCCTGGGCTGAGTAATGGATCCGTTGGTTTTGGCGGCGAGGAATCGGCGGGTGCTTCGTTCTTGCGCCTAAATGGTCAGCCATGGTCGACGGATAAAGATGGTTTGATTATGTGCCTACTGGCTGCCGAGATTGAGGCAGTTACCGGAATGAGCCCATCCGAAAAATATGCAGAACTAACTAGGACATATGGCGAACCTGCATACACCCGTGTCGATGCACCTGCAGATCTGAAGCAAAAAGCCACTCTCTCGAAACTAAGTGCAGACGACGTGGCTGCAAGAACCTTGGCTGGTGAGCAAATCACTGCCATTGAGACCAAGGCGCCTTCAGGTGGTGCTCTTGGTGGACTCAAGGTTTCAACAGAAAATGCCTGGTTTGCCGCCCGCCCTTCCGGAACCGAGAACGTCTACAAGATCTACGGAGAGTCATTCAACGGAGAGCAGCACCTATCTCAGGTGCTAACCGAAGCTCAATCGTTGGTTGATTCGGTAATTTCTTCCAAGTAATACTGCGCTGCCCCAAAGCCCCAGAATTCCTCGAGGGTGTGGCGCTCCTGGTCGCGGTATGACTTTGCTATTTCTAAGCCGACATACCTAAGGTGCCATGGCTCATAGGTGTAACCGGTAATCTCTTCGGTTCCCTCTTCGTAGCGAATTACAAAACCAAATTTCCAAGCGTTTTCAGCAAGCCACTGTCCGCCGACGGTATCGCCAAAGCACTGCATGATCGCACAGCCCTGTGCCGGCACAGATACATCTACAGCCAACCCGGTCTGGTGTTCAGAGTGGCCGGCCTTGGCGCTACGCACCAAAGCTCCGTCAAGCCCATACTGTTTGGTCTTTGAAATAAAGAGTTCCACTTGATAGTCGTATGAGCGGTAGGCCGAGTTCACAAAAATTTGCCCGGCACCCTCAGAGAACATCTGCGCTGCAAGGGCTTCAAGCGCTGAAGCAGTTTGATCAGCCAGCTCAAGCCCGCGTGAATTGTCGAGAGACTTAGAGCTCCTAACTTCACGAAGATTACTTGGTTCGTAGTCAATTGGAACCAGTGGCCTTAGCTTGTTCGCGACCACCCAGTCATTACCAGCTAGCTCCGTGCCAAGCCGAACATAATCAAAAGTTTCGAATGCGGGGCTGGGAACCACCCACCCGGCTTCTTCTCGTTGCTGAATACGCTCCAAGATGATTTCGTGCCTTGCCCCAAACGCACCAGGCTGCATCAACAGGGTTATTCCTATAGCTAGCAGCACAATTGGAGGAACGAACACAAATAGTGGGTTCCTGGCAAGAGGTCTAGACTTGGACACCTATCTACCCTAAAACTTGGAGCGCAATTGGCGTCTAAATCAAGGCGGGAAGCCGCAAAACAAGCTGCTCAATCCGGCCAAATGTCACACAAAGAAATTCTTCTAGTACT
>CAYOXP010000060.1:0-4584 GCA_964407995.1 uncultured Aquiluna sp.
TACCCTCACGAGTACGCTCACCAACACCGGCGAATACCGAAACACCATCGTGGTTTTCGGCAACGCGGTAAATCATTTCCTGGATCAAAACGGTCTTACCAACACCGGCACCACCGAACAGACCAATCTTTCCACCCTGTACATAAGGGGTTAGAAGGTCGATGACCTTGATACCGGTCTCGAACATCTGAGTCTTTGACTCAAGCTGGTCGAATGCAGGTGGGGTGCGGTGGATTGGCCAGCGCTCATTGATCTCAACCTTGTCGCCTGGCTCACCGTTTAGAACCTCACCGATAACGTTGAAAACCTTGCCCTTGGTGACATCACCAACAGGAACCGAGATAGGAGCACCGGTGTCGTGAACCACGCCACCACGAACCAGACCATCGGTTGGCTTTAGCGCAATGGCACGAACTAGGTCATCACCAAGGTGCTGAGCAACCTCTAGGGTCAGGGTTGACTTCTGGTCACCGAAGGCAATCTCCGTGGTCAGGGCGTTGTAGATGTCTGGGATAGCGTCGTGCGGAAACTCGATGTCTACCACCGGTCCGGTAACTCGCGCGATACGACCCGTTGCTGTCTTAGTGCTCTCGGCCATTGTGCTTTCTTTCTCTTAGTCCTCGGTGGCCGTTGATAGAGCATCTGCTCCACCAACGATCTCCGAAATCTGCTGGGTAATCTCTGCCTGGCGGGCTGCGTTAGCCAAGCGGGTGTAGTTCAAAATCAACTTGTCTGCGTTGTCGGTAGCGCTCTTCATTGCCTTCTGACGGGCTGCGTGCTCTGCCGCGGCCGACTGAAGCATCACGTTGAAGATGCGGTTCTCGATGTAGACAGGAAGAAGTGCGTCCAGAACCTTGTCGGCCTCTGGCTCAAACTCGTAGAGCGGGAATACCTCGTGCTCAGAAACTGCTTCTTGCTCAACAACCTCAAGCGGCAAAAGACGAGTGGTCTTTGGCTCCTGAATCATCATCGAAACAAACTCGTTTCCAACCAGGTAAATCTTGTCGACGCCGCCTTCGGCGGTTGGGGTCAAGAACAACTTGGTTACCTCGGCGGCGATTTCCTCTGCAGTTGAAAACTCAGGAAGATCAGTGCCTCCAGTCCAGTCCTTCAAGAAAGGGCGACGACGGAAGTTGAAGTAACCAACCGACTTGCGACCGATTAGGTAGTAGACAACTTCTTGACCCTGGTTCTTCAGTCTCGCGGTAAGCGCTTCAGCTTCCTTCAGAACACCGGTTGAGAACGCACCGGCCAAACCACGGTCAGAAGTGAAAATCAAGACCGCTGAGCGGGTTGGATTTTCAACCGCGGTGGTTAGCGGGTGGTCAATGTTGGTGTGGGTTGCAACCGCAGAAACAGCGCGGGTCACGGCGCGAGTATATGGGGTTGACGATGCCACGCGCTGCTGAGCTTTTTGAATTCTCGATGCCGAGATCAGCTCCATAGCGCGGGTAATCTTCTTTGTCGTCTTGGCAGACTTGATTTTCTGCCTGTAGACGCGAAGTTGCGCACCCATAACTTAGACCTTTACCTAACTATCGTTTCTGAACAACGATCTGCTCGCGGCCGACCTCAGAGTCAGCTAGCGGAGCAACGTCTTCCTTGCCAGCTTTGACAAGTGGCTCACCGGTGTGTAGCTGGAACATCTTCTTGAAGTGCTCAATGCCCTTCTCAAGCTCTGCAACGGTGTCGTCCTCAAGCTTCTCGGTCTCACGAATTACGTTCAATACCTGAGTGTTGCGCTTTAGGTAGTCCAGGAACTCGCGCTCGAAGCGGAGGATGTCCTGAACAGGAACCTCGTCCAACTTGCCAGTGGTACCGGCCCAGATCGAGACGGTCTGGTCCTCAACTGGGAATGGTGAGTACTGAGGCTGCTTTAGAAGCTCGGTTAGACGTGCACCACGCTCTAGCTGCTTACGGCTAGCTGCATCTAGGTCAGATGCGAACATAGCGAATGCCTCTAGTGAGCGGTACTGAGCTAGCTCCAGCTTCAAGGTTCCAGAAACCTTCTTGATGCCCTTGACCTGAGCGGCACCACCAACACGAGACACCGAGATACCTACGTCGATAGCAGGGCGCTGGTTTGCGTTGAAGAGGTCTGACTGCAAGAAGATCTGACCGTCGGTGATCGAAATCACGTTAGTCGGAATGTATGCAGAAACGTCGTTTGCCTTGGTCTCGATGATTGGAAGACCAGTCATCGAACCCGCACCCATTGCGTCAGAAAGCTTTGCACAACGCTCTAGTAGGCGGGAGTGCAAGTAGAAGACGTCACCTGGGTAAGCTTCGCGGCCTGGTGGGCGGCGTAGTAGAAGCGATACCGCACGGTAAGCCTCTGCCTGCTTTGATAGGTCATCAAAAATGATAAGTACGTGCTTGCCACCGTACATCCAGTGCTGACCAATGGCGCTACCGGTGTAAGGAGCTAGGTACTTGAAACCAGCTGGGTCTGATGCAGGAGATGCCACGATGGTGGTGTACTCCATTGCGCCAGCCTCTTCCAAGGCTGCCTTCACACCAGAGATGGTGGAACCCTTCTGGCCGATAGCAACGTAAATACAGCGAACCTGCTTGTTTACATCGCCTGATAGCCAGTTGTCGCGCTGGTTGATGATGGTGTCAACTGCAATAGCTGTCTTACCGGTCTGGCGGTCACCAATGATTAGCTGACGCTGTCCGCGACCTACTGGAATCATGGCGTCGATGGCCTTGATACCGGTCTGCATTGGCTCGTGAACCGACTTACGGTCCATAACACCAGGAGCCTGAAGCTCTAGTGCACGACGACCCTCGTCCTTGATCTCACCAAGACCATCGATTGGAGCACCTAGCGGGTCAACGACGCGACCTAGGTAGGCGTCACCAACAGGCACAGATAGAACCTCACCTGTGCGGTAGACCTCCATGCCCTCAACGATTCCGGTGAACTCACCAAGAACCACGACACCGATCTCGCGCTCGTCAAGGTTTAGGGCTAGACCCAAGGTGCCATCAGCGAACTTGAGAAGCTCGTTCGCCATTGCGCTTGGTAGACCCTCAACGTGAGCAATGCCGTCTGCTGCGTCGATGACGTAGCCGACCTCTTGCTTGTCGCTGCCTTGGGGCTCAAAGGACGAAACGAAGTCCTTCAGGGCATCCCGAATCTCATTCGGGCTGATCTTGAGCTCTGACATTGGTTCCTCTGCTTCTTTTGGTTAGTTCAGTTGCAATCTTGCTTGATTTAGTTTGGTTAGAACGGTGGCGTCAATGACCTCACCATTCACGGCGACGTGAACGCCACCGACAACGTCTTTGGTTACCTCAACATTGAGCTGCAGCTTGCGGCCGAATGCGTTGGTTAGTGCCTGACCCAGGCGTGCCAGCTGCTCTGAGGTTAAGTCCTTCGCAACACGAATGTGAGCTACCGACTCCCCTGCTACATCTGCCAGCCAAATGCCGTACTGCTCGAGTACTGCCGCATAGCGCTTCACGTTGTGGCTAGAAACGGCCTGCTTTGCAAGCAGTTCGGTGGTCGCCGAGTACTTGCCAGCAATCAAACGTGAAACAAGCTGCAGTTTCTGCTCCTCAGATGCACGGTTTGAGCTAAGCGCCAACTCCAACTCGGAGTCAGAGCCAACTACCTGCTGCAGGTCGAAGATTTCCTCCTGCATGGCATCTAGGTTTTCAGAAGCCTGGGCAACAACGCGCACAGCCAGCTGCTCAGCAGTCTTGGCAATGTCGCGAGTCGCAGACCAGCGAAGGTTGGCCAAGCTGATGGTGAGGTTCAGGATGGCATCTGAAACCTTTGATCCAAATACCGAACGAACTACCTGCTCCTTGCTTGCTGCTGCGGCGGAAGGATCCGTCAGCAGCGAGCGCAACTGTGCGCTTTGTTGCAAGGCATTGGCAACCGCGAAAAGTTCAGCGGCTGATTGCAGGGTTAGACCCGATAGTGAAGCAAGTGCCTGTTCGGCAGCTGCCTTGGATGCTCTGGTGCTCGATGCCACTGTTGTTACGCCCTCTTGCCCTCAAGCTCTGAGATGAAGTCATCGACAACCTTGTTGGCGACGGCGTCCTCCTGGAGCTTCTGTCCGACGATTCGAGAAGCCAACTCAATTGCTAGGCCGCCGATCTCGGCACGAAGAGCACGCTGTGCAACTTCGCGCTCTGCTTCAAGCGAGCTCTTGAGTGACTGCTGTAGGCGCTCTGCCTCGGCTGCCGCGTTTGCCTTCATCTCAGCGAGAATGGCGGCTCCTTCGGAGCGTGCCTCTTCGCGGATTGATGATGACTCACTGCGCAGCTTCTCCTGCTCAGCCTCGATGAACGCGGTGCGCTCCTCGGCGGCTTTCTGAGCAGCTTCGGCATCGGCCAAACGGCCTTCGATTGCCTTAGCGCGCTCATCGAGCATCTTCTTGAATCCAGGGAGAACCTTGAACCAGAAGAAGGTCAGCAGAACAACAAAGACAACCGATGACCAGGTGATGTCATACCACGCCGGAATCAGCGGGTTAGGTGCTGCTGCACCCTCTGCTGCCTCCGAGGCAAGAATCATTGAAATCATCGTTTACCTTTTGCTTATCCGAAGATGAATGGGGTTGCTAGACC
>CAYOXP010000061.1:0-4547 GCA_964407995.1 uncultured Aquiluna sp.
TTCTGAATGTTCGGGTCGAAACGACGCTTGGTCTTGTTCTGAGCGTGCGAAACGTGGTGACCGAACTGCGGACCAGTCTGTGTGACCTGGCAGTACGCTGCCATTTCTCCTCCTAGGGGCGTGTTTACCCTAAAACTTCATTTGGGGATTGTTGTGGGCCTGACCCGAGCAACCCCCCAAGTTTAGGAGAGGTGCGGGGTATAAAGCAAGTCCCGATTTATAAAAATCAATTAGCCACGCCACATTTTGCGCAAATGCCAAACAGCTCGATGCTGTGACTCACATCGCCAAAGCCATTTTCCTTGGCCAATTGAGCGGCGGCTGCCTCAAAACCTGGCAGTTCGAATTCGACCGTTGCTCCGCATTTCTTGCAAATCAGGTGGTGGTGATGTTCGGTAGTGCAACTACGGTATTTGGTTTCCCCATCGGCGCCTGTAAGCGAATCAGCTTCTTCGTTTTGAACCATTTCGGTTAGGGCGCGATAGATGGTGGTCAGGCCGATCTTCTTTTCACCCGATGCGATTAGTTGATACAGCTCTTGGGCTGACACGAAGCTTGAGGACTGCTCGAGTGCCTCACGAACCGCGGTTTTCTGCCAGGTTGATCGCTTCTGGGTCACTTCGTCACCGCCGTGGGCTTTAGTTTGGCGACTAGGCGCGCAATCAAATAGATCAAGAAGCTGATGGTTGTCACGTAGGGGCTAATTGGTAACGAGGATCCCAAGGCCAGCAAAATACCGCCAAGCATCGCAACCAATGCAAAGATCACACTAAGGATCGGCACCCACAGTTGGCTCGTGCTCAACCGCAAGGCGCTGGCAGCTGGTGTAACCAACAGGGCTAGAACCAGAAGAGCACCGACTATTTGAACTGCTGCGGCAACAGCTAGACCCAGCAGCAATACAAAAACCACGCCTAGCAAGCGAACTGGAACTCCCCTTGCGGCAGCAACCTCGGCATCCAAAGAAGCAAAACTCAACGGTCGCCATATCAAGAGCATCACGGTCAACACAATCAACGCGATTACTGCCATTGATGCCAGCTTGGGGTCATCAACCGCAACAATCTGGCCGGTTAGCAGGCCGAACTTGTTGGCGGCCCTGCCCGGATAAAGGGCCAGTGCCATGATTCCCAACCCCAAACCAAATGGCATGAGTACTGCAACTATCGAATTGCGATCCTTGGCCCTGGAGCCCAGGAAGGCAATGATTCCTGCGGCAATCATGGATCCAAGGACAGAACCCAACACAACGTCGATTCCAATCAACAGCGCTATCGCAGCACCTGCGAAAGAAAGCTCGGCGATGCCGTGAACGGCAAACGAGAGTTCGCGATTCATCACGAACACACCAACCAAGCCACCGATCAATGCCAGTAGTGCGCCAGCCCAGAGTGAATTTGCGACCAGTGGAATCAGCCGGTCGTAGTCGGTGAAGTCAAAGATGTCAGAGAGGTTCATTAGATCCACTCCTCGTCTTCATGGTGATCGTGATCGTGAGCACCCAGCACCACAACGCGACCCTGGTTTCTAACCACATCGATTTCGGTGCCATAGAGCCTTGAAAGCACATCCGATTGCAAGACTTCGTCCGGGGTTCCAATTGAGTAATTACCTTGAGCGAGGTACAAGACCCTGTCCACGTAATCAATGATTGGGTTCACATCGTGAGTAACAAACAGAACAGCTGCATCGAAGCGCTCGCTCTGCTGGTGAATAAGCTCGCTGACCGCCTGCTGGTGATTCAGATCCAATGCGCTCAGTGGCTCATCCGCCAGGATCAACTTAGGGTGAGAAATCACAGCTTGAGCTACTCGAACCCGCTGCATTTCGCCTCCGGATAGAGCTCCAACTGGCTGCTGGGCAAGGTGGGCGGCGTCAACCTGAGCCAGTGCCTCTAGAGCCAGTTTCCGCTTACCTGAAGACGGCAATGGCAGCCCATATCGGTGACCATCAAGGCCGAATCGAACCGCATCAATGACTCGTAGAGGTAGGCCGCTGTCCGTGGCCCTATTTTGTGGGATGTAGCCAATCTTTGTATTGCCGTGCCCACCGGGCCTGCCCATAAAGCTGACCGATCCTGATGTAAGGGGCTGCTGGCCAAGGATGCTCTTGAGAAGCATCGATTTGCCAGAACCGTTGGCGCCAATAACCGCGATGAACTCGCCCGGTTCAATATCCAGGTTTAGGTTCTGCCAGACGACCCGCTCATCAAATGAGAGGGTGGCGTCTTTGATGCTGACAAGACTCACTAGTAAATGGCCTCTTGCAGTTGATCTAGAACTTGATTCATCCAATCCAGGTAGTCCATTTTTGGATCAGGGATCAATTCGCTGAGCTGAACAACCGGAATTGATTTCGATTCGGCAAGTTTTGAAAGCCTCGAGGAAACCTGATCTTCAACCTGTGAATTCGTTACCAAGAGGCTAACCAAGCGGTTTTCTATCAAAGCCTCGGCCTCGGCTAGAGCGGCCGGTGGAACCTCGGTTTCTTCCTCGATGGCGTCCGCAAGAGCTTCAGGGGTTTGATTGATAAAACCAGCATGTTCGAGAAGTAGGTTGCCCACACCTTCAGTGGCGATAACACCAAGTCCAAGCGAGTGATCTCGCAAAGCTTCCATGCGAATAGTTAGGTTTGCGATTTCTGAACTAAAGAAGTCGTAGTTCTGATTTAAATCATCAAAGGCTTCGGGCCGAATCTCACCCATGGTGCCAAGGAACTTGTCTGCGAACTCCATCACCGAGACGAAGTCATACCAAACATGTTCGTTTTCATGATCATGAGCGTGAGCCTCAGAGTCGCTTGCACCAGCAGATTCTTCTGGATCAACCGCATAGATCACCCATTTAGCATCTTCAGAATCTGCTGTGTTGACCAGCTGAGAGAGAAAGTCGTCGTAACCACCGCCATTTAGGACCACGACTTCGGCATCATTGACCGCCAGCTGATCTCGGGCACTTGCCTCATAGGAATGTGGGTCCTGAAGCGGATCATCAATGATTACTTCAACTTCGACCCAATCGCCACCGAGCTGCTTGACGACATCTCCCCAGACGTTGGTAGAGGCTACGACCTTCACTACACCTGTTGCACCGTCTCTAGTAATTGAAGGTGAGGGGTTTGCGGTTGATGTTGCATCTGGTTTAGGGCCAAAGAAAACCGGCCCCACAACAAATGCCGCTAACAGCCCAACCACAATTGCGCCAACAACGCCAAGAATCCACTTCTTCATGGGATTGAGATTACTAGTTATTGAAAATGATTGTCAATTGCAATTAGTCAAGCAACAACGCAGGCTCTTCGATGACGCTTGCCACGTCTTGAACGAACCTGGAAGCGACGTCACCATCAACCACGCGGTGGTCAAAGGTTGCGCCAATTGTTGTTACCTGGCGAACCACAATCTCGTCGTCAACCACCCATGGCTTCTTGCGAATCGAACCAAGGGCGACAATACCGACCTCGCCCGGGTTCAAAATTGGGGTTCCGGTGTCAACGCCGAATACACCAATGTTCGTAATCGTGATGGTGCCATCTCGCATGTCTTCCGGTGTGGTCTTGCCATCACGAGCAGTTGCCGCAAGCTGTTCGATTGCCTGAGCGAGCTCGATCATGCTCATAGCGTCGGCATCTTTAATGTTTGGAACAATCAGCCCTCTAGGGGTTGCAGCTGCAATACCTAGGTTCACGAAGTGGTGAACAATGATTTCCTCATCGGTCCAAGTTGAGTTCACCATTCGGTTTCGTCTAACAGCCCAAATGATTGCCTTAGCCATAATCAAAAGCGGAGTCACCTTGATTCCAGCAAAGTCAACCGAGTTCTTCAGGCGCTTTACGTACTCCATGGTTCTGGTCGCATCAACGTCAACGAAGATGCTCACGTGAGGGGCAGCAAAGGCACTCTTCACCATCGCAGTAGCGATGGCCTTGCGAACGCCCTTTACGGGGATTCGTTCTTCGCGTTCCGATGGGACATCTGGAGTAGTTAGATTCTTAAATACCGATGCCTGGGAAGCTGAACCGATCACGTCCTCGCGAGTTATCTCACCGTGCATGCCGGTTCCGGTAACCATGGCTAGGTTTACACCCAACTCCTTGGCAAGCTTTCGAATCGGAGGCTTAGCCATGATGTTTTCGCTTGCCTGAGCCGCACGCACCATCGATACCGGGATCGCAGTAGTTACCGGGGCAACAGAAGCGATTGCACGTTTACGTCTTGATTTTGCGTCGCCCGCATCGCCGTACCCAACCAGGGTTGGAATCTTGTACTCGGCACCGGTGTCAGCCTCTTGCTCAACTAGTCCGCCGGCCGGGGCATCTGGCTCACTGAGGGTCGGAATCGGGCTTGCGCCAGCAACGCGTACAGCGATTATTGGGTTGCCAACCTCAACGGTGTCACCCTCCTGGGCCAAGAGCTCGGTTACTTCACCCTCGAATGGGCAAGGGAGCTCAACTATCGACTTTGCAGTCTCAATCTCACAGATGGTCTGGTTAACCGAGACCTTGTCACCAGGGGCTACTTTCCAGGAGACGATTTCGGCCTCGGTTAG
>CAYOXP010000062.1:0-4521 GCA_964407995.1 uncultured Aquiluna sp.
GTAAATGTTTTATTAGATAACCTAGTACACGGTCTTGGCCTCGTAGCTCAGTGGATAGAGCAGTGGTTTCCTAAACCATGTGCGGAAGTTCGATTCTTCTCGGGGCCACTTACGCAGCTTGCTGCATGCTCAGAAACTCAGCCCACTGCGGTTCGGCTTTCTCTGCACCCCGAACAGTCCAGATGACTCCACTCGGCATCTTTGGCGTAATCCGAAGCTCCCAGCCCATTTCCGCCGGTGTCTTGTCACTCTTGGCGTTATTGCACTTTAGGCAACATGCCACCAGGTTTTCCCAAGTGTCCTGGCCACCGCGTGACTTTGGTAAAACGTGATCAATGGTGTTTGCAGGCTTTGAACAGTAGCCACACCTAAAACCATCTCTGCGCAAAACTCCTCGACGTGAAACTGGAATCTTCCTTGATCCCGGGATCCTCACATATCGCTGCAGCAAAATCACTGTCGGGAGCTCGAACTCTCGACTTGCACTGTGAACTCGCTGCGAGTCAGCACCGGCTAACACGGTTGCCTTATCGTTCAGAACCAAAACTAGTGCTCTTTTGAATGACACCACGGCCAGCGGCTCGTAGCCTGCGTTTAGAACCAAAGTACGCAATTAGTTTCCCCTTGTCTCGAATTGGCCCACACGGCTCGCGGGCTTTCGAGTTGGTCCCCCAGAAACAAAAAACGCGCCGCAAAAAGCGACGCGCGAAGTTTCCTGGCTAGATATGCAGGGGTGCTGATGCAGATGGACCCAGTTACCGTGCTTGGATGGCATGTTCACTGGCATGTGCACCTCCCAACATGTCTTAGACCAACACTTGCTAGCAGGTTAAGAGAGCAAATCAAAAAATGTGGTTAGAAACGCAGATACAAAAAGTGAAGTTTTGGTATCGATTTGGTTAGTTTTCGATGTCCGCCAAGCGGATGATGTGATAGCGATCGGTGAAAATCGGGGCTAGCTTAACCCTGTCGCCCGGCTGAGGGGCGTGGTAGAAGTTGCCATTTCCCGCGTAAATACCGTTGTGGCTGTAGTCGTTGAAGATCACGATGTCCCCTGGAATGGCATCCTCTAGGGAGATCTTTTCGCCGAGCTTTGCCTGCTGGTAAACACTGTGGGGCAGATCCACTCCGAACTGGGAGTAGACGAACATCACATAACCAGAGCAGTCAATACCACCTGGAGTTTCGCCACCGAATACATAAGGTGTTCCAACCAACTCAGCCGAGGCCTTCATGAGGTTTCCGCTGCTAATGGTTGTGAACCTTGGCTTGGCCAGGTAATCCGCTGCAGTTGGGCCGGTGTAGCGACGAGAGGTCGATTTCACCTCGAAATCGGAGGCTGCAGCCGGTTCGTAGTCCCCGCGCGAAAACTCAACGGCGCGAACAGTGGCAACTGCCAAACCTTGGGATGGAGCAGAAATCTCAACCATGGTGTTGTCGTGCGCCAAACCACTAAGTGCAGTTGTCGTGGGATCGAAACCGTAGGAGGGCAGGGCGCTGGTAGCCAATAGCCCAGTCGCAGCAACCATGGTTAGTAGCGTTCTAACCCTGTGGTGCTGTGCCTTTGTGGCTTTGGCCTGCTTCTGTCGTAGCTCTTTACGAGATACGTGCGAAGCGCCTGCGGTTGAGTGAGTCAAATGGAATCCTCCAAGTGTGCTTTGGAATTTCCGCGACTTGAAGTATAACCGTGAGCTAAGCCGCAACAAATAAATGGGAGGCGATTGTGGAATCTAACAGCATTCCTTCAGTTTGGCCTTTAGCGGTCAAAAGGACCGAACCAGAATCTTTGCTCACTGTGACCTCAACCCCTGGAACCAACCCAAGATCCCGTAGCTGAATAAGAAACTCTTCGTCTGTCTGAATCGGCTCACCGATTCGCACTAGTGAGTAACTACCAGCCGCAACTTCGGCAACCGGCAGGCAAGTAATTGGCTCTGGCGGCACCACCCCAAGAAGATCTAGACCCGGAATAGGCATGCCGTAGGGAGAAGATGTGGGAGTTTCCAACAACTCGACCAGCTTGCGCTCTACGGCCTCGCTCATCACGTGCTCCCAGCGACAAGCTTCCTCGTGAACTTTCTCCCAATCAAGGCCGATGACATCCAAAAGCAGGCGCTCTGCCAAGCGATGCTTGCGCATAACTTCAATCGCAGTTATGCGACCCTCTGCCGTGAATTCCAGTTGGCGGTCGTCTGACACGTGCAGCAACCCATCGCGCTCCATGCGAGCCACCGTTTGTGAAACGGTAGGGCCTGAGTGATCCAGGCGCTCGGCTATGCGGGCTCGCATAGGAGTTATGCCCTCCTCCTCAAGCTCGTAAATCGCTTTGAGGTACATCTCAGTCGTGTCAATTAGATCGGTCATGAGCCCCCTTTGGACATAGCAAGACTAATAGCTCTTGCCGACTAAACTTGTGCCATGGCTGAGATCAAAATCCCTAGTGAATTACTACCTAAAGACGGTCGATTCGGCTGCGGTCCTTCCAGGACACGATCTGAGCAACTCGCAAACTTCTTCTCTAATGGCGCCTCGCTAATAGGTACAAGCCACCGACAGGCACCGGTCAAAAACATGGTTGGTGAAATTCGCGAAGGTTTGACTGAACTATTCCGCGCACCAGATGGTTATGAGGTGGTTCTTGGCAATGGTGGCTCAACAGCATTCTGGGATGCAGCCGCTTTTAGCTTGGTGGAGCGCAAAGCCCAAGCACTTGTCCACGGTGAATTTGGTTCCAAGTTTGCTTCTGCACTGAAGGCACCTTGGCTGCAGGCCCCTACGGTTGTGAAGGCAGACCCTGGAAGCCGTGGGGAGTTCGAGCCGGCAAGTGATATCGACTCATACGTCTACCCTCACAACGAAACCTCAACCGGCGTTGTTACCCCGGTAAACCGAGTAGCTGGCGACGCATTGATGTTCACCGATGCCACAAGTGCCGCCGGCGGCATCGACTTTGAACTTAGTGAAACCGACGTGTACTACTTCGCTCCTCAAAAGAACTTCGCATCCGATGGTGGCCTCTGGTTAGCGATGCTCTCCCCTAGAGCAATCGAAAGAGTTGAGAAAATTGCAGCTTCGGATCGCTACATTCCAGAGTTCCTAAGCGTCAAGACCGCGCTTGACAACTCACGCCTGAATCAGACGCTGAACACCCCGGCAATCGCCACTTTGTTTTTGCTAAACGACCAGATCCAATGGATCAACCGGTCTGGCGGTTTGAAGTGGGCAGATGCCAGAACTAAAGAGAGTTCGAAGCTGCTCTACGACTGGGCAGAGCGAACCTCGGTCGCAAACCCATATGTTTCAAACCCCGATCACCGAAGTCAAGTGGTTGTGACTATCGATTTTGATGACTCAATCGATGCAACTCAGATCACCAAGGCCCTTCGTGCCAATGGTGTCGTTGATGTTGAGCCATATCGCAAATTGGGTAGGAACCAGATTCGCGTGGCAACCTTTGTTGCTACCGAGCCGCAAGAAGTGCAGGCACTGATTGCCTCAATTGATTACGTTCTAGGTCAGCTCTAAAAAATGGCCAAGCTATTCGTGAAATTCTCGGAGCGGCACCCGGAGCCGGAGCCGATGAAGGTAGACGCGAAACTAGCTATCTTGGTCGGTGTCTTGATCTGGGGCCTGGTCCTGATCGTCTTGGCTGCGTTTTATCCTGCGCTGTCTGACGCGGGCCTTGAGTGGTGGCTTCACACCGCTATCACCGGCATCATCCTCGGATTTGTCGGCTGGCTCATGGTCAGAAAGTCCTGAAGTCATACCCTGAATCAAGGCGTCTGCCTCAGCATCTGAATTTGCTTTACCTTCGGCCCTCAGCTGCTTGCGGAATTCAGCCAATCGCTCTGCCCATGGCACCCATTTCGGGGCAAGCAACGCGTTTTCAGATGCCATTAGGTTGATCTCAGATACTTGCAGTGGTTTGCGCTTATCGATCTGAGTGAGGGTAACGACCCAGTGCCAGTCTTTGTAACCACGCATTGCGCAGTCAAAGCGAACCTCGGTTACGTTCTTTTCAATCTCAGCTTCAGAGACAAACGCTCCAACTAACGCACTCTCAGTTGTTTCATTCAGTGCGTCAAGGGCTAGTTGCTGGTTACTAACCTTCGAGCTCATCGGCAACCCTGCGCAAAAGCTGCGCGACCTTGCGAGAGTGGTTTGCCTCTGGGTACTTGCCGCGCTTTAGATTTCCACCGATCTGGTCCAGCAGACGGATCAGATCCTCGGTGATGATGGCTAGATCTTCGGCAGGCTTGCGATTTACTGCGCTCAGGGTTGGGACCTCTAGAACGCGGACCGAGAGTGCCTGGGCACCCTTGCGGCCATCAACAATGCCGTACTCAACCCTGGTGCCAGGGCGAATGGTTGCAGTGCCGGTAGGCAGAGCCGAGATGTGCAGAAATACCTCGGAGCCATCATCGCCTGCGATGAATCCGAAACCTTTGTCGTCATCAAAGAACTTAACTTTGCCGGTTGGCATGCTTCCTACTTTCACTAACCGGCGATAAGTGTAGCCGA
>CAYOXP010000063.1:0-1929 GCA_964407995.1 uncultured Aquiluna sp.
CCCGCGACCGACGGATTATGAGTCCGCTGCTCTAACCGGCTGAGCTAACGCCCCTCGCGACCAAGCAAGTCTAGCTACTTGCGGTCTCGCTTTAGGCGCTTCTTCGCCTGATCGATCTGCTGAGAAACTTCTTCCTTTATTTCGGAGAGCTGTTGAGATACTTCCTCGCGCACCTCTGAAAGCTTCTCTATTGCCTCCTGAGACAATTCCTCGGCCTTGGCGCGTAGTTCAACAGCCGAGTGCCTAATCTGGCTCAGACGGCTAACCAGAGACTCACTGAGCACGCCGATGGGTTGGGTGTAGGTGGGGTCATTGTCGTCCGTGGTTTGACCACCAACTGCAACTCCACGGTAAAGATCTTCGAAGATCTTCAAGGTGCGTTCAATGTCGTGAGACTGAATCAAGTGCAGGCTGTTGTCACTGAGACGATCAAGTTCTGTTTGATCAGCTTCGAGGATGCGCCTTAGTCGATCAGCAAGCGCATCTGCATCATCAGGGGGGAAAAGATAGCCATTATCGCCATCGTGAACCAGGTGAGGTAGTGCCATTGCATCCGCTGCGATTACCGGCCTGCCAGAAGCCATAGCCTCCATGGTTGCAATCGACTGAAGTTCGGCAATCGATGGCATCACGAAAGCCGTTGCCCGCTCATAGGCTGCAGGCAACTGGGCATCCGTTATGTGGCCAGCAAAAATTACCCGATCGGCAATCCCAAGTTGGGATGCCAATTTTGACAAGTTATCTTTCTCACCACCATCGCCAACCAACTCGACCACAACATTTGGGTGCTCGGTTAGCTTTGCCACCGCCTCTAAAAGGATGTGGATTCGCTTCTCGTCATCTAGGCGACCAAGGAACAGGAATCTTGGGTTCTTGTTATTGACCGGTGTTTCGTTTGCAAATCTCGAGGCATCTATGCCGCAACTAATCGCCAGGACTCCCGAAACGCCTGCCGCAGCTTCTAGCAGCTCGGCTGCACGCCTGGTTGGCGTGGTGAGTGCGTCCATTTTTCGCAAAATTCGTCCGGCGTCAGCCCATGTTAATTTCATGGCAAGCGGGTGGACAAACTTCGGTAGTAATGAGTATTTCACGAGATTCTCAGGCATGATGTGGTTCGTGGCCAGGAGGCGAATTCCTGTCCCTTTGGCAGCCTGTACCGCGAAACGGCCCATAATCAAGTGGGACTGAATGTGCAGAGCATCAGGCTGCACCTGACGCAAGACTTTTCGAATATTCCGCCTCAGGCCCCAAGGCTCTGGCCATCGCAAGGTTTTGTGCTGCAAAACTCGGTGACTGCGCATGCGATGCACGAACATCTTTGAACCGTCGTGTGTTTCAACACGCATACCAGCTGTGGAATCGTAACTCGGGGCAATGATGTGAACTTCGTGACCGTGACGAACAAGACCCGCCGCCAAGCGCTCTGCAAAACGAGCAGCGCCGTTGATGTCAGGCGCGAATGTGTCGCATGCGATTACGACTTTTAGTTGTTCCAACTAATAAATCCTTGTTACTTGCTGGTTAGTTGCGGGTGCACTTTCGAAAGCATTAACACACCTAGAATCGCAACTAATCCCGATACACCGAACCCTAGCACTTGCCCAGTTGCGGCAGCTGAAGCTTCACCCAGAATTACGATTGCGATTCCCACCGCAACGGCAGGATCAATCACCGTTAGGCCTGCAATAACCAGGTCCGGCGGACCTGCTGCATAGGCATTCTGCACGAACCAGCCGCCCAGAACGGCGGCCGCGATCAGAGCTAATGCGGCCAATAAAGTAAGCCAGTTGATGTCACCTTGAATCACGCGCTGGATAACGACCTTTGCCAGCGAAGCCACGAAACCATAGAGCACGCCGGCACCGAAAATGTATTGCAGGGGTCCAACCCTGCCCTTTGAAAAATAGAACAAACCACCAAACATGGCCA
>CAYOXP010000063.1:2029-4429 GCA_964407995.1 uncultured Aquiluna sp.
AGTAAATCCACCACTTGCTTGATGTGGAGTGAGCGCAACTTGAACTGCTTGGGTGCGTGATGTTCAGTAACTGCATCATTTTGAAATTGAGCGCCGAGTGCCAAAAACACCGCGCCAAGCGCCGCTAAAGCAATGGCGATTGGGCGAGCAAGCTCAGGAACAAACAAACTGCTCTCCTTGTCTAAGTGCAGCTTTAGAAGCCTAGGGCAACAACCTTTGAATTAGTTGGGTAACCTAGCTGCGTGTCCCTACGTCGTATAGTCATTACCGGTGAACCAGTTCTCCATCAGCGAGCCCAAGAGGTCGGTGAAATCAATGACGAGATTAGAAATCTCGTTGCGGACATGTACGAAACCATGGAAAAGGCCCCCGGGGTTGGGTTAGCCGCGACTCAAGTTGGTGTTGGGCTTAGAATCTTCGTCTTCGACTGGCATGACGGCGCAACGCACCATCGTGGTGTTGCAATCAACCCAAAGCTTGAGCTTTCGCAAGTCTCAAGCGATTGGCCCGACGAAGACACTGAGTCAGAAGGTTGCCTATCGATTCCTGGCGAGCGTTACCCACTCAAAAGAGCCGACCAAGCCACACTTACGGCACTGGATTTAGACGGTTCTGAATACTCAATTAGTGCCACAGGTTGGCTGGCACGAATTTTCCAGCACGAGTATGACCATCTAGATGGAATTCTCTACGCAGACCGTCTACTCAAGCCCTATGCCCGTGAAGTCAAAAAGACGATCAAGTACGAGGGCTGGGGTGAACCGGGTAATAGCTGGATGC
The DNA here is from genome assembly GCA_964407995.1 of uncultured Aquiluna sp. Taxonomy (GTDB): domain Bacteria; phylum Actinomycetota; class Actinomycetes; order Actinomycetales; family Microbacteriaceae; genus Aquiluna. The sequence continues at coordinate 2,810 of CAYOXP010000063.1, forward strand.
CTGGAGAAGACTTTCTAGAACCCTAAGTAGTTTCTAAGTAGTGCTGCTGTTGCAGCGGCCGCAACAACCACCACAATGTATGGCACACGAAGCCAGAACAGTAGTGCCGCCACGGCCAGTGCTGGAAATCTGGCATCAAGCGCTATGCCACCTGTGACGCTAAAGGTTTGCACCACCACAAGCGCCACCAAGAGTGCCACCGTGACCCGATCGGCAAACGCCCTAAAAAAGCCGTTGATGAAACGTTCAGGTATCAAATACCCAAATAGCTTCCAGCTATAAACGGCAGCCGATGCCGCAAGCACCGCCCAAATCACTTTTTACCTCCGGGGTAAAGGGCAACCAGAACCGTTAACAGAACTGGAACGCCGGCCGGAAGGAACAGAGAGCCGATTAGGGCAACGGTCGCTGCGCTGAGCGCAATCAGCTTGCTATCCTTCAGCTTTGCCCAGACCAGACCCAAAAACGCAGCTGCGGCCGCAGCATCTAGGCCCCAAGTCTCCACCGAGCCAAGCAGATCTCCAGCGATAGCACCCAAAAAAGTCGCAATGTTCCAAAACACAAAAACTGCTGCGCCCGTTGCCCAGAAACCGATCTTTTGATTCTTCAGAGATTCCTGGGATGCCGATACAGCATTCGATTCGTCAATAGTTAGCTGGGAGGCTAGTACTTTGATAAGCCCCTTCGGACGCAAAACACTGTTCAAGCGAAGTGCGTAGAAGTGATTTCTTACACCCAGTAACCACGCAGATGTGATCGCTGCAATCGGTGTTCCACCACCAGCGATAACACCTATAAATGCGAATTGAGACCCACCCGAAAACATTAGGAGACTAAGGAGCATTACAGATAGGAGATCGAGTCCGGAGGCGGCAGCCAAGGCGCCGAAAGAGATGCCGTAGAGGCCAGTTGCGAGTCCGACGGAGATGGAGGTCGAAATAACTCGTCTCATCCCAATCCTTAAAAGAATGGCTCCCCGGCTTGGACTCGAACCAAGAACCTATCGGTTAACAGCCGATTGCTCTGCCAATTGAGCTACCGAGGAATAGCACCCTGAGGTGCCAGACAACATTAGCAGAAATTTTGCTAGTTCATGTAGCTTCTACGCTCAGTCTCCAGTTCGACTAGCTGTCGTTGAACTTGTGCGTATGCATCGGGCTGTGCGGCCATGTCAATTCGCTTTAGTGCAGCCAGTAAATCAGTCTTCTCGCGAGCTAGCGCCTGCAGCATTGCTCCATTCACCACGCCCTTGGCATAGCGAGCCAATTCAGCCTCGCTCTTGGCTGGGAGTTCGCTCAGGGCCAGCTCTCTAATCAAACTCAATGCTTCCGGATCTGCGGCGTTTGCAAGCTGGTTAGCCCAATCAGCCGAGGCTAAAGAGCCAGACAGCCGATTCGCGATTTCGAGAAGCGCTTGATGCCTCGAATCCTGGAGACCGGCACCTGAGATGCGAGCTAACTTATCGATAGAGAACGCACCTGGTATCTGGACCAGCACTTCTAGAATCTGTCTCTCAAACCTTCCGGCAGCAGTGGTTTGCTGCGGTCGCACTGGGGATTGGCGCATTGGTTCCACGCGCTCTTGAACTTGCCCCTTGCCAACCTGGGAAACCAATTGACT
>CAYOXP010000064.1:0-2899 GCA_964407995.1 uncultured Aquiluna sp.
CTTGGTTACCTGCAGACCATGGACAACGCAAACATGCCAAACAAGGTTGCAAACCTTGCTCCTGCTTACCTTGGTAACGCAAACGACCCAGAGCGTCAGCTTTCGGTTCCTTACCAGGGCATCCTGGGTGGCATTGCTTACGACAAGGCCAAGTACAAGGAGGCAACCGGTAAGGATGCCCCAACCTCGATCGATGACCTATGGGCTCCAGAGCTCAAGGGTCGCGTTGGTCTTATCTCTGAGATGCGCGACACTATCGGTCTAGTTCTACTTAGCCAGGGCATCGACATCTCATCTGCAGACTCGCTAACCGAGGATGCTTTCAACGCAGCAGTTGACTTCGTTGCAGCTCAGGTTTCTTCTGGCCAGATCTTCAACATCAAGGGCAACTCATACGGTGAGGACCTAGTAAACGGCAACATCATCGCTGCTACCGCTTGGTCTGGTGACGTAACCATCTTGAACTACGAGGTTGGCGAGGACCGCTTTGGCTTCGTAATGCCAGAGACTGGTGGAACCATCTCTGCAGACACCTTCGTAGTTCCAATGGGCTCACAGCACAAGAAGAACGCTGAAGCGCTAATCAACTACTACTACGACCCAGTAAACGCTGCCGAGCTTGCTGCTTACGTGAACTACGTAACTCCAGTTGTTGGCGCTAAGGAAGAGATGATCAAGCTCGACCCAGAGCTAGCTGAGAACGAACTGATCTTCCCATCAGAGGCGTTCCTCTCCCAGACCCACGTCTTCCGTGCCCTAACCGGCCAGGAGGAGCAGCGCTTTGCAACAGCATGGCAGAACGTATTGCTAGGCGCATAGGTGGCAACAGACTTCGTAGCTAGGGGTCAAGACCTAGAGCTAGTTGGAATCCGCAAGGAGTTTCCTGGCTTTACAGCAATTGAAAACCTTGATCTGAAGATTCCAGCGGGCGAGTTCTTCGCCCTGCTGGGACCTTCGGGTTGTGGAAAGACCACCACTCTGCGCATTGTCGCAGGCTTGGAGGAGGCGACTAAGGGTCGCGTTCTGATTGGTGGCAAGGACGTCACGGCGACAAAGCCGCATGAGCGTCCAGTGAACACCGTTTTCCAGAACTACGCACTGTTCCCGCACATGTCGATTTTGGAGAACGTGGCATTCGGGCTTCGCCAACGTAAAGTTACCGAGCCGCTTGTCAAGGCAACCGAAGCATTACAGCTGGTGGAGCTTGAGCATCTAGCTCAGCGCAAGCCACAGCAGCTATCCGGTGGTCAGCAGCAGCGAGTTGCTCTAGCTAGGGCATTAGTAAACCGCCCAGCACTGCTACTGCTTGACGAGCCACTTGGTGCACTTGATCTAAAGCTTCGACGCCAGATGCAGGTTGAGCTAAAGGCTATCCAGATGGAAGTCGGCCTAACCTTCCTGCACGTTACCCACGACCAAGAAGAGGCCATGGACATGGCTGACACCGTGGCGGTTATGAACAAGGGTGAAATTGAGCAGATGGGTAGCCCTGAAGCTCTATACGACAGACCAAAGACCGCATTCGTTGCGAGATTCCTGGGCCAGTCAAACATCTTCGTTGGTGATGTTGTAGAAGAGAACGCGAACAGCATCTCAATCAGCTGCAACGGCCAAAAGATTTCTGCACCAAAGGATCGCAGTGAGAAGCACTCGGGCAAGGTTGCTCTTGGCGTAAGGCCAGAGAAGGCAACTTTCCACGAGGAGAAGCCAAACCTAGATTCCAACCACAACCTGGTCGGTCCTGGTGAAATCATCGACATTAGATTTACCGGTGTTTCCAACCAGTATCTGATCGACGTTCCAGGATTTGGTGACATCACCGTGTTTGCCCAGAACGTGGGCAAGAGTCCGGTTGTCGAGCTCGGTGCGCAGGTTTGGGTCAGCTGGAAGGTTGAGCACGCCTTTGGTCTAAGCGATCTGCCGCTCAAGGCAGACAACGACGAGGAGTAAAACCTCGTGGCATTCGTAGCGCTCGGGCAGGGATCCTCCGGAAAGACTCAGCAGCCAAGCAAAACCTCAAAGGTTGCGTTTATTTTGCTGGCCCCGGGGATGATTTACCTCGGTCTGTTCTTCCTTACCCCGCTGGTATCGCTAGTAATCACTTCCTTGAAGACGGCTTCGTTCACCGGTGAGATTGGCATGTACGACTATGCCTTCCAGATTTCTAACTATTCTTACGCGATTGGCCAATACGCCCCACAGATCACCAGAAGCTTCATTTATGCACTTCTAGCGACAGTGCTGGCATTGGTTATTAGCTACCCAATTGCCTACTTCATTGGAGTTAAAACGAGAAGCAAGCCGGTCCTACAGGCTCTGTTGTTGACTTTGGTGATTGCGCCGTTCTTTATCTCTTTCTTGCTTCGCACCTTTGCTTGGAAGCAAATTTTTTCCAATGAGGCACCTGCCACTCAGTTCATACAAATGCTTGGGCTGCTGCCGGCCGATCAATACATAATCGGTAGCGACATCGCAGTTATTGCGGGCCTTACCTATAACTTCATTCCTTTTATGACGCTGCCTATTTACACCTCATTGGAGCGCCTTGACATTCGTTTGGTAGAGGCGGGCAGCGACCTTTACGCAACCCCGGCAAAGACTTTCTGGAAGATTACTTTCCCGTTGTCGCTCCCTGGCGTGATCTCGGGAACCCTTTTGACGTTCATCCCGATATCGGGTGACTACGTCTCGGCGTCGAGTGACTTCCTTGGTGGCAGTGATACGGCCATGATCGGAAACGTGGTTGAGGCTAATTTCTTCAGGATTCAGGATTACCCAACTGCTTCTGCACTATCCGTGATGCTGATGGCTGCGATTGTCATCTTGGTATCGATGTATGTCCGCAAGAGCGGAACGGAGGAGCTACTGTGAAGCTTTCTCTGGGCAAATGGCTGCTACC
>CAYOXP010000064.1:2999-4414 GCA_964407995.1 uncultured Aquiluna sp.
GGGCAAGCCTAAAGGCTAAGAAACTTCGTTCTTAGCCTTTAGTTTGGAAACTAGTTCTTAGTTTTTGTAAAGCGCCTCGACAGCCTCACGGAAGTGAGCATTGTGCTTTTGGACATCCGCCTCGGTTGAAGCCGGTGACATCAATGCCATGTTGTGGAACGGAGTCATCAAAATGCCTCGGTTAATAGCGTGAAGCTGCAAGTACTGTTGCAGTTCAAAGTCATCAGCATCGTGAGCCTCTCGGCCGTTAACTGGAGCAGTTGGACGGAAGCTGTATTCACCGCGGCAGCCGATTCTTGAGACCTGCCATGGCAGATCGTACTCATCGATAACTGCCTGGATGTTTGCAGTCCACTTGATCGCCAGCTTCTCCATGCGCTCGAATGCCTCAGGTGTCAAAACCTCTTCGAGGGTTGCTCTGACCGCAGCCATAGAAAGTGCATTGCCGGCTAGAGTTCCGCCAACACCGCCAACGTCGATTGACTCGAGGTTGGTTGACTTGGCGATTCTGTTGGCAAGCTCGTCGGTCATACCGAAGGCGCCTACAGGAACACCACCACCGATCGTTTTACCCAATACGACCGCATCAGGCTTTAGATTCTCGGTTCTCGTCATTCCACCAGGGGAGGCAGAGATGGTGTGAGTTTCGTCAACGATCCAGATCACGTCGTACTTCCTGCAGAGCTCCTGCATTCCAGCTAGGTAGCCAGGCTCGGGCAGCACGATACCGATATTGGTTAGGGCAGGCTCCATCAACATTGCCGCAACCTCACCAGAGGCAAATGCCTTTTCTGCTGCCTCAAGGTCGTTGAACGGGATTACAACGGTTGTAGTGTCGAGATCTACCGGCTTGCCAATGTTGTCTGGTCTTGGAACGGTGTTGCCGGCATCATCCATCACTGCAAATGTTTCGTCTACCGTGCCGTGGTAGCAGTAGTCGTGGACGGCGACTTTGGCCCTGCCGGTCACGTGTCTTGCGTAGCGCAAAATGTGACGGTTTGCGTCTGTCGCACTCAGCGTGAATTGCCACTTTGGCATTCCAAAGCGCTCAGATAGCAGATTGGCAGCTGCGATCGAGTCCTTAGTTGGCAGCATGTAGGTAGAACCTTTGGCAATCTGCTCCTGAACCGCCTTTACGGTTGCATCAGGGGCGTGACCGCACATTGCCCCGGTGTCACCCAAGCAAAAGTCTGTGTACTGGTTGCCATCGACATCGGTAAAGGATGAACCTTTGGCGCTGTCTACGTAAATTGGAAATGGCCCTGGCCATTTGCTCATCCAGATCATCGGTACGCCTTTGAGCATCGGCCCAGAAGCCTTCTCGTGGTTTACCCGAGAGCCTTGGTGTGTCTGGATGTAGTGGTTTGTTTCTTCCCTAAAAAGGTTTTCTAGGCGCGCTCTGTCGCCGTAGGCCT
>CAYOXP010000065.1:0-4362 GCA_964407995.1 uncultured Aquiluna sp.
CGTCTGCCGAAGCAATAATGCGCAATGCCGCATAGTTTTGTACCAAAGCATCAATAAGTGTGCTGGCAGCCTCGAGGGCATAACCATTGCCCTGAAACCTGCGATCGACAGTGAAACCAATTTCGAAACACCCTTCGTCGGCTTCAATCTTGTGCAGAGCTAAATCGCCAATCAGCTCAAGTGTCGAATGTAGGTGCATGCCGAGTTGCAACCAATCGCCAGGCTTGGGGATCATTTGGCCTACTTGAGAGTCAATAAGCTTCTGCCCCTGAGCTTTTGAATAATCGGGCGTCCAGCTTTGATACCTGGCTATTTGTGGATCCTGGCGGTACTTCACGAAAGCTTCAATATCGGCTTGATCAAGCGGTTTGATACTGAGACGCTTGGTAATCAAGGGGTATTCCACAACTGGATTTTATCTACCAGGTGCTTCGATTACAGCGTCGAAACAGTCATCATGTTTTGACCAAAGTACTTGGTAGGCCCCGTGGGGATCGAACCCACGACCCACGGATTAAAAGTCCGTTGCTCTAACCAACTGAGCTAGAGGCCCTTGCGACTAAGAAAGTGTAACAGCCGCCGGGAAATCTTTCTCCACGGCGGCTGTCACCTTCAACAATTAGGCAGGTAGCTTGCCGGGGTTGTTAGGGTCGCGATCCTGAAGTCCCCAAGGCTGCCCGTACTCGTCGCGAAGCAGATCTAGGAACGGCTTGGCATCAAACTCTTCTGGACCCTTGACTCCCTTGCCAGACCAGATGTCGGTCGCAAGCAGCTCTAGCGAAATGACTGGCACTAACGCGGTCTGCCAAACCACAGCTTGCGCGTTATAGTGCTCATTTGACCACTCGGTGTCTGCAACGTGGTAGAGGTAGGTGGCGCGAGGCTTGCCATCAAGACCGGTACCGGTAACCAAAGTTCCAGCACAAGTCTTGCCAGTCATCCGATCGGCCAAGCTTGCAGGGTCCGGCAAAACGGCGGCAACCACATCGCGTGGAGCGACCTCTACTCGGCCAGCCTTTGAGCGAACGCTTACCGGCTCGGTCCTGTCTAGACCAAGCGCGTTCAAGGTCTGCAAAATGCCGATGAACTCAGAACCAAGGCCGTATTTGAAGGCCACGCGGTTGGATTTGAGAGTTCTTGGAAGCATATTTACTTCTTCGTGCTCAACATTCACGCACTCAACTGCGCCAATGCCATCCGGGAACTCGAATACCTCTGGCTCCGAGAATGGTTCAGTGGTGAACCAGCCTTTTCCCTTCTCCCAAATTAGTGGTGGGTTTAGGCACTCTTCGATTACGGTCCAGATCGAGAATGACGGAGCAAAGATCTCCTCGCCCTTGTCGTTTTTCACAACCAGGTTTCCGCCATCCATGATCTTGAACTCATCTACTTCGGTGAAGAGATGATCCTGTGCATAGCGGGCAAAGATGTTTGAAATGCCTGGCTCAGCGCCGGTACCAATTAGGGCCAGAAGGCCCCTGTCTTCGTACTCTGCCGACTTGTCATACTGCCAGTCACCCAACTTTTCGGCCGGGATGTTGTATGGGTCGGTTGGGTGCGCATGGCTCAGGCTCATAGCCATATCCATGTAGTTCGCACCAGCATCCAGGGCCCCCTGGAAGATGCTCTGAACGAACTTTGGCTCAACAGCATTCATAACATGAGTGATCGAGTGCTTCTTCACCAAGGCGGCAACATTAGCCGGATCCGAGGCATCAATCTGGTCTGAGGTGAACCTAGAGGCAACCTCAGGAGTGTGCCGAGATGTAACCCAAGCAACGGACTTCTCAGCCCGACTCAGGTCGTAATCCGCGACCACTAGTTTTTCGAAGAAATTACGATTAGCAGCAATCTTGACAATGGCATCGCCAACACCGCCTGCTCCAACGAGCAAGATACGCATTGATTTTCACAACCAAACAAACGACCGATTTATTGGTGGGCCCAGTCCTTGCCCTCATCCACCAGTAGGCGCAAACCGTCTTTGGTGTTGTCAAGCAACCGCGCCTTCACGAAAGTGAACTACATCAACCAGTATGTACCCAAAATTAGAAAATCGCGACTAATCAAGCTGCCTAATTGGAATAACCAGTGGCGTCTTACCAACTGGATCTTCGATTACACGAGCAAGAATGTGGAAGGCGCTGGCCAGGTTGTTTGGAGTGACAACATCCTTAGCTAAGCCTTGTGCCAAAACTTCACCATCTTTCAATATCACGACCTGGTCGGCAAAACGTGCCGCGAGGTTTAGGTCGTGAATCACCGCAACTATTGTCATGCCGCGCTCACGCTTCAGCGAAGAAAGTAGGTTGATCACCTGCAGCTGGTGGGAGTAGTCAAGAGAGTTGGTTGGCTCATCGAGCAAAAGCACCTCGGGGTTTTTTACCAATGCGGCTGCAATTAGGGCCACCTGCTTGGCGCCTGAGGAAAGTTCGCCAATCTTCTTATCTTTTACCTGCACTAGCCCTGTGCGTTCGATGATCTCATTCACGTCTTTGTTGAGCCTTGGGGAGATGCGAGATATTTGCTCTGCAACCATCGCACTACGTGCAACCAGTTCAAAGACTGTCTCATTTGACCTAGCCGCAGGCATAGTGCCCAGCAAGCCAACTTTTTGATTGAGCTCGGCTTTGCTGAGCGAAGCAATTGATATGCCATCCAGCAGGACGGCACCCTTAGAAGTCTTTATTTTGCGCGCGATTGCCTTCAAAAGCGAAGACTTTCCAGCGCCATTCGGCCCAATAACCGCGGTGATAGAACCGGCGGCAAGAGCAAGGTCTAGCGACTTAATAACCTCATCGGCTGCATAGCCGGCACTCAGTGCCTGGGTGGCTATCTTGCTCTGAGGGTCAAACATGCCACCAGCTTACTTTTACTCGAACTGCGAAGTCAGTCGCACAGCATTCAGCCACCGCTGGTATTCGGTTTCGCGCGATTGTCTTGGCTCAAATTTTTGATCCTCTGGGTTCAGTTCGCTCAGTTGATCAATCGACCCAAAGATTCCTGCGCCGAGTCCGGCAAGAAGTGCGGCTCCAAACCCGGTTGATTCAAGCACTTTGGCCCTGACCACATCGTGCCCGGAGATGTCGGCTTGAATTTGAAGTAAGAGATTATTGGCCGCTGCACCACCATCAACGTTCAAGGTTTGAATGGGGTGGCCAATATCCTGCTGCATGGCATCAAGTACAGCCCTGACTTGGAAGGCAATGGCCTCCAGGGTCGCGTATGCGATGTGGCTGGAATTGGTGCCACGGGTAATACCGAGCAGTGATCCTCGAATCTTGGAGTCCCAGAATGGAGCACCTAGACCCGTGAGGCTTGGCACAAAAACCACTGACTCTGAAGTCCCAGCCCTATTTGCCAAGTCTTCGATGTCGCTCGATCGCTCAATAATGCCGAGCCCATCGCGTAGCCACTGGACTGCGGCACCTGCAACAAAAACGCTTCCCTCAGAGGCGTAGGTGATTTCACCGCTATCCGACTTCCAAGCCACCGTTGCCAGAAGGCCGTGGGAGGAATGGACTATTTCTGAACCGGTATTGGTCAATATGAAAGCACCGGTGCCATAGGTTGCCTTTGATTCACCGCGCTCAAAAGCAAGTTGGCCAAATAACGCTGCCTGCTGATCGCCGGCTATTCCACTAATTGGAATCTCTAGACCCAAGAAGTGCTTTCCGTCGGATTTCCCTAGATTTCCCCAACTGGATGTGATGGTAGGCAAAGCCTCAAGTGGAATATTGAAAGCCGCAAGCAGGTCGCGATCCCACTCACCAGTCGCCAAATTCATAAGCTGGGTCCTAGAGGCATTTGAGCAGTCCGTTATGTGACTTTCACCACCGGAGAGTCTGGCGACCAGGTAACTGTCAATGGTGCCAAGTGCATATTTGCCTGAAACTACGCCTTCCCATATCTCAGGCAGGTTTCGCTGCCACCACAAAAACTTGCTTGAGGTGAAATACGGGTCGAGGTTCAAACCAGTGCGCTTACGTATCCAATCGCCTTCGTTGATCGCCTCCAGTTCATCCGTTAGGTCTGAAGTTCGACGGTCCTGCCACACAATTGCTTTGGTGGGGGAGCTGAGGGTTTTGCGATCCCAAATGACTGCAGTCTCGCGCTGATTTGTAATACCAATCGCTGTTGGTTTCTCGTCTGTCAGCGTCAGAGCCCTAGTGCAGGCTGCGAGAACCGCTTGCCAGATTTGCTCCGGGTCGTGTTCAACCCAGCCGGGCTTTGGAAAGTGTTGTTCGAACTCTTGGTAGCCGCGAGCGAGAATTTGCCCCTTGGTTGAAACTACGAGCGCAGTCACGCCGGTTGTGCCGGCATCGATGGCCAAAATCGACATGGTCTCCTCCTTGAAACCAG
>CAYOXP010000066.1:0-4217 GCA_964407995.1 uncultured Aquiluna sp.
AAGAACTCGTTGGCCCAGGCTACATAAACATGCCTACGCCTATAGCCGGTGGTGAGGACTTTGCATCCATCGTTCACGAGGTGCCAGGCGCATTTGTTTTCGTAGGTGCATGCCCTAAGGAAATCAATCACGAGAGCGCACCGACGAACCACAGTGCTCACGCAAAGTTTGATGATTCTGTATTGCCACTTTGTTCAAGCATTTTGGCCGCGCTTGCCTTTGACCACCTAGGGTAAAGTTACTTTTCGTTACGCCTTGGGTTGCTCGATGGTGCGCAATCCTTCATAGTTTTTCAAAACCAATACTTACCTTGAAGGGTTCAACCATGTCAGATGCAACCAAGTGGGGTTTCGAGACCGTCCAGATTCACGCTGGCGCAACTCCTGACCCAGCTACCAACGCACGTGCAGTTCCGATCTACAAGACCACTGCGTATACCTTCAACTCAGCCGAGCACGCTCGCAACCTATTCGGCCTAGCTGAGTTTGGAAACATCTACACCCGCATCATGAACCCGACCCAGGATGTTGCCGAGAAGCGCATTGCAGCCCTTGAGGGCGGCACCGCTGCACTTCTTCTATCTTCAGGTCAGGCAGCCGAGACTTTTGCAGTCCTAAACATTGCTCAGGCTGGCGACCACATCGTGTCCTCATCGACTCTGTATGGCGGTACCTACAACCTGTTCAAGTACACACTTGCCAAGCTTGGTATCGACGTCACTTTCGTTGAGAACCAGGACGACGAAAACGAGTGGCAGGCTGCTGTAAAGCCAAACACCAAGCTTTTCTTTGCTGAGACCATCGGTAACCCGAAGGTTTCAATTCTCGACATTCGCAAGGTTGCAGACGTTGCGCACGCAAATGGTTTGCCACTGATTGTCGACAACACAGTCGCAACCCCTTTCTTGATCAAGCCTTTGGAGCACGGTGCCGACATCGTGGTTCACTCAGCCACTAAGTTCCTGGGTGGACACGGGACCGTGGTTGCCGGAGCAATCGTTGATGGCGGAAAGTTCGAGTGGTCAAAGTCAGACAAGTTCCCAGGGCTAACCGAGCCAGACCCTAGCTACCACGGCGTGGTTTACACCCAGGCGCTGGGTGATGGCATTGCCTACATCATCAAGGCGCGTGTTCAGCTGCTTCGTGACATCGGTGCTGCAGTATCGCCAGACACCGCGTTCTCGCTTTTGCAAGGCATCGAAACCCTGAGCCTCCGCATGGAGCGTCACGTTGACAACGCAAGCAAGGTTGCCAAGTGGCTCGAGCAGCACCCTCAGGTAAAGCACGTGAACTACGCAGGTCTTGCATCCTCTCCATACAACGAAGCGCACAAGAAGTACGCGCCTAAGGGTGCTGGTGCGATCGTCTCCTTCGAGATCGTTGGCGGCGTTGAGGCTGGCATCAAGTTCGTAGATGGACTTGAGCTATTCAGCCACGTTGCAAACATTGGTGACGTTCGCTCACTAGTGATTCACCCAGCATCTACCACCCACTCTCAGCTATCCGAAGAGGACCTAGCGACCACCGGTGTTACACCTGGTCTAGTTCGTCTATCGGTTGGACTTGAGACCTACGAAGATCTAGTTGCTGATCTGCAGAAGGGCTTTGCTGCGGCCAAGTAATGGATTTCCAGATCTCTGAAGACTCTGCTCCCTCGGAATTTATTTCCGAGGAGCAGCGTCGTCAGCTGGTCGGAAGACCTCCTGCCACTGGCGCTTGGCTAATTGGTGACCCAGTTGGTGACCGCAAGTTCTCAGAGGTCTTCGACCTAAGTTTGGAATCAGGGCAAACCTTGAAAAATGCCCGCCTGGCATTTGAGAGCTGGGGGCAACTAAACGAGTCAAAATCAAACGCCGTTCTTGTGCTTCACGCGCTAACTGGCGATAGCCACACGATTGGTAATTCAGGCAAAGGCCACGCAACCGCTGGTTGGTGGAATGGCCTTATTGGTCCAGGGCTGCCACTGGATACCAATAAATACTTCGTCATCACCCCAAATGTGCTTGGTGGATGTCAAGGGTCAACTGGACCTAGCTCGCTCAATTCAAAAGGCAAAGAATACGGAGCGAGCTTCCCTCAGCTAACCATTCGTGACCAGGCAAACGCCTTTGTCGAATTAGGTAAGCAGCTAGGCATTGAGAAGTGGTACGCCTTGATTGGCGGCTCGATGGCCGGCATGCATGCCCTAGAGATGGCTATCGACAACCCGGCAATTACCGAGCGCTTGGCCATCTTGGCTGCGCCACCATTTTCGACCGCAGACCAGATTGCCTTGAACACTGTGCAACTAGAGGCGATTAGGTCAGATAGCAACTTCGCATCAGGCGACTACTACGACGCCAAGCCTGGTTTTGGACCTCACAAAGGTTTGGCGCTTGCTAGGCGAATGGCACTTTTGAACTACCGCTCCCCTGCCGAGCTCAACGAGAGATTCGGAAGAAGTTGGCAATCTCAGGTGAGCCCGCTAACCGAAAACGGTAAGTATGCGGTCGAGAGCTACCTGGATTTCCACGGCAATAAATTTGTTCGACGTTTCGATGCCAATAGCTACATCACCTTGGTGAGCGCGATGAACTCCCACGATGTTGGTCGCGGTCGTGAATCCGTTGAGAAAGCTCTGAGCAAAATCACCTGCCCTACCCTGGTGCTGGGAATTGATTCAGATCGCCTATTCCCCATTGCAGGCCAGGAGATCATCGCCGAAAACATTTCAGGTCCTCTATACGGCGGCGAGCTTCAGGTGCTGTCCAGCGAGTTTGGTCACGACGGCTTCTTGATTGAAATCGAAGAGGTTGGTTCGAGACTCAAGGGGCTACTCGAGGCATAGGCTAATGGCGTGAATTTACTCCGCGCCAAAGTTGCCGTCTCGTTCTATTTTTTCTCAGGTGGTTCCGCCCTTGCCCTATGGGCCGTTCACATCCCCTTGATTCAGCAAACGGTGGGTGTTGAGTATTCGCGACTTGGACTCTTGCTGATGCTCTCCGGCATCGGAGGTTATCTTGCGATGCAATTTGCCGGCTGGGCAATTGATCACATCGGTGCGAAGACCACTACTCGAATCGGTGGCGTGACGGTTGGTTTGGCACTTCTGGGTCCGGCATTTTCGCAGACGGAGCTAGCCCTTGGTCTATCGATTCTCGGAATTGGTTTTGGGCTTGCCGGCATTGACGTGCCAATGAATGCAGCAGCGCTGCAAGTTGAAAAGGCAAACAAAAAGGCGATCTTTACCTTCTTCCACTTGTTTTGGTCTGTCGGCGGTCTAGCGGGAGCAGGTCTTGGCTACCTAACCATCGCTATGGGTTTTGTGCAGTCGCAGACCCTGCCTGTTTATGGCATATCAATGGCGTTGATAGGTCTTTTGATTGCAAATTGGCTACTACCAAATGAACCAGTTGCAAATCGAGAAGACAAGGTGAGCAACAAGGCAGCAGCCAAAGCTAATCGCCGCGTGCTTGGGTTTGTGATTTTGGCTGGATTGATGTCAGCATCGGGAGCGATCATCGAAGGTGTGGCACAGGATTGGTCAGCGCTATATCTAAAGGATGTTCAGCAGGTGAGTGTTGCGCTTGCAGCCTGGGGTCTAGCTGCCTTCAACATCGGCATGATTCTTGGGCGAATCTTTATAGATCGCATTGTGGAGCAAAAAGGCCGCGGCTTCATCATTCGCTGGGGATCTCTAGCCAGTGCTATCGCCATTGGTCTTCAGGCAATTGCTCCTAGTTTTGAAACCTCACTGGTCTTCTGGTTCCTGCTCGGTCTAGGTATCTCTGGTGTTGTGCCGCAGCTTTTCGCTGAGGCCGGTGAAATCGGAGAAGCTTCTCACTCTGGCCGCAACATGGCAAAGGTTGTTGGAATCACCTACATCGGTGGCCTGGCAGGGCCATCAATCATCGGCTTACTAACGAACTGGATTCCCTTGGAAATTGCAATCGGCTGGGGTGCGGTACTTGGAATCTTTATTGTTCTCTCCTATTCATCACTTCAGAAATTACCTAAATGAGCAAGCTATTTTCACCAATCACAATCCGCGACCTAACCATCAAGAACCGGTTGTGGGTATCACCTATGTGCATGTATTCATGCGAGAACAAAGATGGCGTTGTAGGTGATTTCCACCTGGTCCACTTAGGTGCAAGGGCATTAGGTGGTGCAGGTCTAGTGATGGCAGAAGCTAGCGGAGTCAACCCCGAAGGTCGAATCACGCCATGGTGCCCAGGG
>CAYOXP010000067.1:0-4201 GCA_964407995.1 uncultured Aquiluna sp.
CAACCTGCTTGGTTTCCTTGCCAAGGGCAGGGTCAAATACTGGTGCGGTGCGGCCAGAAGTACTTGGGAATTCGGCACCATTGATGAAGTGTGGAACTACGGTCATTTCTATTTCCTTACCTAGTTAGATCCATGAACCATTTTGGCTGCAATGTCGACAGCCTGGGAAACATCTCCGTTTGTTGGGTAGAGCAAGCTTCTACCGACAACCAAACCACGAACACCTGGTAGTGCCAAAGCACCATTCCAGGATTCAAAAGCCTTGTCCTGGTCCCCATCAACATCGCCGCCCAGAAGAAGCGTTGGGAGAGTGGTTGCCTCCATAACCTTTTCCATGTTTGCAACCACAGGTAGCTTTAGCCAGGTGTAGGCGCTTGAGACACCGAGGCCCTGAGCGATCGCCACAGAAAGCACTACAGCCTCGGTTGAAAGGTCATTCACAACCTTGCCGTTTACCCAGTCAGACATAAACGGTTCAAGCATGATCGGCAGCTTGTTCTCAAACGCAGCATCTACTGCTCTTGCGTTAGCTTCGAGAGTTGCGACGCTGGCGTTGTCTTGCAGGTTGATGCGGAGCAGGGTCTTCGCGAAGTCCAGACCCTGCTTCTTGATGGCGTCGATCGAGTAACCGGTAAAACGGTCATCGAATTCAAACGATGAACCACGTAATCCCCCGCGATTCATCGAACCTACGACGATCTTGTCGTCTAGAAGACCCATTAGGGCTAGCTCGTCAATAACATCTGGTGTACCAAGCACTCCATCAACCAAAGGGTTGGAAAGTGCCTCGGCAAAACGGTCAAGCAAGTCTCGACGAGAACCCATAGCGGTCGGGTTGCTTCCAACGGCAATAGCACCACGTGCTGGGTGGTCGGCGGCAATGATTAGCAGTTTGCCGTCACCGCGAATGAGCTCGCGGCGCTTACGAGAAGCCAAAACATTGGCTACTGCATCCGGGTTCTCTGCGCGGATATCCTTGATTGTTTCGAAGGTTGCGCCCTTGGTTAGCTCCATGCGAACTTCTCTTTCAATACCTCAACTACCTCTGCCGTTTGTGGCATGGCGGTTGAACACTCAAGACGAGAAGCAACGATTGCTCCCGCCACGTTTGCGAACTGCAAAATTCTCTTTAGGTCCCAGCCCTGGCTAAGGCCATAGCAAAGCGCTCCACCAAATGAGTCACCGGCACCAAGCCCGTTCACCACATCTACGAAGTAAGGGGGGACCTCAACCATTTCGTCCCTCGTCTTGGCCATAACGCCCTTAGGACCTTGCTTTACGATGGCAATCTCAACACCACGCTCTAGAAGTGCATCTGCCGCTCGTTCTGGCTCGGTTTCGCCAACAGCAACCATGCACTCTTCCTTGTTGCCAACAGCAACTGTCACGTTGCCCCAAATCTTGTCGATCTCGCGACGAGCAGCCTCTGGTGACTCCCAGAACATTGGTCGGTAGTCAAGGTCTGCGATGGTGTGAGTCTTCTTGCCACGAGCAGACAGTGCTGCAAGGTGTGCGGTGCGCGAAGGCTCTTCGCTTAGTCCGGTTACGGTAAACCAGAAAATCCCTGCATTCTTGATTGCATCAAGGTCCAGCTCATTTGCTTCAATCTGCATGTCAGGTGCAGTTGGCTTGCGGTAGAAGTAAAGCGGGAAGTCATCTGGCGGAAAAATCTCACAGAAAACCACCGGTGTCATCAAATCCGCAACATCACCTACGAAGCGGTTGTCAACACCGAGTCGAGTCAGCTCTTGCTTTAGGTAGCGACCGAACGAATCCTGGCCAACCTTGGTGATTACAGCAGAGTTCAAGCCGTGGCGTGTGGCAGCAACTGCAACGTTTGTAGGGGAGCCACCCAGAAACTTTCCAAAGCTGGTGACATCTTCAAGACCGACACCGTACTGCAGTGGATAGACATCAACACCGATGCGTCCGATTGTGATTAGGTCAAATGGCGTGCCAGTAGTTGTCATTATGGATTACACGCCCTTCCTTGGGTTGATGACTTTATGTTATTACAAATTCGTCGGCAACAAAAGTATCAATTTTTAAGTATTTGTCTGTAACTAATACACAATCCGTTATCAATTTGATGCATACCATCAATAGCTCTATATAAAAATGTGCGCGTCGAAATCTGCTATTTAGCGGGCAAATGCGGTGGTTAGGGGCGACTATAAGTAGTGGGCGTTGCATTTTGCACCTGTCGTTGCCTCGACATTAGAGTGACAATATCCAAAATTTGTAATGACAAAGGTTATGATTCCGTTATCAACTTATGTGTGAATGTACTTACAAACTAGCTAAGCTCGTCCACAGGTTGCAGCTGCAACCCATTCGCAAGGCTCTCCGAGTATGGCGAGCGTTACAACGAAGTAAGGACAAAAGTAGTGAAAATCAACCTCAAGAGGTCTGGTCTACTAGCCGCTCTTGCCGCCGCAACCCTTGTGGTCTCTGGCTGCAGCGCAAGCACCACCACCTCCACAGAAGAAACATCAGCCGCGTCTTCAGACAACGGCTCATCCTCAACCGCCGCAACCGGTACCTCAGCAAACCCACGCCACGTGTGTGCAATTGGTGGAGCTGACTCATTCTTCGCAGTATTGAAGAACGGTGCAGACCTAGCCGGTCAGGCAGTAACCCAGGCCGGAAGCGAGTACACCTGGATCTCTCTACCTAACTACGACAACATCGGACCAGACATGGTTAAGTTGATCGAGCAGGCAGTTGCTCAGGAATGTACCTCTCTTGCAGTTCCAGTTTGGGACGCAGCAGCTGAGGGCCCAGCCCTGGCAGCAGCAACCGCAGCTGGCGTGAAGGTCTTCATGTACAACTCAGGTCTTCCTTACCTAGAGGACGGCAGCATTGAGGCTTACGGTTACTACGGAACCGACGAGTACCTAGCTGGTGTTCGCGCTGGTGAGTACTTCGCAGCTCAGGGTTACAAGAACGTTCGATGTGTAAACACCCAGCCTGGTGCAATTAACTGGCAGCAGCGCTGTGGTGGTCTAGTTGACGGCGCAAAGGGCGCTGGCATCCAGGCCGACCAGATCATCCTTCCACCTGAGTCATTCGGTGACGCAGCAGCTATTACCGCTGCAGTTCAGGCTGAGCTAGCTAAGGACGCAACCATCGACGGTTTCGCGACTGGTGCAGCTGCTGACTCAGACGCTGTAAACGCAGCTCTAGCATCTGCCGGCATCACTGGTGCAACCACTGGTGGCTGGGACGTTTCAGAGAACATCATCAACCGCATCGCGGCTGGCGAGGCACTATTCGCAGTTGACCAGCAGGGCTGGTACCAGGGTTGGTTGGCAGTATCACAGGCTTGGATGTACGACCAGTACGCAATCCTTCCTGCTAACCCAGTTATCTTGACTGGCCCATCTCTAATCACCGCGGACAACGCTGCATCCGTTCTAACCGGTGTTGTAGAGGGTTACCGCTAAATCAAACCGACACATTAGTGTCAAGAGCGGGTGGGTGTGCCTCCGGGTGCACCCACCCGCAAAACTCATCAATAAATCTTTTAGTTACAGGAGCTGAGACGTGTTTTCAAAGCTGAGAAGCCTTCCGCGGAAGCCAGAGTTTGCCGCATTTGTAGGCGCGGTTGTCGTCTATTTCTTTTTCCTCTATTTCGGTTGGCCGATCTTCCCCTCAGTTCTAGTAACAGCAGGCTGGGTAAACGTCGCAGCTGAACTTGCAATCGTTGCCCTGCCAATCGCACTGATCATGATTGCCGGTCACCTAGACCTATCTGTCGGTGCCAACATCGCAGCATCCGCGATGATGTACGCCCTTCTCGGCGGTCACTTCGGCGTTCCAGACTGGATCGCACTTCCAGCAGGTCTTGCCACCGGAACATTCTTTGGTTGGCTCAACGGAGTGATCATCACTCGAATCAAGCTTTCTTCATTCATCGTTACCCTGGGTATGTCATTCTTTATTCGTGGCCTTATCTTTGGTGTCACGAAGCTGATCGTTAGCAACGTGCAGCAGGCACACGACCCAGCCCCTTGGGTAAAGGAGACCATCGGTGGTCGCATTTACCTATCATTTGAAAACGCAATTTACGTCGCAATTATTTTTGCCCTGGTTATCTCTTGGTTGATGTACCGCACCAAGTATGGAAACTGGATCTGGGCAATCGGTGGCGACGAGCAGTCAGCTCGTGCAGCTGGTGTGCCTGTTGAGAAGACGACCG
>CAYOXP010000068.1:0-2972 GCA_964407995.1 uncultured Aquiluna sp.
AAGTAAACCGCCCGCAAGGGTAAGGGTGAAACGGTGGTGTAAGAGACCACCAGCGATCTAGGTGACTAGGTTGGCTATGTAAACCTCATCGGGAGCAAGACCAAGCAGAAGGCGTTGAAACTACTCGTCGAGCCTTTGGGTAGGTTGCTAGAGCTTGTGGGTAACCGCAAGCCGAGATAGATGGCCGTCAGTGTGAAAACACTACAGAACCCGGCGTATCGGTCGACCCGCTACTAATCCTCCGAAGAGGCGTAGGCGAGTGCTGCCGCCCCGATGATTCCGGCTGCGTTGCGTAGCTTTGCCGGCACGATTTCGGTTTTCAGCTCAAGGAGTGGCAGAAATTTCTCGTGTTGCTTAGAAATTCCGCCTCCAACTATGAATAGGTCAGGAACCAGCAATCGCTCGAGTGTTGAGTAATACTTCTGCAATCGCTCAGCCCACGCTTCGAAGCTCAGCTCTTCGCGCTCCATTGCGCTATAGGCGGCCTTAGTCTCGTAGTCGTCGACACCATCGATAGATAGGTGGCCTAGCTCCGCATTTGGAATCAGTACCCCGTTGTAAAAAAGTGCGGTGCCAATACCGGTGCCCAAGGTTGTCATGATGGTGAGTCCGTGGCCTCCGCGTCCCGCGCCATACTTGATTTCAGCGACTCCCGCGGCATCCGCATCGTTTAGAACGTGAGCGTGGCGCCCCAAGCCCTTTTCGAATAGCCGATCGGCGTTCAGCCCAATCCAGCGTTTGGATACGTTAGCTGCAGACTGGGTGTAACCGTGTTTCACGACCGCAGGGAAGCAAACGCCGACTGAGTAGCTCTTGTTTGCAACCCCAAGTTGATCAATGAGATCACTACATGCTGCAGCAATGTCCTCCGGCTCACCGCCTTCAGGGGTTTCGACACGGATTCGATCCGAGATTAACTCACCTTTCTTGAGGTCGACCACGGCCGCCTTTATTCCGGTGCCGCCAACATCGATTCCGACTGCCTTGCGTGCCACTATGCCTCCGTGAGTATCTCTGGACCGTTTTCGGTGATCAAAATCGTGTGCTCAAACTGAGCTGTGTGTTGTTTGTCCTTGGTTGTGACGGTCCAGCCATCTTCCCACATGTCCCAATCGGCTGTGCCCAGGGTGACCATTGGTTCTACAGTGAATATCATTCCGACTTCGATCTCGGTGGAATATTCGGGTTCGTCGTAGTGGGGGATGATCAAGCCGGTGTGAAAGCTGGTACCTACTCCGTGGCCCGTAAATTCCTTTACAACGCCGTAGCCAAAGCGCTTGGCATACGTTTCAATTGCTCTCCCGATGATATTCACCTGGCGACCGGGCAACGCAGCTCTGATGCCACGCATCATCGCCTCGTGAGTGCGCTCGACCAGCAGCTCTAACTCTTGATGACCTTCTCCTATAACGACAGTGCCATTGGTGTCACCATGCACGCCGTTTAAATACGCCGAAATGTCAATGTTGAGAAGGTCTCCATCTTCTAAAACTGTGTCATCGGGTATGCCGTGGCAGATAACTTCGTTCATCGATGAGCAAAGGGATTTGGGAAAACCTCTATAACCCAGGGTTGAGGGGTAGGCGTTGTTTTTGATCAAAAAGTCGTGACCGACTTGATCTAGATAGTCAGTTGTGACTCCAGGTTTTGCAGCCTCTAGAACAACTTGCAACGCCCGAGCCGCAAGCCTTGAGGCCTCACGAATGCTTTGGGTAGTTTGTGGGTCATACTTATCGCCGCCAACGTGAGGCTTTGGACCCGGTTTGCCAACATACTCTGGTCTTGCAATGTGGCTGGGGACCGATCTCCAGCCGGAAATCTTGCCCGCAATCAGCGAACCATTTGAGTCTTTAGGCATAGGGGTCAGTCTATTTCTCAATCAGTCGCTATCGTTCTAAGCGTGGAGAAAATTGAGTATTGGTTCAATACCGAGACTGGTGCGGTTGAGATGGGCAAGCAAACCCTCGCATCCAACCGACTGGGACCGTTTGAATCAGAAGCTGATGCAAGGCGTGCCCTGGAGATAATTCAAGAGCGTGCCGCGGCAATTCGTGAACAAGATGAAGCCGAGGAATGGGGCTAGCTAAAGCTCTGCTGCTCGGTTGGGAAAGCGCCCATTCGAACCTCTTCGGCGTATGACTTGGCAGCTTCTGAAATGTCTTTTCGAAGACTTAGGTATTGCTTTGCAAACCTTGGAATCTTCTGGCTCAGGCCAACCATATCGGTCCAAACTAAAATCTGTGCGTCGGTCTCAACGCCCGCGCCAATGCCAATTGTGGGGATATCTAAAGCCTCAGTGACCTCTTTAGCCAGACCCGCAGGAATCATCTCCAACACGAGCGCGAAAGCCCCCGCATCTTGAATTGCTAGCGCGTCAGCGATGAGCTGTTGAGCGCCATCGCCGCGTCCTTGAACCTTGTAGCCACCAAGGGCGTGCACGGTCTGTGGGGTGAAGCCGAGATGGCCCATTACTGGAACACCTGCTTCTGTTAGCGCCTCGATTTGGGCGAGTTTTGCGCCTTCGATCTTCACGGCCGCTACGCCGGCTTCCTTGAGTGCACGTATTGAATTCTCGAGTGCCTGATGCGCCGATACCTCGTAGCTGCCGAAAGGCATGTCTAGAACAACCAAAGCATTATTGACACTTCGTGCCACCGCCCGGCCGAAAATGATCATTTCATCAAGCGTGACTGGAATAGTTGAATCATTGGCCAGCACAGTGTTGCTCGCCGAGTCACCAACCAGGATCACTTCGATGCCTGCCTCGTCAAAAAGGCCAGCGGTTAGAGAGTCGTAGCTGGTTATGCAGGCAAATTTCTTTCCTTGAGACTTGAGCTCTTGGAGGGTTGAAGTTCTTATCTTCATAGTTTCCCAAATCTAGTCGTCAGCGGGACCCGACGACCCCGACCGAAGGCAATATCGCTTACTTTTGTCCCGATTGCTCCCTGTGAGCGCTTCCACTCAGCGGCCCT
>CAYOXP010000068.1:3072-4192 GCA_964407995.1 uncultured Aquiluna sp.
GCTCGAATTCGAGCCTGAATGTTCTCTGACGCCAGATCACTGAGCTCAAGGCGCTGCTCGAACTCTTTATGGAACGGGTCGATCGCAACTGTTCGAGATTCGATGCCCAGATTCTCCGCCAACTCACTTGCGTCGGAGAGCGAGTGATCCGATGAGTATCGAGAAGGCAAAAGCACACCAAGAACATTTTGTGGGCCGACCGCTTCAGAGGCTATAGCCGCACAAAGAGCCGAGTCAATGCCACCAGAGAGACCAAGTACGACCTTGTTCTGGCCAGTCTTTGCTAGATAGTCGCGCAAGCCGGTAACGAGAACGTCAAAAAGCTTCGAATCGTCGTCTTTGCGACCTAAGTGACCAGCAAAGAAAAGGCCGGCGTCAGCCCCAGCGGCTAAAACCTCGTTATCACCGTCTAGTAGGAAACTGTCACCATCGAAAACTAGTTCATCTTGGCCGCCTGCAAGGTTCACGTAGGCAATGGCTGCGCCATGGGCAAAACGCATGGCTTCGTTGCGACGTTCAATCGACTTGCCCATGACGTATGGGGATCCATTTGGCACAATGAAGAGCTGCACGCCTGATTCTGCAAGATGTTCTCCTCTTGCCTTGTCGCTCCAGATGTCCTCGCAGATCGCGACTGCACACTTTGTTCCATTTACGTCGAAGAGAAGCTCCTTGTTGCCCGGTATGAAGTTTCTCCAGTCGTCAAAGACGTCGTAGTTTGGAAGCTTTTGCTTGTCGTAGCGGCCGATAATGTTGCCAGCACGAAACGCAGTTGCACTGTTGTGCGCAATTGCGTGTGAAACTTGCGTCTGAGGCCCTAAGTCCGTGGCCATAGCAGCGTGACCAAGCACGCAGGTCAGGTTCGGAAACTCTTTCGAGGCCTCAATAACTTGCGCCAGGGCGTTTTCACCGGTGCGAATCACATCTTCGCGATAGCTGAGGTCACCTAGCGGATATCCATTCAGAGCCAATTCTCCGAAGACAACAAGATCTAACCCAGCGTTATGCGCTTGACGCATCAGTTGAAGTATCTCTTGGGCGTTGTGCGAATAGTCGCCAACCACTGGGTTTGTCTGCGCTAAACCGACCTTTATTTGCAACACAGCCACTAGCCTATTAG
>CAYOXP010000069.1:0-4065 GCA_964407995.1 uncultured Aquiluna sp.
GGTTCGATAGTGGCTCGTCCATTAGGAACACCTGAGGCTTACGAACAATCGCACGTCCCATGGCAACACGCTGGCGCTGACCACCAGATAGTGCCTTTGGTTTGCGGTTTAGGTAAGGCTCTAGGTCTAGAAGCTTTGCAGCCTCCAGAACGCGCTCGGCGCGCTCTTCCTTAGAAACACCTGCAATCTTTAGAGCGAAGCCCATGTTCTCGGCAACGGTCATGTGTGGGTAAAGCGCGTAGTTCTGGAAAACCATCGCGATGTCGCGGTCCTTTGGTGGAACATCGGTAACTTCGCGGTCACCAATGTAGATGCCACCCTCGTTAACCTCTTCAAGGCCTGCAAGCATGCGCAGTGAGGTGGACTTTCCACAGCCAGATGGGCCGACCAAAACGAGGAACTCGCCGTCTTGGATTTCTAGGTTCAGCTTGTCTACAGCTGGCTTGGTGCCACCTGGGTATAGGCGGGTGGCGTTACGAAATGACACTGATGCCATGATCTCTCCTTCACCGGCAGGTACGTGCCGGACGATCCGTTGTGATGGATGTTGTGCCGACTTTGGCTCAACCTCTTAAGTATCCCACTTGGAATAGAATTGACGAGCTTTGTAATAAAGCTGATACCGAAACTTTAGGTAGGGATTCATGACCACTCCAAACAAGCCAACCCGTTCTGAGCAGCGTGAGGCAGCTCGCGAGAAGGCAAAGGCACTTCGCAACGAGACTCAGAAGAAGGCAAAGCGCAACAAGTTGCTTTTCCAGGTTGCCGTTGTTTTGGTTGCCCTTGGCATCGTTGGCGGTGTGGCTGCAGTGATCGCGATCGAGAGCGCCAACAAGGCTGCTGCTCCGGTAGTAGATGAAGTCCCTGCCAACCTGACTGAGTTAGGTGGCATCAAGATGGGTATTGGTCTTCAGGCCTTCACCGACCAAAAGACTCCAACCCCAGAGGCCGGCCTAGATGGTGTTCCAGAGATCGTTATCTACGTTGACTACCAGTGCCCAATTTGCCAGGCATTCGATGTGCCAAACGAGGCGCAGATGCGCTCATGGGTTGACACCGGAGCTGCCACTTTGGAGATTCGCCCAATTTCGTTCCTAGACCGCGCGTCACTGAACGAGTACTCATCTCGTGCGACAAACGCAGCGATGTGTGTTGCCAACTTCACCCCTGACAGCTACTTCGACTTCCACAGCTCGCTGATGTTGAATCAACCTGAAGAGGGCACCGAGGGGCCTGATGACAACCAGCTATTTGCGTGGGCTGAAGAGGCTGGGGCTGGAAGCGAAGAGGTCAAAGGCTGCATTCAGGCCAAGAGCTTTGGTGACTACATTGCTCAGCACACCCAGACAGTTCTGAGCGAGCCTCAGCAGGGCGTGACCGTAACTGGAACACCAACCATTCTCGTCAACGGCAACCAGTACACCTGGACTACTGGCGAAGAGCTGGTTTCTCCAGATCTATTTGCACAGTTCGTTCAAGCGGCAACCGCAGAGTAACTACCCATCAAATCGGTTGAGCACTTGAAGGCTCAACTCGGTTTTGAATTCGGTTTGATTTCCAAGGTTGTCGCCTAGTTGTGCATACCAGTCACAAGAAAGTGGCTCGGTCCCTTTTGGTAAGCGACCATAGCCCTGGAATGTGACTGACTGCTTGTTTCCATCCCAAGAGCCAAGCCAGTCTGGTGAGTTGTTTATCTTTCCAAATCCAACTTTGTACTTATTGGCACCTGAGGTGACCAACACAATCACGAATACGTCTTCCTCATTGTGTTTGCAAATAAATTGAGCTTTGCTGACCGATCTTTCGTCTGTGATTACACCTTCAAAGTGAAAACTTGATTCCCCTTTCGCCGGATCCAGCACCTGGTGGTCGATGGTAAAAACATTGAGGGTTGGAGGATTGCGATCCATGGCGTAAATCAGGTAACCAATGTAAACCGCAAGAAACAAAGCGCCATATCGCAGAATCGTCCGGACAAAAGGGCGCTTTAGTAACTGCATAACTTCAGATTACTTGAGCTAATTGGGTAGGCTGTACCGGTACAAAATGCCGACCTGGCGCAATTGGTAGCGCACCGCACTTGTAATGCGGGGGTTACGGGTTCGAGTCCCGTGGTCGGCTCTAGGATTTAGCCCATGGAATTCAATCTTCTAGCCGTTGGTATAGCGGCAATCACAGGCTTTGCTATTGGCGGCGTATGGTTTGGGCCAAAAACCTTCTTCCCAGTCTGGTGGAAACTCATGGGCAAGTCGCCGGAAGACAACCCAGGTACTGAATCGATGGGCGCAGTCTTCGGTCTCACCGCGGTTGCCACTTTGGTGCAGGCAAGTGTTATGGGGATCGTCATCCCGCTGATTGCATCCGCGAATGGTGGGCTTGATTGGTTTGGTGGCTTAGCAACCGGTGCACTTCTTGGTGTCGGTTTTGCGGCAGCCTCGGCCCTGAGCCACAAAATGTTTGGCGGCTTCGGAGTCAAGGTTTGGCTCCTGGAGGTTGGCCAAGACGTTGTTTCTCTATCCGCGATGGGCGCGATTATCGCTGCATTCCTATAGTCGATTCTGCTGGCATACTGTTAGTTGTGTCAGCAATGAGGCTTGAGCGCGATTCACTTGGCGAGCGCGAAATTCCAAGTGAGGCCTACTGGGGTATTCACACACTCAGGGCCATAGAAAACTTCCCGATTAGCGGTGTGCCGATAGGCCATTATCGATCCCTAATTCGAGCCCTAGGTTTCATCAAAGAGGCATCCGCCATGGCGAACCTCACGCTCGGCGTCATCGATGAGCAATTAGCCGAGCCGATAATCCGAGCCTCCAAAGAGGTGCGGGACGGTCTGTGGGATGCAGAGTTTGCCGTAGACGCCATTCAAGGTGGCGCTGGAACCTCAACGAATATGAATGCCAATGAGGTAATTGCAAATAGGGCTTTGGAGCACGCCGGTTATTCAAAAGGGCAATACGACAAGATTCATCCTTTAAACCATGTCAACGCATCACAGAGCACTAACGATGTCTATCCAACCGCCATCAAAGTTTCGCTGATTATCGAGATCCTTGCCCTTTTGCAGGAGATCTCATCCCTCAGAGAGGTAATCGATGAGAAAGCTGAAGAGTTCAAAGACGTAATCAAAATGGGCCGCACGCAACTTCAAGATGCGGTGCCCATGACTGTTGGGCAAGAGTTTCTAGCCTGGTCTCTAACCCTGGGTGAAGACCAGGGAAGACTTCGCGAAATCATTCCATTGTTGAGCGAACTAAACCTTGGTGGAACGGCCATTGGCACCCGGCTCAACACTCCCAAGGGCTATGCAGAGCTCGTTGTCGAGCTGCTCAGTGATTTGTGTGAGCACCCATTTGTCTTGGCAGAGAACCTCATTGAAGCAACCAGCGACACCGGTGTTTTTGTATCCACATCTTCTGTTCTCAAGCGCCTTGCAACAAAGCTAAGCAAAATTTCAAATGACTTAAGGCTGCTCTCTTCTGGCCCGCGGGCCGGCTTTGGAGAAATCAACCTGCCCCCTAGGCAAGCGGGATCCTCGATTATGCCTGGCAAGGTGAATCCAGTTATCCCCGAGGTGGTCAATCAGGTCGCCTTCCAGGTGATCGGAAACGACCTAACGGTGACGATGGCAGCCGAAGGCGGTCAGCTGCAGCTAAATGCGTTTGAGCCAATCATTGCCAGAAGCCTGATGATGAACGTCACCTATTTGCGCCAAGCCTGCAAGGTGCTGGCTGAATACTGCATCGACGGCATCTCAGTAAATGAGGCATTTTTGAAGCAGACCGTTGAAAACTCAATCGGACTGGTTACCGCCCTAGCGCCAACCATTGGTTACGAGGCCGCATCGCAGATCGCTAAGCACGCGCAGAAAAATAACCTTTCGGTACGCCAGGCGGCTCACGACCTAGGTGTGATTTCGGATCAACAGTTTGAAGCGATTTTGGGCGATATCGACAAGCTCACCGGTAGGGGTTAGAGCGAAAGAAACAAAGTCAGAACCGGCGCAACAATAAGTGCCGGTAGTAGGTCGGCAACCGCAACCATTCGAATGTTCATCAGTCGAAG
>CAYOXP010000070.1:0-2561 GCA_964407995.1 uncultured Aquiluna sp.
GGCACGCTCAGCCTGACCGGCTGTTCGCTTGCCACTGCTGCCGCTGATGCCGCAGCCTGTAGAGCTGCCGAAGGGGCAATCAAGGCTGCGGTCACCGCATACGAACAAGGTCTGGTTGATTCTGGAGTGCTATCACACATCGATTCTTTGGTGGGCGAGCAGGTCAGGGGTGCGCTGTCATCTGGGCTGGCAAAAGACTTGGGTGATTTCATGGATGCGGTTGGTTCTTCAGACACCGGACAAACTGCAAAAGACAAAGTAAATGACTTGTCAGCTTCAATAGAAAATCGTTGCGCTGATGTTGGAGTTAACTTCACTAATTAGCGATTTTTGACTGCTATGGTCACACTATGAGCGTAGATCACCAGCCTGAATTACACCCAGATCGCAACCTTGCAATGGAGCTTGTGCGAGCCACGGAAGCAGCCGCAATTCGAGCATTCCCGTTCATTGGTAAGGGCGATAAAAACGCATCCGATGGAGCTGCCGTGGATGCCATGCGCGCATTTCTCGGCACCGTGAACTTCGAAGGCAAAGTTGTCATCGGTGAGGGTGAAAAAGACGATGCCCCAATGCTGTTCAATGGCGAGATCCTGGGAACTGGAAATGGGCCAAAGGTAGACATCGCAGTTGATCCGATTGATGGGACCTCTCTTACTGCTGCCGGAAGGCTAAATGCGATATCCGTTATTGCGGCGGCAGATCGAGGCTCGATGCTGGATGCTTCATCGGTATTCAAGATGAACAAGTTTGTGGCAGGCGCTCCAGCCGTAGGGGTCTGCGACATCAGAATGTCAATCAAAGAGAACCTTGTTGAATACTCCAAGAGCGCCAATAAGCCGGTCGATGAATTGCTCGTTGCGATTCTGGATCGCGAATACAACCAGGACATCATTGACCAGGTGCGCTCTGCTGGAGCCGCAACCAGGTTGCTGCGAGACGGCGATGTTGCGGGTGGCATTCAGGCGGCTCGAAACGAATCTCGAATCGATATGTGCATCGGCATCGGGGGTTCGCCTGAGGGCATTGTTACCGCCTGTGGAGTAAAGGCCCTCGGCGGGGTAATTCAGGGCATTCTGGCCCCAAGGGAAGACTTCGAGTTCGAACGGGGCAAAGAAGCCGGCCTGAAGTTCGACTACGTCTACGAGATGGATGAGATGGTTGCCTCTGACAACACATTCTTTGTTGCAACCGGTGTCACCGATGGCCCTCTGGTTTCGGGGGTTCGCAAGCGCGGTGGAATCATCTACGCAGAATCAATCGTGATTCGTGGCAAGTCTGGAACCGTTCGCAAGGTATTCGCTGAATACCAAGCAGACCGCTGGATTTAGTGCGCTAACTCGTCGTCAATCATTCGGCCCTTGCTAATTTGCAAGGCAACTGGAATCGACAGCAGCACGACCCCAAAGAACACCCAGAGGGCCGCATCCCAATTACCGAATGCCTCACGGAGCAATCCAAAAGCGAATACAGCGATAGACGCCGTCGTGTAGCTGACTCCCTGCCCAAAAGCACTCACGGCCAGTACCGTGCTGCGCTCTCTGGATCGTTGGTTGAACAAAGTAATTGCAAGCGGGAACATAGTTGGGCCAAAACCAAAGCAAATCACCCAAAACCAAAGGGTTGAATTATCACCAAACATCAAACCCAAAGATCCAATCAGCCCCATGCTGAGTGAAAACCAAACAATCAGCGAGTGGCTCCTGGTGCTCTTGGTTGCCCAGATTGGAATCAGTAGAGATGCAGGTAACCCCATCAAGGCAAAGAGCGAGAGTAGCTCACCACCTTGGGCAATCGATACGCCGTTGTGTTCAACCAAAATGATCGGCAACCAGGCGAATGAGACATAACCAAAGACTGATGTGATGGCCTGCATGACCGCGATGGAGATCGCAGTAGGTGAGCGCCAAATTGCCTTGGTGGTCCGTGGCCCATCGGGTTTAGCTTCGGGCCTGGAATTTGAAAGCAGGAATGCAAGGGGAGCTGCCGTCAACAGCGCCAGAATTGCCCACTGACCGAGCGAGAATCGCCATCCCAGTTCAGTTGCCACCGGCACCGCAACAAAGCTTGCAGCGGTTGCTGAAATGGCAGTGAGGGTGATGTAGAAGCTTGAGATGATCCCAACTCGGTTTGGGAAATACTTGCGAACCAAAACCGGCAACAAAACGTTGCCGATGCCCATGCCAGTAAGGCTGAGAAGACTTCCGAAAAACAGTGCTGTTGAATCCCAAGCGAAAGCCCTTATTAGGTGACCGGCAATGATCATCAATACCGTTACAAACAGTGTCTTTTCGACACCAATACGGCGAGCCGGGCGATAGGAGAGCGAGGTTGCAAGAGCAAACGAAAGTGGAGCCGCTATTCCGAGCAGGCCGATTGTGATGATTGGCAAGCTGATCTCGGTTTGAATGAAGCTAATAACCGGGGAAATCGAAGAAACTGCGGTTCTTAGGTTGATTGCCAAAAGTGCAATCGTGGCAAGGGCAAGGAAGCGCTGCAGGTTTTTAGACATCAGCGAAGGGCCTGCTGCATTTTGTCATGCAGCAGATTGTTGGTAGCCA
>CAYOXP010000070.1:2661-4055 GCA_964407995.1 uncultured Aquiluna sp.
CCGCGGTGTGCCCACCAGCGGCGACCAAGAGCTGGAGCTGAAACCACACTTGTCGTGATGACTCCATTTACTCGCAAAGCAATTAGTGAAGCCCAAATTGGTACACCGCGAAGGTAGTTTGCGGTGCCATCGATTGGATCGATAATCCAGGTGCGATCTGCCGTTCCGGTATTTTCGTACTCTTCGCCGATAATTACATCTTCTGGGCGATACTCGGCCAAGGTCTCACGAAGCTTGGCCTCGACAGCTCGATCGGCGTCTGTTACCGGTGAGCGATCAGGCTTACTTTCAATGTGTAGGTCAAGTGCGCGATATCTTGCAAGTGAAATCTCATCTGCCTGATCGGCAAGTTTGAGGGCAAGATCTAGATCGTTAATCATCGCGACTAATCTACCGACCCAATTGAATCCATGAGCCTTCGGAAGGAGTCAAGTCTGAGTGCCGAGAGCGATTCAGACTCAACTAACTCATCCAGGTGGCAATCCGGAGAGTCGGCAAGGTGAGAACAGCCACGCGGGCACTCTTTGCTAGCTGCTGCCAAATCGGCAAAGCCTTTCAGTAGCCCATCTGCATCGATTCCACTCAAGCCGAAGGTTCGAACTCCCGGGGTGTCGACAATCCAACCACCCTGGGCGTGAATTGCCCTGGCAGAGCTAGAGGTGTGCTTGCCTTTTCCAGTTACCTCATTCACCGCTCCGGTTGCTCGTGCTAAATCAGGTGCGAGGAGGTTTATCAAAGTTGTTTTACCAACACCTGAGTGACCAACGAACACGGTGGTGTGACCAGATAGCAACTCCTTGATTTCGTCTAGGTTTGGTGCATCTTTTCGCAACTTGAGAATCTTTAG
The DNA here is from genome assembly GCA_964407995.1 of uncultured Aquiluna sp. Lineage (GTDB taxonomy): Bacteria > Actinomycetota > Actinomycetes > Actinomycetales > Microbacteriaceae > Aquiluna. The sequence continues at coordinate 3,509 of CAYOXP010000070.1, forward strand.
ATCAAAGCCCTCAAAGTTGCTTACGAACTCACTCGGGTCTGCTAGGTCGCACTTGGTCATCACCAAAATCGGCTTGATGCCTGCGTTGTATGCGGCTACTAAATACCGATCGACGAGACGGGCACGGGGTTCTGGATTGGCGGCAGCCATCACGATCACCATCTGATCGGCGTTTGCGACGATCGTTTGATCGCCAGCCTCAGAATCCTCAGCCGAACGAGTTAGCGCGGAGCTGCGTGGTTCAATTCGAACTATGCGGGCCAGCGTCCCTTTTTCTTCGGAAATCTCACCATCTAACGCAACGCGATCACAGGTAACACAACCGCCTTTGCGGAGCTCTTTTGCCAGGGTTGCGGTGACAATCTTGCCGTCATCGGTTAGCACTTGATAGCGCGCTAGGTGAACCTCGGTGACCATGCCAAGTGGAGCGTCATCAAACGTAGGCCTGCGCTTGGTTCTAGGTTTTGAGCCTTTAGGGTTTGGGCGAATTCTTACATCGTCCTCATCGAGGTCGTGGCGATTTTCTGGCTCGTAAAGCCAGCTCACT
>CAYOXP010000071.1:0-4025 GCA_964407995.1 uncultured Aquiluna sp.
TCGGTATCCGCGAGATGAGGAGCATTCGCCTGCATGTTCTGAAGGACTGTTTTATTCACATCCAACGTCTCGTGCTCTTGGGCAAAATACCCCACCTTAAGTCCGTGTCCAGCAATGATTTGACCAGTATCAGGGGTGTCGATGCCTGCCAAAATCCTGAGCAAAGTCGTTTTACCGGCTCCATTTAGACCAATGATGACAACTTTTGAGCCACGATCGATAGCAAGGTCAATCGCGGTGAAAATCTCCAATGAGCCATAGCTCTTACTCAAATTTTCGGCCATTAGCGGCGTCTTACCGCAGGCGGCTGGGTCGGGAAACTTGATCTTTGCAACTCGATCTTGCTCTCGCACTTCATCCAAACCGCCCAGCAATGCCTCTGCACGTCGAATCATTTGCTTGGCAGCAACAGCTTTCGTGGCTTTTGCGCCAAACCGGGCTGCTTGTAGTTGAAGTGTGCTGGCTTTCTTTTCGGCGATCGCACGTTCGCGCTTGCGACGTTCCTCGTCAGTCTCCCGGGCTTTCTTGTAGGCATTCCAGCCCATGTTGTAGATGTCAATCACCATTCGATTGGCATCAAGGTAAAAGACTCGGTTCACGGTCTCCTCAACAAGATCTACGTCGTGGCTAATGACAATTAGGCCACCCCTGTAGGACTTCAAGAAATCGCGAAGCCAAACCACTGAGTCAGCATCTAGGTGGTTAGTTGGCTCATCCAAAATCATGGTTTGGGCGTCAGAAAAGAGAATTCGTGCAAGTTCAATTCTTCTTCTTTGACCACCGGATAGGGTCTTCAGGGGTTGATCTAAAACGTGACCCTTTAGATTGAGATTTCCTGCAATAGCGGAGGCTTCTGCCTCGGCCGCATACCCACCGGCGGCTTGAAAGCGTTCTTCCAGCTTTGCGTAACTCACCATCGCAGCAGCGGCTAGCTTCGGGTCGCCTGAACCCATGTCGAGGGTGGCCTGAGACATTTTCTCAACGAGTGTGCCAAGTCCGCGGGCGTTCAGAATTCTGGTTCTTGCCAGTTCCTCCGGGTCTCCCGATCTTGGGTCTTGCGGGAGGTATCCAATCTCGCCCTGGCGATCAACGAAACCTTCGGAAGGCTGCCCATCACCCGCCAAGATTTTTGTAAGTGTCGTCTTGCCCGCGCCATTTCTGCCAACAAGCCCAACTTTGTCGCCTTGATCCACCCGAAAGTTCACGCCGTGCATCAAGACTCGGGCGCCTATGCGTATTTCGAGGTCGCGCACGCCAATCATCTATTTACTCTCCGGGGAAGTTTCGTCGCTCAAAGGGCGACCGATAGCTGGCTAAGCCTACCAATGGCAGGCAATTGATAGACTTCAACCTCGCCTATTGTCGGGGCCCCGAAAGGCTTTATTTCATTTCTTTCAAAGGCAAAAGATGGCAATTCCAATTTCGTTCGAGGTTTATCCACCTCGCGACCAGCTCGGAGCTCAATCGCTCTACGAAGCAATCGACAAACTAGGCGAATTGAACCCAAGGTTTATTTCGGTGACTTTCGGAGCCGGCGGCTCTGACACGTCTGGCTCCATTGATGTTCTTAGTTACATTTCGCAACACACTTCGGCGATGGCATTGGCCCACTTAACCTGCGTAGGAACTACGGCAAATGAGATTTCACGAATCATTTCTGAATTCACCTCTGCGGGTATTAGAGATTTCTTGGCCCTCAGGGGCGACTTGCCTGGAGGTCAGTCTGAACTCCCCGAAGGTTCACTAAAGCAAGCCGATCAGCTGGTCACGGAAATCAGGAAGCACTCGGTAGGTCAGATTGCTGTAGCAGCCTTTCCTAATGGCCACCCAGAATCCGGCTCCGATCGCCAGGACCTAGTAGCACTCAAGGCGAAGCAGGATGCAGGTGCTGATTTTGCAATCACTCAGCTGTTCTTTTTTGCTAAGGACTACGTAGATTTTGTGAAGATTGCCCGCGACGCAGGAGTCACAATCCCAATCCTGCCTGGGATTATGCCGATTATTTCGGCCAAGCGACTTTCAAGGGTGCTGGAACTCACTGGAGAGCGTGAACCAGTAGAACTTGCCAAGCAGTTGTCATCGGCCGATGATGTGAATGCCAGGACCGAGGTTGGTATTACTTGGGCCGCCAACTTGGTGCGGGAGCTGGTAGACATCGGTGCCCCCGGTATTCATTTATACGCATTCAACGAGCACAAAAACGTAACTGAAGTCCTTAGGCGTGCTGGCCTAGTCTGAGTGAGCCAGCCAGCTAGAATCAGGCATATGAGCCTGAGACAAGAGCTGAAGAGCGTGCCTAACATGCTCAGCATCCTCAGGCTCCTGCTGGTGCCTGTGTTTCTCTGGCTTCTTCTGAATGACTATCTCTACTCGGCACTCGGAGTCTTGGCGTTTGCGGCTGCTTCAGACTGGCTTGACGGGCAGATCGCAAGAAAGTTCAATCAGGTAACCGAACTTGGCAAGGTCCTCGACCCAGCAGCCGATCGCCTTTACATTTTTTCTAGCCTGATCGGTCTGGTAATCAACGGAAACATCCCGGCATGGCTTGCGATTGCCGTTATCGGACGCGACGTAATGCTTTTGGTGGTTTATCCCATCCTCGCCACACACGGTTATGGCCCATTGCCTGTGCACTTCCTAGGTAAAGCGGGGACGTTCGCCCTGCTTTACGCACTACCGCTGTTGTTGTTAGCAGACCTCTGGCCGGCCGCCGACTTTGTCGTTTTGCCGCTGTCATGGGCATTTGCCTATTGGGGCGTGGGGCTTTATTGGCTTGCAGGTTTCATTTATGTCAAACAAGTGAAGGATTTGGTTTTTCCCTCCAAAAAAATCCGCTAGCATGCTTAGTCAGGGGGAGGGACAAAGGTGGCCAAGGATATGTTTGAAAGCGACGACACAGCTCGTTTTGCCGAAGAACTTCTGCCCCAGGATCCCGATTCTTTATCTCCAGAAGAAATTTCAGCAGTTTCTGCGCTGCCAGCTGGTTCTGCCCTACTAATCGTTCGCAAGGGCCCAGGTCAAGGCTCTAGGTTCCTCCTGGATCAAGATGTAACGGTCGCAGGGCGACACCCAGACGCTGACATCTTTTTGGATGATGTGACCGTATCTCGAAAACATGCCGAGTTTGTGCGCAAGGGCAGCCACTTCATGGTTCAAGACCTTGGGTCAATGAATGGTAGTTATGCCGATGGGGCAAGAGTTGACGCAGCCGATCTTCACCACGGATCAGAGGTAATCATTGGCAAATTCAAGATGACCTTCTTTGCATCAGAAAAGGATCGCTAGTCGATGGAGGCGATTCGTAAACTCGAAGATCACAGAAGGCTCTACACAATCGGCCAGGTGCTGACCGTACTCAAGCCTGAATTTGGAGATCTAAGCCCTTCAAAGCTTCGCTTTTTGGAAGACCAAGGACTAATCACACCCGATCGAACTGATTCTGGATATCGCAAGTATTCAGAGAACCAAATCGAAAGAATTCGAATTGTTCTTACTTTGCAGCGCGATCAGTACCTGCCGCTCAAAGTTATCCGTGACCACCTCGATGAACTCGATGCTGGCCGTCAGCCTCTACTTCCGGTTGCAACCCCAGCATCACTTCGCAAGGGCCAGAAGTTTTCAACTGCCCAGCTCAAGGCTGAGACCGGTCTCAGTGACCTGGCTTTCCGTGAGGGTGCAGAGCTCGGTCTTTTTGGGGCCCAGCCGCATTCTTCTCACGAGGTAGAGATCGCCTTCGCGCTAGTCGGCTTGGAGCAATTTGGAATTCAACCTCGCCATCTACGCGGCCTAAAGTCTGCAGCTGAGCGCGAGGTTGGCATTATTACCGGCGTAACCGAGCCGGTACTGCGCAAGCGAGCACCCGACTCTGCCGCAAGGGCCGGCCACATCGCACGCGAAATAGCTGAGCGTTTTGGTGCAATCCGTTCACACTTGATCTCTGACGCCATCGACACAATCGAGGGTTAGTAAGCGACACGCCGAGCTGTGGATAAACCATAAACCTCAGGTTGAAGGCAGACTTAACG
>CAYOXP010000072.1:0-3956 GCA_964407995.1 uncultured Aquiluna sp.
GGTGCGATAGGTCTTCACTTTGAGAATGGGCTAGTCGTCTCATATGAAGCGCTCGAAGACACTTGGCATGGAACCATTACCTACGAAGTCGATCAAGAGGTTATGGACATGCTCAACGCCAGACTTGCAGAAGAGCAGGGCTAACATGCACAAAATCTTCAAGATGCCATTCGCCGACGTCTACCCTCACTACATCACCAAGGTGGAGAAAAAGGGCAGATCCATCGGTGAACTCAACGATGTGATCGAGTGGCTAACCGGCTTCAGTCATGAGCAAATTGCTAGGCACGTTGCAAACAAAACTAACTTCGAAGACTTCTTTGCCCAGGCAGCAATAAACCCTCAAGCCGTGCGAATCACAGGTGTTATTTGTGGTGTGCGAATTGAAGAGATCGAAGACCCATTGATGCAAAAGATTCGCTACATGGACAAACTTGTTGATGAGCTCTACCGGGGTCGCCCAATGGAGAAAATTCTTAGAGCAGAATCTCGCTAAGAGGTTTTCTTGAACGAGGCGCTGCTTCGCGCTCTCTTAGCTCGTCGCTAACATCATCAATCTCTGACTGCTTGCCAACAGCAATTACGCAGGCCACCCAGTAGTCAGTAACTCCTAGAAGATTGGCAATTTCCTCTGGGTGAATGCCAGTCATGTAGTGAGCCTTGAGACCCATCGCTTCTGCTTCAAAAACTATCTGGCTGGTAGCAAGTGCGTTGTTGAAGAACGAGGCTGCCTTGTCTGCATCGCTACCATCCATGCGCTTCATCGAAGCGAGGGAAACAATCAAAGTGGCTGCATGAGGAGCCCAGGTTTGGTTGAAACCAGTCAACCCCTTCTCAACCAATTCAGTGTGAATTGGGTTGCCACGATCAATAAAAGCAAACTTCCAAGGCTGAGAATTGTTGGCTGATGGCGCCCACCTTGCCGCTTCTGCCAATCTGGTTTTTTCGTTTTCAGACAAGACGTGGGTTTGGTCGTAGACCCTTGGACTCCAGCGGTTAGCTAGGAGGTCTGAAATGGGGGTTGATGTTTCAGCAGGTTTTTGTAGCAATTGGCGGTTCCTATTTCTTTTTCGCTTTGGCGAGTAAGTGCCTCATCGAGATAAGTGAACCGCCTAAGACCGCAGGTATTCCGCCACCAGGGTGAACAGAAGCGCCAACCCGATAGAGCCAAGGTCTTAAAAAGTTGTGATGGCTTGGGTTGTGGAACGGGCCCGATTGCCACATTGGCCTAGTTGCCCCATAGAGCGCCCCGTTATGCGCACCCCAGCCTCCGAAGTACTCGGGGTCAAGCACGATGTGGTCCTCGAAGAGCTCAGTGATTGGTTTTTTGAGGCCAAGCTTTTTCGAGATTCGAAGAATCTCTTTTTTGACCCAGGCACTATTTACGTCGTAGTGGTTTCCATCGGCAGGCGCTGTCAACAGCACGGCAACGGTTGGCTTGGTATTCGGGTAAATTTCCCCGGCTCGGTAGTAATTCACAAAAGCCATCGTTTGCGTTGGTGGGGTGAAACTTTCGAGTGATTGGTATAGCTTGGCTGGCTCATCAGGCATCACCACAGAGTGGGTAACAGTGCCCTCGGGAAGTGGCTCATTCAAGACCGCGTAGATTGCCACTCCAGAGCATGAACGTTGCAGCTTAGGTTTTCTTGGCTTTCCAATGAGGCGACTTAACACCTCCGGATCGAGTGAGCTGACAACATAGTCGGCGGCATAGTTCGCGACTGAGGTTCTAACCTGACCGCGCTTCACCGAGGTTATTTCTTCACCAAGGCGAATCTCAGCACCGGCGGCCTGAGCAAGTTTTGCGATTGAAAGCGGTATTTCATTCACGCCACCAACCGGAACCGAAATGCCTTCGGTAGCCATTGCGGCTGTCATTGACGCGTAGAGCGCGAGAGTCTTTTTCGGCGAGACCCCAGCGTTCAAAGTATGAATCGAAATTACTTCTTTTAGACCCTTCGGCATCCAGCTCAGTGAGTTGATGTAGCTTTCGGTAGTTAGCTTGGTGCCGTATACCTTCAGCATCTTTAGAAGTGATGGCAATGCCCTTGGGTCTAGTGGGTGAGCGGTGAGCAGTTGAGATATGGCTGGTGTTAGTTCGCCATGTTTATTGGCAAATCGTTGCCAGGGCTTATGCCAGTGGTGAGTTTTTTTCACCGGCAAATCTGTCACATGGTTTCTAAAGAAATAGCGACCAACCTCATTCAACTTTGTGAATTCGAGGTCTATTACATCCTGGTGCTTTGTGTCACCGAGCGAGTTGAACAACTCCAAGAATTGCTCGATTACTTCGGGGAAGGTAACGAGCGCTGGGCCGGTATCCATTCGCTGACCCGCTACCTCAACGCGCCTAGATTTACCCCCGATCCAAGTGTTTCTCTCGAGCAGTGTCACCTGGTGTCCGGCATTAGCCAAAAGTGCGGCGCTCGCCAGGCCAGAAATGCCTGCCCCCAGTACAACTATTTTTGCCACTAGTACCAGCCGAAGAAGATTGCCGTTACCAACTGCACACCTGCAACAGCACCGGCAACATACGGGAAGGCGATTGAGAACTTATAGACATCGTGAGCTTTTTTAGGAGTCGGGTCTTTCCAGACCGAAAGCACTAAATAGCCAGCTATTGCGAGGTTGACGATGGCTACCGGAATGTTGACCATGGCAAACAAGATTGTTGATAGCGCCCACCACAAACCACTCCACACGAGAGTGCGTTTGACGCCAAAGTGAACTGCTGTAGTTGTAATTCCAGTGTCGCTATCTTGGGGGATGTCTTGAATTGCGTCGTAGGCATGCTTGGCTATCGACCAAGCCATCAGTGCTGCTACGGCTAACCAAATCGGTTCATGACCTAGGGCAAGCGGTACAAATGCCAAGGGGAACGCGTAGTCGGTATTTGAGAAGCTATCGAAGTAGGGCCTAGCTTTAAACCGCAGTGGTGGTGCGGAGTAAAAGGTGAAGAAGAGTGCGTAGGTAACCATCCAGGCGGTTGCCTGCCAAGGCAATGCGATTGCAAAGTAGATCAAGAACGGCAGGTTTGTGAGCGCAACTCCCCACCAAATCGGCTTCACCTCATTTGGTGAAATGTGAGCGCCCTCGTAGCCACCTTTGCGAGCATTGATGTTGTCGGTTTCTTGGTCGAAGATGTCGTTGATTCCATAGATCAAAAGATTGAAGGGCAGGGTCACCCAAATCAAGATTGGAAGCACTCGCCAATCCCAGAGGTATCCTGCTAGCCACATGCCCATGACGGTTGTGCCAATGGTGTTCACCCAGAGCACTGGCCGAGAAATGATTACGAGTCTTTTCAACACCTAACTAGCCTAGGCGCAACTTATCCACAGATTATTTCCTTTGCTTACTGGACTAAGCGGACTAACCTTAGATTCATGGTTATGACGGTCAAGATGCACGAGGCAAAAACTAACTTTTCCAAGCTCGCCAAATTGGTTGAGACCGGCGAGCAGGTGTTGGTCGCACGAGACGGCAAGGTAATCATGAAATTGGCTCCCTTGGAACCCGGTGATTTGGAAAAAGTAAGAGACTTCAGCGTCCTAGATGGGAAAATCGGCTTTATCTCTGACGACGACTGGGCCAATTACAAGCGAGAGATTTCCGAATCCTTCCGAAAAAAGGATTGGAAGTAGATTGCCTTCCTATCTTCTCGATACGCATACGTTGATTTGGCTATCTTCCGAGCGCAAACGTTTTGGCAGTCGTGTGAAAAGAATCCTCGATTCGCAGCAACTCAACTACTGCGCAATCTCTGTTGCGGAGTTGGGTTTGAAATCTCACCTTGGAAAGTTCCATTTTGACCTAAGCGTATTAGGCGACTGGGAGTCACTAGGAATCCGAGAGCTTTCATTTGGTCGTCTGGCCGCCATCGAATATGGATCCATAAATCCGGATATTGTTCGGGATCCATTCGACCGCATGATTATGTCTTGTGCTCGCGCCAA
>CAYOXP010000073.1:0-3906 GCA_964407995.1 uncultured Aquiluna sp.
GACCAAAAGCATGGTTGAAGCTATCGAACATTCTGAAGTAGTGATAAGCGGCAATTCCGGTAACGGTTGCGGAAACCATGACGGCCATTCGGTAGCGCGGTAGAACACGTTCTCTACCCATTACCAAGAAAATTGTTGTGAACAGCATCGCTGCGATGCCTAGTGACAACATGTTGAAGACGAGGTTGTAACCGCCGTCTGAGAGCATAGATTGCATTTTGTGGAGCTTCCCTTCGATTATTTCTAAATCGAAGCGCCGGTTTGTCGAGTTCTTTGTTCTCGGCGAATCGAGCTTCGTTGCGTGATTCACTTTTAGTCAACACTCAGCAAATTCCTAGATTCCTCCTAGATGTAACGGATTGATAACAACCTGAAGTGCCGTTTCGGAAGGCCTATCTTCTTCGGATCACAAGAATTGCCCCCAGGCCAACCAATGTCAGACCAGCAAGACTTGAGATTGCAAGTGGGTCATGTGTGGATGGTAGAAACAAATCGAGGAAGAAAGACGCTGCAAGTTGGCCAAATAGCAAAGAAATTCCCATCGCGAGAACCCCAATTATCCTCACCACAATTACCTGCATGAATATGAAAATCACCCCGATAGTCCCACCCAAAAACAAAATCGGGTTTTCCGGCCAAACAATTTGAGTTATTCCATCCAGTCGGAACAGCAGAACGAATCCGATGAAAACTACCCCAACCCCAAAGTTGATCAACGTTGCTAGAAGCGGGGAGCCAGATGCCCTCCCTATGTTTCCGTTCATTGCTTGCTGAAAACCGATTCCCAAACCGGCAACTAGGGGCATGAGTACGAGGGGAGAAATTTCTGAGCCCGGTTGAAAATTGGCACTGAAAAGCCCGAGTGTTGCGATGAACGCGCCCAAACCTCGGGAGAGATCAAATTTGCGGGCAGCAATACCAATAAGTCCGAATGTGTCAATGATCACGGCCGCAATGGCCTGACCGGTCACCACGCTGAGAGTAAAAATCGAAATTCCCAATACTCCAGCGGTAAGACCTTGAGTGATAACGAAAAATCCTCCTATTGAGCCTGCAAATAGTGCCCAGACCGGGAGGTCTCGGTCCTTAACCGCTTTTTTCAAATTTGCTATTTCCCGCCATGTACTTTTGCGGGCAAGCATTATCGAGGAGATTAAGATCAGCCCAGTCCCGAATGAAACTTCGGCGGCCAACACGCCGTTATTAATTTCAATTCCTAAAAGACCATTTAGCTTGGCTTGAAGGACCATGAATGCCCCGCCAATCACAGCAGCAGCAACGGCAAAGGGGTGATGGTGTTTGATCACAAGCAAAGCCTAAAGCTAGTTCCCCATTAGCGAACTCGCGGCCGCGGATTCGCCTTAATGCAAAAGGTGTGAGAGGGTGGGAGAACACAAAGGAGTGATACTCGTGTCTCAAGTGAGTAACCCAAAACACGATCCTGCGGGTTGGAGAAAATTTCCAAGCAAGGTTCAACCGCTAGATAAAGAAAAAGTAAGAGCCCTTCTGAAACAAGAATGGGACCGTTTCAAAAATGACACAAAGGCATCTGGTGAGGAAAACATCAGAGCCTCGAAAACCCTTCCACTGGGAGTTACTTCTAGCTTCCAGCACTGGGACCCATACCCAATATCTATTGCCAGCGCCAAAGGTGCATACGTAACAGACGTTGATGGTCGCAAGCTACTGGACCTGTCAATGGGCTTCGGCGCCATGATGGTAGGTCACCTAAACCCAAAGGTAGTGAAGGCGGTGAAGAAGGCGCTGCGTAACGTCGGCACCTTGTTCGTGACCCCTTCACCTACTGCAACGGTTGCAGCAGAAGCTTTCTGCAAGCGATTTGGTTTAGACATGATTCGATTCACCAACTCAGGCACCGAATCTCTTATGTACGCGATTAGAACTGCCCGAGCAGCAACTGGTCGCAAGGCAGTGATCAAACTAGAGGGTGGCTATCACGGTGGCTACGATCCACTTCAGGTTTCGGTAAAGCCATCGCTTGCAAACATTGGAGACGCTAACGCTCCGATTCCAGAGGTGCCATTCGAGGTTGAGGCTGGAGAGGTATTTGTAGTTCCTTACAACAACCTTCCCTACCTTGAAAAGATCATGAGCGACAATGCGGACAAGATCGCCTGTTTTGTTCTGGAGCCAGTGATGGAGAACATCTCAATCGTGCTTCCTGATGAGGGCTACCTCCAGGGTGTTCGAGAGCTCTGTGATCGTTTCGACATCGCTTTGATCTTTGACGAGGTCAAGACCGGCCTAACCGGAGGAGTAGCAGGAGCCGCGAAGAAGGTTGGCGTAAAACCTGACCTAATCACCCTGGCAAAGAGCATCGGTGGCGGTCTTCCAGTTGCGGCATTTGGTGGCAAGCAGCGTTACATGGATGCTGTGGTTGATGGCCGAATGGCTCACTACGGAACCTACAACGGAAACCCTTTGGTTATGGCAGCCGTCATGGCGGTTGAAGATCTAATTAGCTCAAAGGCGATGGCAAAGGCCGAGAAGATCAACATCACCACGTTGGAGAAACTCGAAAAGATAATCGAGGAGTACCAGCTCCCCGCCCACACCGTTGGATTTGGCTTGAAAGGCGCAATTACATGGTCATCACAGCCGGTGCGAAACTACCGCGACTTCAAGGCTGTGGATTTCGAACTTGCTGAACTCAGCTGGATCTGGGGCATCAACCGCGGCATCATTACCCCTCCAGGGCTTGATGAGCAGTGGCTGGTATCGCTAATGCACACTCAAAAAGAGATGGACATGCTCGTTGAGCACTTCCGTGAATTGGCGGTTGCGCTTAGAAGCTAAAGCAAACCGAAAAGGTTCAGGATAAACAGCCCACCGAGAAACAGGGCTAATACGATCCACAACCATTCAAAGTAAGGCACCGAATTCGGTGCCTTTCTTTTTGCCTCGGCAATTGCCTTGATAGATTTGCGCACTCTAAATCCGAATACACCTAAGGCGAATATCACCAATACTGAATACCAAAAGCTATCTAGCTGCATTTCTTCCTAAAACAGTGTTGAAAGTATGTAGAGGGTAGGTATGGCGATCAGGATTGCAATTATCGAGCGGACGCCATTTCTGAACTGCTTCTTTGCCTGCAGTCCTATGCCACCGAACAAAACCACAAACCATAAAACGGTCAAAACCAAACCGATATTAGGCACCTGACCTCCTCGTCATAGGGTAAAGATAGTCGGCAAAAGAGAAAGCTGTGAGACGTGAAAACTTGGGTAAAGAAATTTCTACTGTCGTTTGGGGCTCTTTTTGGCGTGTTCCCAGAAGGTGGTTTGCCCAAGGAACTCGACCCAAAAAATCGCTGTGAAGTCTGCAATGGCGCGGAAAACGAGAAGAAACTGCTCGAAGCCAGCAACAACCTACACATGCGCTGCCCGGCTTGCGGCAGGCTGATTCGTCCTCACTAAACAAGTTTTTTGTTTATCGAAACGTTATCTTTATTTGTGGGTTTTTGCCCGTTTTGCTGGATTTAGCTGAGAAACAGCTGTTACTGTCGATAAAAATTTGGTTATCCAGACAAAAACGGAGCAACAAAGATGTTGGCAGAAGAGCGCAGACTCAAGCTTGTTGAGTGGACGCGCGCCGACGGAAAGTTGGATGCCAACCGAGCCGCAGAGAGGCTCGAAGTTGCTGTTGAGACCGTAAGAAGAGATCTAGACCTGCTTCAGCGCAGAGGGGCACTTCGCCGAGTCCACGGCGGCGCTATTGCAAACGATAAGTTCGGTCACGAGTTCACAATGACCGAGCGCATGGGGCTCAACCCAGACAAGAAGCGTCTGGTTGCCAAGCTCGCTTCCCAATACATCCCAGCAGAGGGCTGCATCTTTGTTGACGGTGGAACTACCACCGAATTCTTGGCACCTTATCTGCGAG
>CAYOXP010000074.1:0-3867 GCA_964407995.1 uncultured Aquiluna sp.
TGCTTGGTTTGGAGAGCAGTACGCTATCGACTGACTTCGATCGAGAAGTTGGTGTGACGGCCGCTATCTACGGCATCATCGCGGCACTTTACTCACAAGACTCCTGGGTCTACCTCACCCAAGCGCTCGAAGAGGCTCTGGCGGGGGATGGGACAACCATGATGCTGCTTGCCGATTTCTACAACGACAGAGAATCATCTGGAGGTTACCTGTCGAACATCAATGAGGCCAACACTGCAATCAGTTGTGCAGATTCACGCGTAACTGACGCTGAGGCTGTATACCTGCATGAACAGATTCTGCAGGCGAGCGAGCTATTTGGAAAATACTTCTCTTACCCTGAACTGAGCTGTGTTGGCTGGCCTGAGGGCAAGGGGCAGATTGAGCTTGATTTCACAATCGACTTGAGCAATGGGCCACTTGTTATCGGCACGACCGGAGACCCTGCGACGCCATATGTGCAGGCAGTTGCCCTTAGCGAAATGCTTGATGGTGCAAAGCTAATCACCTTTGTTGGCGAGGGTCACACGGCCTATGGTTCTAATGCCTGCGTCAACGAATTTGTTGAGGAATATCTTGCTGGAAATCCGCTTCCAGAAACAGAAATGAAGTGCCAATAATTCGCTTTTACCGCTCTTTTTTTAGATAGAGTCTTGAATTGCGTATGCATCATTTGGCGACGAGGCCAAGTGATTTGGACAAAGGAGTTCAATGTCTCAACAGCAGCACCCGGCTTGGGAGGAAACGCAATCCTCTAGCCAGTTTGCCCAGCTGAGAAAGAGCTTCAGGGGGTTTGCATTCCCGCTGACGATCGCTTTCTTAACTTGGTATTTTCTATACATCCTGCTCACGGCTTTTGCTCGTGACTTCGTAACAACCCCAGTTATTGGGAACATCAACATTGCCTTTATTTTGGGCATCTTGCAGTTCGTTTCTACGTTCGTGATTATGTGGCTCTACGAACGTCACTCGAGCAATGTGCTTGATAAAGCGTCTGATGAATTGAAGCAAGAAGTAGAAAGGAAGATGAGCTAATGCAAATCGACCACACTACTTTGTCGTCTGCTTTGTTCTTGGCCTTCGTGGCCATCACTCTTGTGGTGGTGTTCTGGGCATCAAGACAAAACAAGCAGGCAACCGACTTCTACAACGGTGGCGCTAACTTCTCTGGTTTCCAGAACGGTCTAGCAATCGCCGGTGACTACATGTCGGCAGCTTCATTCCTGGGTATCGCAGGAACCATCGCACTATTTGGTTACGACGGTTTCCTCTACTCAATCGGATTCTTGGTTGCTTGGTTGGTGGCGCTGCTTTTGGTAGCGGAACCACTTCGTAACTCTGGCCGATTCACCATGGGTGACGTGCTCGCCTTCCGCATGAAGCAGGTTCCGGTTAGAACCGCTGCTGCAACCTCAACGGTTGTGGTTTCGGTCTTCTACCTTCTTGCCCAAATGGTTGGTGCCGGAGCTCTAGTGGCCTTGCTACTAGGTTTCACCGACCCACTTGCCAAGAACTGGATCATCGCAGGTGTTGGTGTCCTAATGATCATCTACGTGACCGTAGGTGGCATGCGAGGCACCACATACGTGCAGATCATCAAGGCGTTCCTGTTGATGACAGGTGCTGCACTTATGACCATCATGGTTTTGTGGCACTTCAACTTCAACATCTCTGAGCTACTAGGTGCAGCTCAGGATGCAAGCGGTAACGCTGCATTCTTGGAGCCTGGACAGAAGTTCGGAAAAGACATCTTTGATGAAGCCGGCAACCTCGATGTGATGAAGTCACTGCTTTCCAAGCTTGACTTGATCTCGCTAGCGCTTGCACTCGTGCTGGGTACTGCAGGTCTACCTCACATCCTGATTCGCTTCTACACGGTGCCAACCTCTAAGGATGCACGTAAGAGTGTGAACTGGGCTATCGGTAACATCGGTGCCTTCTACCTGATGACCATCGCACTTGGTTTTGGTGCAGCCGCTCTAGTTGGAGCGAGCGCCATTACCGAGAAGGACAAGGCCGGTAACGTGGCAGCTCCTATGCTCGCCGAATACCTAGGTGGCGGTAGCGGTTCGGTCGGTGGTGCGGTGATGCTTGCCATCATCGGCGCCATTGCATTCGCAACCATCTTGGCCGTGGTGGCAGGTCTAACCCTGGCGTCGTCCTCGTCGCTAGCGCACGACCTGTACGCCAACGTGATCAAGAAGGGCAATGCATCGCCTGAGCAAGAGGTAAAGGTTGCCCGAATCGCAGCATTTGTTATCGGCGGTCTTTCGATCGTCCTTGCAATTGCAGCTCAGGGTCTAAACGTTGCCTTCTTGGTAGCACTTGCATTTGCTATCGCTGCCTCTGGAAACCTACCTGCAGTATTGCTTTCACTGTTCTGGAAAGAGTTCAACACTCGCGGAGCGGTCTGGGCAATCTACGGTGGTCTGTTCTCAGCGGTCGGCCTAATTGCATTCAGCTCCGTGGTTTCAGGTGGTGCGACATCACTGATCCCAATCGATACTGGAATCGCATTCAACTGGTTCCCACTATCGAACCCAGGTCTAGTTTCAATCCCATTCGGATTCTTCATGGGATGGCTTGGAACCAAGACCTCTAACGAGAGAAACTATGCGAAGTATGCCGAACTAGAAGTGAGAAGCCTAACCGGCGCTCACATCGCTAAGGCTGCTCAGCACTAGTAGTAAAAATAATCCCCGGTTCCATTTGTTGGAGCCGGGGATTATTTATTTGATTGACGCATATTTTGACATCAGATCTATGAGTTTTTGAGGTGGTGGAGAGTCATCGTTCATGATCTCCAGCAGTCCAGCAAGCTGAGGCTTAGAAAGATCCAGGGTCTGAGAGAAGAAGGCTTCGCGCCTGGCCTTCTCTAGCGCAGCACCAAGCACAAATGAGGTCAGATCCTGCTGGTTGTTCTGCGCAGCGCGTCTGAGTTCAGTCAGGGCATCCCCCGAAATGCGAAGATTAAGACGTTCATTTTTAGAAACTTGGATTGTCATCTCACTCTCCCATGGATGTACTTGGTATGTACAAATTTAATGCGTTTCTGATCCGCCTGCAAGAAATTGCAAGGTAGTCACCGGGCCCATTTAGTTGCGTCAAACCCAAAGAGCGGTAGTAACCGACTAGCGCTTCATTTGCCGGTTTTACGAGTACGCCCGCCACTCCAATAAGCGAATCGAGCTCCAGAGTTCTAGCAA
The DNA here is from genome assembly GCA_964407995.1 of uncultured Aquiluna sp. Taxonomy (GTDB): domain Bacteria; phylum Actinomycetota; class Actinomycetes; order Actinomycetales; family Microbacteriaceae; genus Aquiluna. Next base: position 3,207 of record CAYOXP010000074.1, read on the forward strand.
AGCAGTCGGCGACTAGTTGGCGACCGAGCCCTTCTCCTTGGAAATCTGTTGACACCCCAAGCCTGGCAAGCTCAACGTAAAGCGTCGAATAACTTCTCCCCGTTGCCTCCGTGTTTGAAATTCCAGGACCCAGGGAGCGACCTGTCAACGAATAAAACCCGAGAATCTTGGAATTCGAGTCCAAAGCGAGATAAGTCCTCGAATCGCCCCTTCGCTCAGCTTGGCCAGCTATTTGATGAAACCAAATATTTTGCTCCTCGTCACCGCAATCGAAGCCTGAGCGGTCTAGGGCCAAATTTCTTGCGAGCCCTTCCAATCTCCATACCTGTTCGGACATGGGAAAAGAGTGGCGCGATTTTAGTAACCGCGCTCTCGGTTATCCACAGCTAGAGATAAAGCCCACCCAAAATTGCCACGTAGATTGCTACGAAAATCGCTGGAGTTAGATACTTAGCGATCTCAAACCAAGGGCGGTAGCTAATGATTCTGCTACGAAGGGCAGACTTGCCTTTTAGCTCTTTGAGATCGTCAATAACTGCTTGAGCTTGAGATGCTGCCGAGAACTCAGCAAAGGCTCCCAGGATTCCCGACGCCAGCAGAATCAGGGCAAAAGCTGCCTTGAGATACTCGCCAGTTCCGGCGATTGCAGGAGTAGCTATCG
>CAYOXP010000075.1:0-2074 GCA_964407995.1 uncultured Aquiluna sp.
AAATTTATTGCTGGCAATTACTTGACCTTTCAACTTCCACAAGCATAAACAGCTGCGGGAAAACTTTGTTCCTAACTAAGGCTGATTGGGTTAACCAGGTCGGCAAACATGATCAAAAGCCCCATGACAATCAACACCACCCACATACCGTATGCAAACGGTAAAGCCTTGGCCGTGTCAATTGGCCCAGGGTCCTTTTTCAAAACCACCTTAGACAGTCTGCGTTTCATAGATTCATAAACCGCGCCAATCACATGGCCACCATCTAGCGGCAATAGCGGAATCAGGTTGAAGGCAAACAGGGCAAGGTTTAGAGAGCCGATCAGCAGTAGCAGCGATGCCAGCTTGAGTTCGATTGGAATGTCGGCACTAGTTACTTCGCCCGCAATCTGACCAACCCCAACAATCGAAACCGCACCATTTGGGTTGCGCTCTTCGAAACCAAAAGTTGAGAGCGCCACATCCCAAACCTGCTGAGGCAAGGTCAAAATAAACCCAAAGGTTGATGCGGTGGCATCAAGCCCAAAACCTGCAGACTCCCCCAGAGAAAGCGACTTGGTTTCTGGCCTAAGGAGCACACCAATAACTGGTCTCAGCTCAGTAACTGCATTGCCAGCAGGGTCAAAAGCTTGTTGACCGTTCTCGTCATAAACCGCTCGCTCCGAAAATATCGGAGTTACATTCAGGGCTAAAGCCTCTCCGCCGCGATCCACCTCGATAAGCGCACCCTGCCCTGGGTTCTCGTTGAGGATTTCGATTGCCTGGGCCCATGAGTCAATCGGCTGGCCGGCAACTTTTGTGACGCGATCCCCTGCCTCAAAACCGGCGAGCGCCGCAGGTGACAGTGGCGCTCCAACAGGGCAATTACCCTCAGCGTCCTGCTCCATGCACTGATAAACCTGATCGATTGTTAGGCCCTGTTGCATCGTGCCGATGCCGCTGAGTGCAGTGATGATCATGAGCATTCCAAGGAAGAAGTTCATGACTGGACCGCCGAGCATAACAATCATCTTTTTCCACGGTGAAAGTTTGTGAAACTGGCGATTGTCGTCAACCTCTGTTAGCTCAGCACGCTCTTGGTTTCTAGCCTCAGCGATCCAATTGGCGAACGGTCCCTTATATGGTTTTTTCTCGGGCGGGAACATGCCCGACATCAGAATGTAACCGCCAAGTGGAAAGGCTTTGATGCCGAACTCGGTTTCGCCTTTTTGCCAGGATTTCACCGTTGGCCCAAAACCGATCATGAACTGTTTGACCTTGACCCCAAAAATCTTGGCTGGCAAATAGTGCCCCAGCTCATGTAGGCCAATAGATAAAGCAATTCCAACCAGCACCACCAAGATGCCGGCGACATACAAAATTGCGTCTAACACGGTTGTAAACGCTACCTCAGCAGCTGCCCATTAGTAATTTGCTATCAGCGAATCCGCAGTCTTGCGAGCCCAGGACTCGGCCGCAAGCACGCTCTCCAACGACATAACCGGTTCTGGATTGTGAGCTTGCACGCTGGCCTCAATCACATCGAAAATCTGATCAAATCTAATTACCCGCTGATGGAATGCGTCAACGGCTTGCTCATTTGCCGCGTTATAAACCGCGGGGTAGGTATTACCTGCCGCTCCAACCTGACGAGCAAGTCGAACCGATCCAAAAACAGATTCGTCCAATGGCTCAAAAGTCCAGGTGTGGGCCTTGGTCCAGTCAACCGGGTTAGATACTTCATCTAGGCGATCGGGCCAGCTCAATCCAAGAGCGATTGGAAGCTTCATGTCTGGCGGCGAGCACTGCGCAATCACAGAACCGTCAACAAATTCGACCATCGAATGGACGACCGATTGTGGGTGCACGGTAACCTCAAGCTGGTCAAACGGAACATCGAACAGCAGATGAGCTTCGATAAGTTCAAGGCCCTTGTTCACTAGCGATGCCGAGTTGGTAGTCACCACTTTGCCCATGTTCCAAGTTGGATGCTTCAAGGCCTGCTCGGGCGTTACCTCCGCCAGCTGTGATTTAGAGAATCCTCGGAATGGCCCCCCAGAGGCAGTCAAGATCAACTTCTTAACCTCAGAGCTGG
>CAYOXP010000075.1:2174-3840 GCA_964407995.1 uncultured Aquiluna sp.
CTTTTGCAAGCTCGCTATTGCTAAAAGCGGAGATACCAACCAGTTGCAGGTCTTGCGGGTGGGTGCGAATCACATCCAGTGCCTGGGTGCCAATAGAGCCTGTCGAACCGAGCACGATTACTTTTCGCATGAGAGAAAGCTTAGAACTCCACGCAAATCTTCTAAAAACTCTGACCCTGAAGCCGCTCAAAGAAATTAGACTTACCCCCATGAGCATTGAGCAAAAGCGAATTCTTGTCACCCCAATTCCAGGACCTGTATCCACCAAAATGCAGGAGCGACGAAAAGAAGTAATCGCAGCCGGTGTTGGCACCTTGCTACCGGTATTCATCGATGATGCCCACGGCGCGATCATGCGCGATGTTGATGGCAATCAGCTAATCGACATGGGTAGCGGCATCGGTGTTGTGACCATCGGTCACACAAACCAGCGCGTTGTTGAGGCAGTGCAGAACCAGGTTGCAAAGCTCACTCACACTCTGTTCACCGTGGCCCCATACGAGCCCTACGTTCGCGTCGGCGAGCTTCTGGTCAAGCACGCTCCAGGAAACTTTGCAAAAAAGGCAGCATTCTTCAATTCAGGCGCCGAGGCTGTTGAGAACGCAGTAAAGATTGCCCGCAAGGCAACTGGCCGCAGCGAAATTGCGGTATTTGATCACGCCTACCACGGTCGCACCAACTTGACCATGAGCATGAACTTCAAGATGCACCCCTACGGCACCGGCTTTGGTCCGCTTGCCGGAAGCGTGCACCACGCACCAATGAGCTACCCATACCGCGACGCTGAGGGCATGACCGGTGAAGAGGCTGCGACTCGCGCTATCACCTACCTAGAAAAGCGTGTTGGCGCAACCCAGCTTGCTGCTGTTTTCATTGAGCCAATCCAGGGCGAGGGTGGATTTATCGTGCCGGCACCAGGATTCCTCAGGACCCTCGCTGCCTGGTGCCGAGCCAACGGCATCGTGATGGTTGCCGATGAAGTTCAGTCCGGAATTGCTAGAACCGGCAAGTGGTTCGCAGCTGAATGGGAAGAAGGCTTTGAGCCAGATCTAATCACCGTTGCCAAGGGTATCGCCGGCGGTATGCCGCTTTCTGGCGTGGTTGGTCGCGCCGAGATCATGGATGCATCACACGCCGGTGGCCTAGGTGGCACCTTTGGTGGTTCACCAACCGCTGTCGCAGCAGGTGTTGCCGTACTAGAGCAGCTCGAAGAAGGTGGCTGGCTAGAGCGAGCACTTGAAATTGAGGCGATCATGACCGAGCGCCTAAGCGCAATGCAGGCTCAGCACTCAGTGATCGGAGACATCCGAGGCAAGGGCGCCATGATGGCAATTGAGTTTGTCGAGGGTGACAACAAGAAGCCAAATGCCGCCATTGTTGACGAGCTGGTGAAGCACTGCCACGCAAATGGAGTTCTAATTCTCAACGCTGGAACCTACAACAACGTGATTCGCTTCTTGCCACCATTGGCCATCACCAACGAGCTGCTAAACGATGCTCTAGATGTGTTGGCTGCCGGTTTGGCAAAGTTTGCCTAATCCCCTAATCTGGCTTTGAACCTTCGAGGTTCGCTTTTCAGTAACCAACAGAATCGAAGGTGATTCATCGTGCAGGCCTACGGCGACAGAGCGCGCCTAGAAAACCTTTTTAGGGAAGAAACAAACCA
>CAYOXP010000076.1:0-3813 GCA_964407995.1 uncultured Aquiluna sp.
TCCAGGCCAATTACGAATACTCCACGCTGCTTGTATTCCTTGATTGCCTGGTTCAAGTTAGAAGCCAAGGCAACTGGTATACGGGCTGCGGCACCGGCACTGGTCTTCCATGCGGAAGCGGTTACGCCAACGCTTCGACGCTGAGGCACGACTACACCATGGCCACCAAATGCAGCCACCGAGCGAATGATTGCTCCAAGGTTTCTCGGGTCGGTCACACCATCAAGTGCTACCAACAGCGGAGGCTGGCCAGTAGATAGCGCTCGATCCAATAGCTCCATTGGGTGCTTGTAGTTGTATGGCGGAACCTGCAAAGCAATTCCCTGGTGAACGCTGTCACCCCCGGTCATGCGATCAATCTCAGGCCTGGTTACTTCATTAACTGCAATGCCTCGACCGTTTGCAATCGCAATTGACTCTTTGACTCGGTCGTCCATCTCGATGCGCTGGGCAATGAAAAGCGCTGTGGCCGGAATGCGAGCCTTTAGGGCTTCGACTACAGAGTTGCGACCGGATAACACCTCACCGGAAATTGCACGCGCTCCCATGCCAGATCGACCGGCGACAAACTCACCTTTGCGAACCGGCTTTGCGGCTGGCTTGGAGCCGGTTCCCTTGCTACCTGCGGCAGCCTTGGCCTTGAAGGCCTTGTGATACGGGCGGTCTTCCGCCTTTGGTGTTGGGCCCCTGCCTTCTAGAGCCTGACGGCCGTGGCCACCAGTTCCCTTGGTAGCTCCCTTTTTACCCTTGGCCGCTCCGGGCCTTCCTGGTTTTGCCATTAGCTCAGACTCCAGTGCGTTTGGTTTTGTGAATCGGAAAGTTCAATGCCACTCTCGGCAAGTTGGTCGCGAATGCGATCTGCGGTTGCCCAGTCTTTTTCTTCTCTAGCCTTATTGCGCTGAGAAATTAGTTGTTGAATGAGCGCATCCAAAGCAACGTGCTCGGCGTTTGCCTGCTTTGGCCATTGACTTGGGGCTAGGCCTAAAATTTCGAGCATTTTTAGAACTTGATCACGCTTCTGGGCCGCATCGCGAAGTCTTTGTTCATCAAGATCCGCATTGCCAGATCGCACCATCTCGTGGATAACCGCGAGCGCCGCAGGAACATTGAGGTCATCGTTCATCTCGGAGGCAAACTCGCCATCAAGCTCCGGGTTTACGTCCACTTCGGCGAACTGGGTTGGTTTTAGCTCGCGGAGAGCACGTTCCACAAATCCAAGGATTCGACCAAGGGCAGCCTCGGCTTCGGCTAGCACCGAAGGTTGATAGTCAAGGACCGAGCGGTAGTGAGCAGACAACAAGTAGTAGCGAACTACCTGTGCGGAAGCGAGAGAAAAGAGATCATCCGAGAAGACCGAGTTACCCAAAGACTTACTCATCTTCTGGCCGGCTACCGTAACCAGGCCGTTGTGCACCCAGTAGTTGGCGAATGCGTGACCTGCAGCCTGCGATTGAGCAAGCTCGTTCTCGTGATGGGGGAAGCGAAGATCCAGTCCACCACCGTGAATATCGAAGTTCTCGCCAAGGTAATGAGATGCCATTGCAGAGCACTCGATGTGCCAACCAGGGCGACCCTTACCAAATTTGGAATTCCAGGCAGCAGTCTGAGGCTCTCCTGGTTTGTTCACCTTCCATAGGGCAAAGTCTTGAGCCTGCTTCTTGTCACTTGATGTCTCCGAAGACTCCATCGCTTCAAGGTCCTGATTCGTGAGCTCTCCATACTTAGGCCAGCTGCCGGTGTCGAAGTAGACGTTGGCGCTACCATCTAGCCCCTGGTAAGCGTGAGAGTTTTCAATCAGCTTGTCGATTAGCTCTAGCATCTGCGGAATGTGGCCGGTTGCCCGTGGCTCAATCGAAGGTGGATTGATTCCAAGTCTTCTAAAGTCTGATGCAAAGTGCTGCTCATTTGCATAGGCCAGGGCGGACCAATCCTGGGAGGCCTCGTTTGCCTTTTCTAACACCTTGTCGTCGATGTCTGTAACATTTCGAACCAATAGAACCTGGTTACCCAAATGCGTTAGCCACCTGGCCATTAGGTCATAAACCAAGGCTGAGCGAAGGTGGCCAATGTGAGGCTGAGATTGGACCGTTGGGCCGCAAACGTAAATACCCACCTTGCCAGGTGTGATTGGCTCAAACTCCCTCAGGGTTTGTGAGCGGGTATCAAATAACTTCATGGCCAAAGCCTAGCTTCGAGTTCTGATCAGGGCGGTTGCAACTGCCGCCACACCTCGAGAATCGGAAAGGAATCCAAGGCCATCGGTGGTGGTGGCCCCTACCGACACTGGGCAATTTAAGAGTTCACTCAGACGTTGCTCGAGCTCGGTTCGCCTAGGTGAAACTTTTGGCTTATCGCCAACAATTTGGACCGTCGCGTTAACTGGTTCGAAACCCGTATCCGAAAGCATTCTCAGCGTCTCAACCAAGAAACTCTCACCAGAAGCGCCTGAGAACTCAGGTCGATCAACGCCAAAGACTTTACCGATGTCACCCAACCCCGCTGCCGAAAGAAGTGCGTCAACCAGAGCATGTGCAACCGAGTCTCCGTCAGAGTGCCCCTCGAGTTTTGGTAGCTCTGGCCACTGAATGCAGCCCAGCATCAGAGAGCCTTCGGTTGAAAACTGGTGAGCATCGACACCGATACCGCTTCTGGTCTGTGCAAACAGATCGTTTGCTTTTTCCAAATCGGCCGCAGTCGTCACCTTAAATGCATTCTGGTGGCCGGCCACTATTCGAGTCGCGTAACCCTGGGATTCCATAAGGCCGGCTTCATCTGTGAAGTCGGCGGTGGTTGATGCTAGCGCCTTCCTCAGGGAGGTCACTTTGAAGCCCTGAGGTGTTTGCACCATCGCAAGTGAGTTGCGATCCAGTGTTTTCTCTACCCAATCCCCAGAAACCTGCTTGATGGTGTCGACTGGCTTTAGCGCAGGGACCACGCAGTCAGATTCCTGAAGTGCTGCCGCCACGCCCTTAAACACCTCGGCTGGAGTAAAGGCCCTTGCCGCATCATGCACCAAGACAAAATCGGTTTCAACAAGTGACAAGCCGTTAGCTACAGACTCCTGCCTAGAGTCACCCCCAGCTACGACTACAGCCATCTTCAGATAGCCTTTCGCCAGTGTCTCAAATTCACCCTGCAATTCCGCAGGAGCTACCACAATTAGCTGATCGGGGGAATATTCCGAGATGCGAATCAGAGAATGCTCCAACAAGGTTTTTCCAGCTACCTTCGCCAGCGCCTTTGGCTGGCCGGCACCTAGCCTCGTGCCCTTGCCAGCGGCGACTAGCACCACTGCAACGCTCATGATTTAGGAGGCCAATACCTTGTCGAGTTCGGCCGATGCCTTCTCTTCGTCAACCTTGCGAGCAAGCGCCAACTCTGAGATCAAAATCTGTCGCGCCTTTGCAAGCATGCGCTTCTCACCAGCAGATAGACCGCGGTCCTGATCGCGACGCCATAGGTCGCGGACAACCTCGGAAACCTTGACCACGTCGCCTGAAGCTAGCTTCTCTAGGTTCGCCTTGTAACGACGAGACCAGTTGGTTGGTTCTTCTACAAACTCGGCACGCAGCACGTCGAAAACCTGCTGAACACCCTTTTTGTCGATTACGTCACGAACGCCGACCATCTCAACGTTGGCTGCTGGAACCTGAATGATTAGATCGCCCTGAGCAACGCGAAGCTTTAGGTAAGTTTGAGTCTCACCGCGGATGGTCTTGTCAGAAACTTCAATGATCTCTGCTGCGCCGTGGTGGGGGTAAACGACGGTTTCGCCAACTTCAAACTTCATACGCTTCTCTCGGCTCCAAAACC
>CAYOXP010000077.1:0-3747 GCA_964407995.1 uncultured Aquiluna sp.
CAGCTGTTTATGCTTGTGGAAGTTGAAAGGTCAAGTAATTGCCAGCAATAAATTTGGGATTGCCTAAATCTCCACCGCCTACCCTTGCTCCACGTCGTAAGACCCGGCAGATTATGGTCGGCAAGGTTGCCGTTGGTGGGGATGCGCCGATTTCGGTTCAATCAATGACCACCACTCCGACCACAGACGTCAATGCAACCTTGCAGCAAATTGCCGAGTTAACCGCCTCCGGCTGTGACATCGTGCGCGTTGCGGTCCCATCGCAGGATGACGCTGACCGCCTGCACATCATTGCAAAACGCAGCCAAATTCCAGTGATCGCAGATATTCACTTCCAGCCAAAATACGTCTTCCAAGCCATCGATGCTGGCTGTGGTGCAGTTCGTGTAAACCCTGGCAACATTCGTAAATTTGATGACCAGGTCGGTGCCATTGCCAAAGCCGCAAAGGATGCCGGAGTCTCGCTTCGGATCGGCGTAAACGCCGGATCCTTAGACCCACGTCTTTTGGAGAAGTATGGCAAGGCCACCCCTGAAGCCTTGGTCGAATCTGCGGTCTGGGAAGCCAGTTTGTTTGAAGAGCATGACTTCCACGATTTCAAGATTTCTGTAAAGCACAACGATCCCGTAGTGATGGTTCGTGCCTACGAACTGTTGGCAGAGCGAGGCGACTGGCCGCTTCACCTTGGTGTAACTGAGGCTGGCCCGGCATTCCAGGGAACCATCAAGTCTTCGGTGGCTTTTGGTGCGCTGTTGTCCAAGGGTATCGGCGACACCATTCGCGTATCACTCTCTGCCCCTCCGGTTGAGGAGATCAAGGTGGGCTCACAAATTCTTGAGTCTCTAAACCTGCGCCCTCGCAAGCTTGAAATCGTTTCTTGCCCATCATGTGGTCGCGCTCAGGTGGATGTTTACACCCTTGCTAACAACGTGACCGAGGGGCTTCAGCACCTAACGGTTCCGATTCGCGTTGCGGTTATGGGTTGTGTAGTGAACGGCCCTGGTGAAGCTCGTGAGGCCGATCTCGGTGTCGCCTCAGGTAACGGTAAGGGGCAGATCTTTGTGAAGGGCGAGGTCATTAAGACCGTTCCAGAGAGCGAAATCGTTGCGACTTTGATCGAAGAGGCAAACCGCATCGCAGCGGAAATGGACCCAAGCATTATTGGCACTGCACAGGTAACGGTAGGCGACAAGTAGCTAACATTGAGCCCATGCCTATTCGCTTGAGCTCTTTATTCCTGCGCACGTTGCGCGAGGACCCATCTGATGCCGAAGTAGACAGCCACAAGCTGCTGGTTCGTGCCGGCTACATTCGCCGTAATGGCCCTGGAATCTTTACCTGGTTGCCACTCGGATTGATGGTGAAAGCCAAGATCGAAAAGATTGTTCGCGAAGAGATGGCGAATGCCGGAGCGCAAGAAGTTTTCTTCCCGGCGCTGTTGCCAAGAGAGCCTTATGAGGCAACCGGTCGCTGGACTGAATATGGCGACAACCTATTTAGGTTGCAGGACCGCAAAAAGGCTGACTATCTACTTGCCCCAACCCACGAAGAGGTATTCACCCTTCTGGTGAAGGATCTTTACTCTTCATACAAAGACCTTCCACTGTCGATCTATCAGATCCAGAACAAATACCGCGATGAGGCAAGGCCTCGAGCAGGGCTGCTGCGTGGTCGTGAATTCGTGATGAAGGATGCCTACTCGTTTGATGTTTCAGACGAAGGACTCGCCAAGAGTTACCAGGCTCAGCGTGATGCATACGAGCGCATTTTCCAGCGATTGGGCGTTGAGTACGTGGTTGTGAAGGCGGATGCCGGAGCCATGGGTGGGTCTAAGTCAGAGGAATTCCTCAACCCTTCTCCCATCGGCGAGGACACATTTGTGCGTTCATCTGGCGGCTTCGCAGCCAACGTTGAGGCGGTCAAGTTTGCGATTGCCGAAGATGTTGACGGGTCTAACAACCCCGCTGCTGAGGTTCATGCATCGCCGAACACTCCAACGATCGCATCCCTGGTTGACTTTTCAAACGCCACCCACCCAAAGGGTGATGGTCAGTGGAGCGCGGCCGACACCCTAAAGAACGTGGTTCTTGCACTCATTGCGCCAGATGGAAAACGCGAGCTTGTCATCGTTGGCGTGCCGGGCGACCGTGAAGTCGATCAGAAGCGTGCAGAGGCGGCCTTTGGCCCATTCGAAGTTGAGGCTGCAACCGAGGCTGATTTCGAGAAGCACCCACAGTTGGTCAAGGGTTACATCGGACCAACCAAGAACGGCAAGCAGTTCTTGGGTAAAGATGCAGAGGCCGGAATTCGCTACCTGGTTGACCCACGTGTTGCTAAGGGCAGCCAGTGGATTACGGGTGCAAATGAGGACCAGATGCACATCTGGAATCTCACCTACGGCAGAGACTTCGAGGCAGACGGCGTTGCAGATATCGCCGAGATTCGTGCCGGAGACCCAGCACCAGATGGATCTGGCCCACTAGAGCTTGCACGCGGTATCGAGATTGGGCACGTCTTCCAGCTCGGCCGCAAGTATGCGGAAGCGCTTGATCTGAAGGTCTTGGACGAAAACGGCAAGCTGGTCACGGTAACAATGGGTTCATACGGAATTGGTGTTACTCGACTAGTCGCCGTTATCTCAGAGGCATCTCACGATGACAATGGTTTGATCTGGCCGGAATCGGTTGCTCCTGCAGATGTTCACATCATCGCAGCTGGTAAAGATGAGCTTCCATTCGAAGCTGCCGAGAAGCTGGCGGTAGAGGCCGAGAAGCTTGGCTTGACCGCGATGTTGGATGACCGCCAGAAAGTTAGCCCAGGTGTGAAATTTGCCGACGCCGAGCTGATTGGTGTGCCATGGATCATTATTTGTGGTCGTGGTGTAGCTGATGGCGAGGTTGAGCTCTGGAACCGTCGCACGGGCGAGCGCACTCAGGTCAAGCTAGAATCGGCTGTAGCTGAGCTTCAAGCAAAACGCGGATAAGAGAAAAGGGTAGGCAAGATGGATATCGACATTTCGGTGCTGCGTCTTCTAGAGCGCGAAAAAGAGATTCCATTCGATGACTTGGTAAACATCATCGAAGCCGCCATTCTGGCTGCCTACTACAAGCACATCCAAGACCACACAAAGGGTCCTCGTGCAGAGCTAGATCGCAAGACTGGCCACGTCACTATTTACTCCCCAATTCTCGATGAAGAGGGTGAGCAGATTGGTGAGAACGACGTCACTCCTGAGGGCTTTGGCCGTGTAGCCGCCTACGCTGCTAAACAAGTCATTGCCCAGCGCATGCGTGAGATTGCTGATGAAGGTCTCATGGGAGAGTTCAAGGGCAAAGAGGGCGACATTGTTGCCGGTGTAATTCAGCAGGGTCCTCGATCAAACATGGTCTACGTAAACCTAGGTTCTATCGAGGCCATGATGCCGCCGGAGGAGCAGGTCCCTGGTGAGGACTACTCTCACGGTTCGCGCATTCGCGTCTACGTAACCTCCGTTCAGCGAGGTCTTCGTGGCCCGCAGATCACGGTTTCTAGAACCCACCCAAACCTGGTTCGCAAACTTTTCGCTCTCGAGGTCCCTGAGGTTGCAAATGGTCAGGTTGAGATTGCATCGGTTGCCCGTGAAGCAGGACACCGCACCAAAATTGCGGTTATCGCTAAGGAGCCTGGCATCAATGCCAAGGGTGCATGTATTGGTGAGCTAGGTCAGCGCGTTCGTGCTGTTTCAAGTGAGCTAAACGACGAAAAGAT
>CAYOXP010000078.1:0-3676 GCA_964407995.1 uncultured Aquiluna sp.
GAGAGGATTACAAACAAATTGGTGAAACGATGTGCTGCTACGGCAAGTGGTGAATCATTTTCCATCCTTGCCGCAAGTGCCAACTTCTGACCCAATAGCGATGCAATCGAGGCACCAACAACCGCACCTAGTGTGATGTATACACTCCACTGCAACTCAACCTCTGGATTGAGTCTTTCGCCCATGTTGTCGTAGGCAGGGAATGGGGTATAGAGATCAACGTATTGAGAGATCATCATCATGGCCCAAGCAAAAGCTAGGCCGACCAATGGCAATTGAATTGCTCGTTTGGAATTTTGAGTTGTACTCATATCTACAGCCTAGACTTGCCGCATGATTCTGGTTATTGGTGAAGCGCTAATTGACCTTATCGGCGATGCCGATTCCGGGGGCAAGTATCAGGCCGTGGTTGGTGGCGCAAACGCCAACGTTGCGCTTGCCCTGGCTAGGCGAGGTGAAGAACAGCGTTTTTTGGGCCGGATCTCAAGTGACGGCTTCGGCAAACAAATTCGCCAGCACCTTGCCTCAAACGGTGTGAATCTTGATCTTTCAATAAACGCCTCTGAACAAACTTCACTTGCGGTTGCAACCATAGATAGTTCCGGTGTCGCAAGCTACAGCTTCTATGTTGATGGCACCGCCGACTGGGGTTGGACTCCAGACGAATTGCCAAGTGTTGAAATGGTGAAAGATCTCGGCGCCAAAGCCGTGCAATACGGCTGCCTTGGAATGGCGATTGAGCCTGGCAGCGTAATCATCGAAGCCTGGTTGCGTGAACTTCACGCAACCGACGCAGTGACTCTGAGCCACGACCTAAATATCCGCGCAGCGCTTGGCTTTGAACGAGAAGCAGAACTGCAGCGCGTGCTTCGCGTCAACGAAATCTCGAACATCATTAAGGCCTCGGACGCCGACATCGAATGGCTATATGAACTTGAAGAAGGCGCAGATCTTGATGACATCGCATTCGATTGGGCTCGCACCGGCAAGCTAGTGGTCATCACTCGCGGTAGTGAAGGTGCATTTATCTATCACAATGGTCAGAAGCTGCACGCTCCTGCTCCAAAGATTTCCCTTGTAGACACCGTTGGAGCTGGCGATACTTTTATGGCGAACTTTTTAGCCGAACTGCAGCTGCGGGATGGCCTGGGAGATTCTCCAGCCACCAGAATTGAGCGCCTCAGTGAAGATGACTTGATTGCGAGCGCCGAGGTGGCGGCGGTTGCGGCTGGAATAGTTTGCGAACGCCAAGGCTGCCAACCACCAAGTCTTCGCGAAACTAGGCAGCGGCTTCAAGGCTCATTGGAATAAGAGCCTCTAGAACAACGTATTCGCCAAGTTGGGAAAGCTTGTGGCTAAAGGTGAGTTCGCTGATGATCTCGCTTCCTGCCCCATACTCTTGGGCTACTTTCAGTTGCCCAACATTCACAATCGATAGTCGAACCAACCCCGAAACCTGAGTTATCTCGACATCAATGACCTCAGCCTTACTGTGCTTTATAGCATTGGTGATGGTTTCTCTGACCACCTCGATTACACTTCTTGCGCATTTGGGGTCGCTATCCATGGCTAACACCAAGTCAGGGAGATATTCGTAGTTGATGGTGCAAACCCCATCCCAAACATCAGCTATGTCAGTAAGAATCTGTTCGAAGGTTTCGCCCTCCAGATAAGCATTTTCACCGAGTCTTTCCACCACGCCTTGAACCGACTCAAGAGTTCTATCTAGGTCGGCTGGGGTTGGGTTTGCCTTTTTGGAAAGGCTCAGTGCTGCGGCATGCAGCGCAGCCTGCACGCTGCCATGAAGTTCAGTGGCCAGTAGTTTCTGGTCCAACCAGACCTGTTGCCTCAGCTGGGAATTTAGTATCTTTTGCTCTTCAACAACTTTCGCCAATTGCCCAAGCACCATCCGCCGCTGTGCACTTGTTGCTGATATTAGATATGCACTTGGGTAGGTCAGGGCGAAAAACACTCCTGCCTGGGTAGGGAACTCTGCCCAGTAATTTACTCCAGGTAGATCGTTGATTGAGATGATGCTGTAGCCCACTGCATAACCTAGCGGGATTGAAATCAGTAGCCCGAAAAAGGTTGAGTGTTCGATTCGAGCAGTGGCGTATTTGAGAATGTAACTAATCACCGCGAAGTAAATACCTGCAACCAAAATATTTATAAAGGCCTGCCCAGCACCTACCTTGAGCACCTGGGTGGAGTAGCCCATGACCTGTGAGACGAAAACCAAAAAGAGCACCGAAACAGAGTTGCCGAGCGTGATGCGCTTGGGTAATACAAGTCTTCCAACGCGGCCAAGAGCTGGCATCGAAGAAATGGTGGGTGGGTCAAAGCTCACAAACATTTGCTTCGAAAGCGGCCTTACAACCTTTTCATTGGTTTCCCTCAGAGCCTGCACTAAATCATCGGCCTTGCCCTTCAGCTTGGCATCCCCTAGTCGCTTAGAAATCTCCCAGATTGATGGTGCGATTAGGTCCCTAACCTTGGCGGCCCGCTCAATTCTCAGTCGCTGAATTTCCTTTGAGAACAGCTCTCTTGAGTGGCTGAGGTTTCTGGATTCTGCCCTAAGTTCCTGCTCGGCATCTCGTTGTTCGATGAACGATGTGACCAAAGCATTGAAGATCAAATACGTCGTGATGATGTAAATGGGGGCACCGAATAAGCGATATGCCCAGTCATCTTGAGGCACAACCCCGAGGGTGGTTCCAAGCAGGTAAACCACAACTCCGCGCACCAAGCCCGCATAAATCAAGATCGTCAAACTTGACCAGATTGAGGGCTTGATTCCTATTCGATCCCTGTAGGAAACTGAAAGTTCAATTGTCAGAACCGTCAGAAAAAAGGCAACTATAAGTGTTACTGCCCAGGCAGTGGGGCTACCACCCAGTCTGATGTAGTCATTTAGAAAACCAGAAGATGCTGCCGGCACGGCAAAAAGCGCATGCGTGCGCCAGTTCAGGGCATATTTACTTCTGAGTGCAGCAAACGGTTGAAAGGCTGGGCGTGGCTGTTCCGCCAACTGCTACTCCATACCCTTAGCGCGTAAGTATTGGCCAGCTGCTTCGACCCTTGGGTTAGTTGACTTTGGGTCGATTGCCATCAGATCAAAAATTCTCGAGAGCATTCCCTCAACCGCTCGGACTGTTGTCCCGCGCAGGGAGGCAATTTGGCTGTTCGTCTTGCCCTCGGCAACCAACGCCAATGTCTCTATCTGCCTTCTAGAGAGCGAAGCCAGCGGTCGGTTGCTTGCAAGATCGTGACGATAGGTATCTGTCAGTTCGTCCTTTAGTACCGCTTCGATGGCGGCGACAAGTTCGTCACCGGTTTGAATTGCGCCTTTGCGCAGGTAAGCCTGATTCGAGTGAACGACGCCATCGTCCTTAGCGCCAAATCTGGGGTCAGGCAGATTGGTAAGGAACACCACGCCAAGGGCCGGGATCTGACTCACAAGCGACTCAACCAACTCAAAACCATTTGGGCCGGGGCCAAGCTCAATATCAACAACGATTGCGTCTGGGTCAATTGACTTCAAGGCACGCTTCGCATCTGCAGCATTTGCCGCCGTGGTCACAACAAATCCCGAAGACTCGACTGAGCGAGCCAACAAATCGCGCATCAACGGCTCATTCTCAACGATGAGAACGTGGCGATAAGCCTTAGGGTTTTG
>CAYOXP010000079.1:0-3670 GCA_964407995.1 uncultured Aquiluna sp.
GCCTTTTCAGAGACTGAGAAATGCTCAGCCAATTCGGTGATTGTCGCAGGGCCGTCTTTGAAAACTAGGCCAACAATCGAAAGCGCGAGGTTATAGAGCTCTCCAGCGTCCAATTCTTGTTTAGGCATGAGCTTTGATCACCGCCTTGAGGCCTGCGCGCACACGACGTTTGAGACTCTCAGGTGATAGCACCTTTAGCTGCGTGCCGAACTCCAGTAGGTCTTCGGCAAAGAGCGCTTCATCCATGAAGGAAGTTTGAACAAGCCCCTGGGCATCTGGGTGGAAGGCGAGTGCCGCTTCGGTGTCTGGAATGACCTCCAGGGTCGCGATGTTGCCTGATACGAAATCCGCCAACTCGTGCTCCGCAAGTTGCAAGGCATCTGAGTTGACAGGGATTCCAGCTAGTTCTGTCAATTCGACTGCAGACACGATGCGCCTTAGCAAGAAGTTCTTAATTATCGAGTCGTGCAGGGCAAGTAGTACCCACTGCCCTTGCAACTGTCTAAGTTTCAGCGGAGTTACAACTCGATCGGTTGGCTCGCCCTCTGGTTTTTGATAGCGAAATGCAACTTGAAGATTTTCATTGATGGCGTTTGCCAGCGGTCCAAAAGCGCTGTGTCGCGTTAGGAGTCTCGGGCTAAACGGCCTCAGGTCAGTTTCCTGTGCTACCAATCCAAGGGATTTTAGGCGCATCAGACCTTGTTGCGCCGAGCCTTCCAGGAGCTGGTTGTTCCAAGCCTTGGCGGCAAGCTCAAGCAGCTGAAGCTTCTTTGGGGTAAGGGTTAGGTCTTTTGGCCAGGCAAATGTGCTGGATGAGATTTTGTATCTCGACTGCTCGGTTTCGTCGTAGCCGTCAGACTCAGAAACTTCAAGCAGAACACCGGCATCTCGAAGTGCTTGCTTGTCTCGCTCAAACATTCGGTCTCGCGCGTCATCGGCAGTCGCCTCTTGGTATCCGGCCACTGCCCGATAAATATCTTGCTTGCTGATTCCAAGCCTTGGGCTTGCCATCAGGCAGCAAGTTAGGGTGAAGATCCGTTCGGCAGGCGTTTGTTTTGCCAACGCTCCCCCTAGCTGTTATTCCTTACCCAAAACGTCGATAACAAAGATAAGGGTAGAGCCTGCTGGGATTGAACCCTGTGCATTGTCGCCATATCCGAGCGAAGGAGGAATTACCGCAACCACTTGGGAGCCAACCTGAACGCCATCGAGCGCTTGAACAAAGCCCTCAATCAAGCTGTCTGAAGAAACCTGGAATGAAGCTGGGGCCTGACGATCCCATGAGGTATCGAATTGCTCGCCCTGCCAGGTCCAGCCCGAATAGTGAACAACGACAGTGTCACCGATGTTCACCGTCTCCCCGGTTCCCTGGATCAAAACTGACCTGGCGAATTCGGTCGGTGCATCGGTGGCTGGAATCTGGATACCAGGCTGACCGTTTGGAGCGAGAATCACTGTCGGTAGCCCTGCAACTGGAGCAACAGAATCTCCGACCGCGTGCGGTAGGTAGGCGTCCACAACATCAAAAACGAACAAAATGCCGTCACTTGCGCCAATGCCCAAGCTCTCAACACCGTTGTTCTGGTGGGCATTTGCAGCGTCAAACAAAATCGCAACTCGCGATCCAACCTGTACCCCGGTCAGCGCCTTGCAGAAATCTGGGGTATCACCGGCGATCAAATCCTGAATGATGTATCCGTCGGTGCCGAACTCGCTGCCTTGGAACTGCTCCCCGGTGGCGGCGTTGAATCCAGTGAAGTGCAGTGCTACTCGCTGGTTGCCAACGATCGCCCCACCGTCACCTTCAATAATGACTGCAGTCTCTACGCCTGTGCCTGAAAGAGGAGTCGGGAAGCTGACTTCTGGCTGTGCGCCGAATTCGCCCTCAACCTTTACCTGCTTTACAGCTTCCCCGGTTTCGTAGCTTTCACATTCAGCACTGAGCCCTGCACTCATGGCGGCATAGCTAGTTGGGTCTGCTGGTTCCGCTGCTGGAGCACAGCCAGCCAGGGTTAGCAGCGAAATAAGGGCGATTGGGGCAAGTTTGCGCAAGGGCAGTCTTTCTTTTGGGACGTCTAATTCTCTCGCTCGGCGGCCTCTTGGGTCACCTTACGCATGGTTTTTCTCAGTTTTTTCTCACTAATTGGCCTTTGGCCGATGGCCTGTGGCAACCAAATCTCGAAATCTTCATCGGTGTAGTCATCCTTCGATGCTCGCTTTTGCTTGAACTGAGGAAGGATCGTGCCTGGTGCCAGGCGCCTTGCGCTGAGCAAAAAGCCAGTGTGGGCGATCATGCGATGGTCTGGCCTTACAGCCAGCCCTTCGACGTGCCAAGTGCGAACCATTGATTCCCAAGCTTCGGCTGGGGTGAATCCGCCGTGCTCCTTGATTGCTTCAACTGTTCTGGAAAGTTGGGTTACGGTGGCCACGTAGCAAATCACCATTCCACCGGGAGCAAGGGCATCAGCTACCTGATCAATGCACTCCCAAGGTGCGAGCATGTCTAACACCGCACGATCCGCGGTCTGATTCGGGATCACGCTTGGAAGCGCATCCTGCAAATCGCCAAGGGTCACGGTCCAGTTCTTTGGCGTATAGCCAAGTTGGTTGACCACATTCGCCTTAGCGATCTGAGCAAATTCATCTCTACGTTCGAAGGAATACAGCTTGCCTTCTTGGCCAACAGCACGCAGCAGGTAGCTAGATAGAGCGCCAGAACCTACTCCGGCCTCAATAACGGTTGCACCTGGGAAGATGTCGCCTTCGACGATGATCTGGCCGGCGTCCTTAGGGTAAACAATCGCGGCACCACGTGGCATCGACAGCACGTAGTCGGTCAGCAACGGCTTTAGAGCTAGGTACTCAACACCGTTTTGGTTTTGAACCACCGAGCCATCTGGCTTACCGATGATCTCATCGTGTAGGAGATCACCTTTGTGGGTACCAAACCTGCCACCGACTTCAAGGGTGATGGTGTTCAGTCGACCACGAGGCCCCGTTAGCTGAACCTTGTCACCTGCTGCAAAATTACTCACTTCAAACCTGCTAACCACTCAAGATTCACACTTGTGAGTGAATCAACAATTACCCTGCGACCAGTTGCAGGAAGTGGCATCAGGTTAGGGATGCCAACTGGAATGCAGCCTGCGGCTTCTGCTGAAGTCAACCCGGTGGTGGAATCTTCAAATGCCACGCACTCCCCTGGCTCAAGTCCCAGCAACTTCGCCGCCTTCTCGTAAGGCTCAGGGTGAGGCTTGCCGAATCGAACGTCATCCCCAGCAACCACAACGTCAAACGCTTGAAAGGGAATCGCATCCACCACTGCCAAGGCCATGCTTCGCATCGACATTGTTACCAGAGCGGTTTTGATTCCAGCCTGCTTCAGCATCATCAGTGCTTCCAGCGCACCGGGTCGCCAGGGCAACTTGTTCTTGAGGTTGGCCACGACTTCATTGGTGAGGCGGTCGATTACCTGCTGGATAGAAAGATCGGTGATCTCAAATTTTTCGCGCAGTAGAGCCGATGAATCGTAAAGTGACTTACCAATCATTTGGTGACCATCAGCTTCGGTCCAAACTTTGCCATAATCGCTAGCTAGCGCGGACTCACTCAACAACCAATAGGGTTCTGAGTCGATTAGGGTGCCGTCCATATCCCACAGCACGGCCTT
>CAYOXP010000080.1:0-3535 GCA_964407995.1 uncultured Aquiluna sp.
CTGCATCTGGAAGTTCGATTGGCAGTTGATCCTGAGGCACTGGAACCTCACCGCAATTCTCACAGTGAATGATTGGGATAGGGGTACCCCAATAGCGCTGACGGGAGATTAGCCAGTCGCGCAAGCGGAAGTTCTTGGCAGCCTTGCCCTTGCCGGATTTTTCAACGAGCTCAATTGCCTTCGCGATGGCATCGTTCTTTGATAGTCCGTTTAGTTCACCTGAGTTGATAACGACACCATCGCCAGTTGTTGCGACCCTAGAAACCGCCGCCAACTCTTGCTCGGTTTGCAAAACGTCAATTACCTCGAGGTTCATGGCGTTAGCAAAGGCCATGTCGCGCTCATCGTGAGCAGGGACCGCCATGATCGCACCGGTGCCGTAGTCGGCAAGTACGTAGTCAGATGCCCAAATCGGTAGCCTTGCGCCATTTAGCGGATTGATTGCATAACGGTTTAGGAATACACCGGTCTTCTCTCGATCGGTCGCTAGACGCTCGATGTCATTGGACTGCTTGGTCTTCTCCAGGTAATCCTGGAACTGCATGCGAACCTCAGCATCAGATCCAGAAGCAAGTTCTGCCGCCAAGTCGCTGTCTACTGCAACTACCATGAAAGTTGCACCAAATAACGTGTCAGGGCGAGTGGTAAAGACGGTCACCGGTTCGGTGCGACCCTCAATTTCGAAGTCGACATTTGCGCCCTGCGATCTTCCGATCCAGTTGCGCTGCATCGTTAGCACCTTGCCCGGCCATTTGCCCTCAAGTGTGTCTAGGTCATCGAGCAAGCGGTCTGCGTATTCGGTTACCTTGAAATACCACTGGGTAAGCGCCTTCTTAGTGACTTGTGAGTCACATCGCTCACAGAGACCGCCGACAACCTGCTCATTGGCAAGCACTGTCTGGCACGAGGGGCACCAGTTCACGTTCGAGTTCTTGCGATAGGCCAGACCGCGCTTATAGAACTCTAAGAACAGCCACTGATTCCAGCGGTAATAAATCGGGTCGCAGGTTTGCAGCACTCGATCCCAGTCGAAGCTACATGCGTAACGACGCATCGAAGTCTTCTGCTGGTCGATGTTTTCGTACGTCCACTTGCGTGGGTCAAGTCCACGCTTGATGGCTGCGTTTTCCGCAGGCAGGCCAAAGGCATCCCAGCCAATTGGATGCATAACGTTGTAGCCGCGCTGTGCCCAGTAACGAGCGATTACGTCACCTAGCGCATATGCCTCGGCGTGACCCATGTGAAGGTCGCCCGAAGGGTAAGGAAACATGTCGAGGACATACTTTTTTGGGCGGTCATCGCCTGGCTTAGACGAATCAAATGGCTTGATCTGATCCCAAACTGGAAGCCATTTTTCTTGAATGGCTTGAAAGCTATATTCTGCGCTCAACTAAAAACCTCGAAGTGAATTACGCATAAGGTTACCAAGCCACCTGGGCCGAAAGGGCGTTCGTGAGCGCTCTGGCCTTGATTTGAATCTCTTCATGCTCTGCTTCTGGGTCTGAATCCGAGGTAATCCCTCCTCCGATTCCGATGGAAACTCTGCCATTTTCGAAGACCGCGGTCCTGATAACCATGGCCAAATCCATATCGCCAGAAAACCCGATCCAGCCGATGCCCCCTGAGTACCCCTCCCTGGGAGCGGATTCGAGCTGGGAGAGTATTTCCATCGCCCGTTTCTTTGGGGCTCCGGTCATCGACCCTCCTGGCGCCAACGCCAGAAGTGCATCGAATCCGTTGCGGCCAGGTGCCAGCTCCCCGGAGACATCTGACACCAGTTGATGAACCGTAGAGTAGCTCTGAACCTGCAAAAGCCCAGTCACTGTGACACTTTCGGGGCTTGCGACAACCGACAGATCATTGCGCACAAGGTCAACAATCATCAAATTCTCGGCTTGTTCCTTCTCAGACTGAGACAGCTCAGCCCGCAGTTGTCTGTCAAGCTCATCGTTTGCTCCACGGGGTCTTGTGCCCTTGATGGGAGAGCTCATTACATGTGAGCCACTAACGCGGATAAACCGCTCTGGAGATATCGAGACATAGGCCTTGCTACCAATACGAATAAAACTGGCGTAAGGAGCTGGATTCTGCTTTCTTAACCTAAGGAAATACGACAGCTCATCGCCTTGGTATTCACCTGTCAACTTAGTGGTCAAACAAAGCTGATACACGTCACCTTTAGAGATCGCATCCTTAGCCTTTGCAATCTTTTCCAGGTACTCCAGCCTTGAGTCATTGGGAAACAGATTGCTGGCCGTTGCAGCCGGCGCATCTAACTGATGCGCGGCCGAGTCTCCACCTATTAGGGCAAGTCGCAAGAGTGCTGCGTGATGCCAAGCATCAAAGTCTTTGCGAGATTCAAACCTGCCCACAAAGTGCAGCTTCTTTCGGTCATGGTCAAAAACAAACGCTCGATCCACTTCGAGTAGGTCAAAACCCTCTATCGCACCTGGCCTATCTGGATAGTGAATCACGCCAACGAGATTGGGCCTGAAGCTAAAGGGCAACTCGAGGGTTTCGTCCTCTAAAGTCCAATTTGGATTCGTCGAGACCAGGCCAACCCCGATGACCGAGTATCGATCAGTTGGGTGGTGTTCGCGATCCAGCCAAAAGCAATTGGGGAGATGAGCAAAAAATGAGCAGAAAGTGTCAGGCACCGAAGTCCAAGCCGATAGTGATTCGTGATACAGCGGCATTTGGACTCCTTTCAAGACGTAATCTAGAACCTAATGAGCGTTACAGGCGATTTCTACCAGTTCCGAGATGGCGAGTTTCACCATGTCGATGACACGCTCAGCGAGACTCTAACGGTAGCCGACAGCTTCTTGGTTGAAAACGGTCGAGTCCGGGAATTAAATCGCCACTTCCAGCGATTTGCGAATTCGATAACAGACCCCGCCGCAAGAAGAGAGTTGGACGGTTTTTTTCAAGCAGTCACAAAGCAGCTACCTACTACCGGGGCTTGGTTTCCAAGAATTGAATACCGCGCTGATCTTGCCAAGGGCGAGCAATTTGTATTGCGCATTCGCGAAGCACCAGAGCGTACCGAGTCAGTAACCCTGTGGAGTTCCGACGAATCTGATCCAAGAAAATCACCGCTAATCAAGGGGCCAGACCTGGCTGCATGCCAGCGGCTTCGCCGAGCTGCAAATCTACGTGGCGCTGATGAGGCAGTAATCATAAGTAGCGATGGACTTATTGCCGATGGTGCTCTGAGCTCAATCATGTGGTGGCAGGACGGCGCGCTCTGCGCTCCAGATTCTTCTACTTTGTGGCTTCCCTCAATCACAAGAGAACTTGCCTTTGAGTTAGCCAGGGACGCTGGCTATCCCACGAAAGAGGTGGCGGCAAAACCCGAAGACCTTGATGGCTGCGAAGTTTGGTCTTTGAGTTCACTCCAAGGCATACGCTACGTGTCTAGCTGGGAAGGGGTTCGAGTCGCAAAGCCCATTCACGCATCGTCTTTTCGCAAGCGGCTGGGGCTACTGAGCACCGAATTGAGTGAGATCAAGCGTTTCATCGCATAGCGCCTGCA
>CAYOXP010000081.1:0-3440 GCA_964407995.1 uncultured Aquiluna sp.
GGAGAGCTCACCATCTTGGGCAAGGAGCCCAACACCAATGGCCCTGAAATTAGGGCTCACCTGGGAGTGGTTCAGCAAAAAGACATGCTGGATCGAGAGCTCAAGGTTTGGGAAAACCTTTTGGTCTATGGCCGCTACTTTGGTCTACCAAGAAAATGGCTGAAGTCGAAAGTTGAAGAGCTTCTAGAGTTTGCCCAGCTAACCGAAAAACGCAATTCAAAAGCTGACGACTTATCTGGTGGTATGCAGAGGCGTCTGGCCATCGCCCGAGGTTTGGTAAATGAGCCAGAAATCCTTCTGCTTGATGAGCCAACCACTGGTCTCGACCCACAGGCTAGACACATTCTTTGGGACAGGCTATTCCGCCTTAAAGAGCAGGGTGTGACTTTGGTGATCACCACCCACTACATGGATGAGGCGGAGCAGCTTTGTGATCGCCTGATTGTGATGGATAAAGGCAAGATTATGGCTGAAGGTACACCTGCGCAGCTGATCAAGGAGTACTCATCGAAAGAGGTCGTAGAGCTACGATTTGGTGCCGACAACAACGCCAAAGTCGCCCCACAACTCGAATCCCTGGGTGACCGAGTCGAGCTATTGCCTGACCGCATCTTGATTTACACCGACAAGGGTGAAGAACTACTCTCAAAGATCGTTGAACAAGGCCACCACCCACTCACATCTTTGGTTCGAAGATCTTCTTTGGAAGACGTGTTCCTCAGACTTACCGGTAGGACCTTGGTCGACTAATGACACTGCTTTTCAAGCCGGGTGAGATGGTTGATCCGAAGCGAGCAATTCGCTTTGGAGCACTCCGTGTTGCCGAATATCGATTCCGCGTGATGTCCAAATGGCTCAGTGCTGTTATTGCATTTGGTCTTGGTAACCCGATCATGTATTTGGTTTCCGTAGGTCTGGGCATCGGTGCACTTGTCGATGCCAACTCCGGAGGCAACGGCATTCTCGGTGTTAGCTATTTGCAGTTTGTAGCACCTGCGCTATTGGCAACTGCAGCTATCCAGGGCGTGATGGATGAGGTTACGTTCCCAACTATGGATGGCTTTGTCTGGGACAAAATCTTTTACGCGGTGAACGCAACCAGCATCTCTTCAAGGCAAATAGCAGACGGTGTGATGCTTGTTGCAATTACCAGGGGCTTCCTAACGACATTTATGTATCTGAGCGTCCTGTTGGTTTTTGGTGCGGTGCCATTGAGTAGCGTGTTGCCGCTGATCTTTTCATCGATGCTGGCAGCCTGGGGTTGGTCTGCAGTGATGTTGGCAATCACTGCTCGATTGGAGAATGACGAGGGCTGGTTTGCGCTAATCGGAAGATTCGTAATTGCACCGATGTTTCTGTTCTCTGGCACTTTCTACCCACTTGAGCAGATGCCTATCTATCTGCAACCTATTGGTTGGGTCTCACCGCTCTGGCATGCCACCCAACTGGGTAGAAACCTCTCGTATGGCATGGAGCTACCAGGCGGTATGTTCTGGATCCACATCGGTTACCTCGCCCTGATGGGAATCGTCGGCATGTACTTCGTATACCCGAAGTTTCGCGAGAGGTTGGCACGATGATTACCAACATCGCGGTTACCCAAGCAGTAGCACTTGCTGAATCAAGGGCCAAGAAAAAAGGCTCCTCGGTCTACTCGGGCAGAGCGTCAGTTTTGATAGAACGAGGCGTTTACGCTGCTAAAAGCTCAAACTGGCTAATCATTGTCTCTGGCTTTGTTGAGCCAGTGCTTTATCTTCTAGCTTTTGGCTTTGGTATCGGCCAGTTAATTGGTGATGTTGCAGATGGCAACGGCAACCCGGTTACTTACGCTGCCTACATCGCACCCGCCCTTTTGGCAACTAGTGCTATGAATGGCGCTATCTACGATGCGACCTGGAATGTGTTTTTCAAGATGCACTTCGGCAAGGTTTACCAGGTAATGCTTTCGTCATCTATGGGCCCGCTTGACGTGGCCTTAGGTGAGATTGGCTGGGCGCTCCTGAGAGGCCTGGCCTACTCGCTTGGCTTTATGGCAATCGTTGTGCCGATTGGTCTTGTTACCAATGCCTGGGGAATACTCGCTATTCCGGCGGCAACTCTTATTGCCTTTGGTTTTGCGTCCCTGGGAATGGCGATCACTTCTTACATGAAGAACTTCCAACAGATGAACTGGGTCAACTTCTTCATGCTTCCGATGTTCTTATTCTCAGGAACTTTCTTCCCGGTGAGCGTTTACCCAGAGTGGATCCAGGTGATCGTCAAAGCACTGCCACTCTGGCAGGGTGTTGATTTAGTCAGATCGCTAATGCTTGGTGTGATCAATTGGTCGGTTGCCGGCCACATTCTCTACTTTGTTGCGATGATTGCGGCAGGCCTCGCCTTCACCACCGTGAGGCTAAAAGCACTGTTTATGCGCTGATTACCAGAAGACTGCTAGAACAACGTTCAGGATGGTCAAAAGACCAATGACTCCAAAGATCTTTGCAGATACTGCTTCTTGCTTCTTGAAGCGCAGCACTAGAACCACGATGGCGATTAGCACCAAGCTCTTTACACCGATCTTGGTGTGATCAAGCTTGCTAGCCCATTCCATGGCCGCCATCCACTCACGAACACCAACCAGCAAAACTCCGGTTGCCAGCATGGTCCAAGCACCGTGCACCATTGAGGCGACAATCTTTGCCTGGCCAGCACCCATCGCCTTCATTTGTGTCATGAAGCCACCCAAAAGCGCTGCTAGGCCAATGAAGTGAAGAACGACTAGTGAGTTACGAATGATTTCTGCGGTGAATTCCATGATTGCTCCCTTGGATCTTTTTTAGCCTACAGCTCTTTATCCTCAGGGCTCGGCATTGGTTTGGAGGCCTGTGCTTGCTCGGCAATTATCTCTTGGGCCTGCTTTGCGCTTGGGTGAAAAATCTCGTCAAAACCTGAAAGCACACCGGCTAAGGCGCGATTCTTTTTGTACTTTCTTCTGGGCATAAACGCCGGAACTAGCAGCACCAAGGCAACTATCCCGATTGCAGCTAGATACTCCACTAGCGCAAGTTGACCATGGTCAAGGCTGCCTGGACGGCCTCTTTGCCTTTGTCTTCTTTCGAGCCTTCTAAGCCAGCTCGAGCAATCGCCTCGTGCTCGTTGTTTACTGTCAGTAGGCCAAATCCAATAGGAACGCCACTGTCCAGCTGAACACGGGTCAGGCCATCGGTTGCTGCGTTGCAGACAAAATCAAAGTGTGGGGTTTCGCCTTGAATCACAACGCCCAGGGCGATAACTGCATCGGCGCCTGCCTCGGCTGCCCATTGAGCCGCTAGTGGTAACTCAAATGCACCTGGCACACGCTGCACAGTGACATCTTTGCAACCAGAAGCCTCTAGCTCACGAAGTGCACCTAGCATGAGGCCATCCATGATTCGGGTGTGCCAAGAAGTTGCGATTAC
>CAYOXP010000082.1:0-3437 GCA_964407995.1 uncultured Aquiluna sp.
TGCGGATGTAGTGCTGTCGCATTTTTCCCGAGATGTGGGCTAGGACTAGGTGTCCATTGGTCAGCTCTACCCTGAACATTGCGTTAGGTAGCGCCTCTACGACCGTTCCTTCGATCTCGATTACGCCGTCTTTGTTGGCCATGCACTCACTTATTCACTACTTGGGTGACGTCACGAACACGCGAAAACATTCGAAAAGTTCAAAGTGATTTCACGTAAGAAACGCCGAGGAACAATCCTAGGGGTAAAACGAGGGGAATGCTAGTGGCTAATCCAAAGAAATTGGCGTAATTCCGAAAGGTTTTAGACCTTCAACTCCACCATCTGGTGCAGTTAGAACCCAAATACCTTTCGAGTGCACTGCGACGCTGTGCTCCCAGTGAGCACCATCGCCACCATCTTTGGTGATTACAGTCCAGTCATCCTCGTGAATAAAGGTGTCTTGCTTACCGGAGGTGATCATTGGTTCGATAGCTACGCATAGCCCCGGCTCTACCTTTGGCCCTGGGTCGCGAACCTTGTAGTTGAACACCGCAGGGTCTTCGTGCATCGAACGGCCAATGCCATGACCGACGTACTGCTCAAGAATCCCCCACTTGCCATCTCTGGCAATGTGATTCTCTACAGCTTCGCCAACTTCGTTTAGGCGCTTGGCCTGAGCGAGTGCCGCAATGCCGGCCCAAAGTGAACCCTCGCAAACATCAGACTGACGCTGGCGCTGCCTAGCAAGATCAGAGTTGTCGCCCGGAACCACGATCGAGAAAGCACTGTCGCCATTCCAGCCGTCAACCTCGGCACCGCAGTCAATCGATACCAAGTCACCTGGCTGCAGCACTTTGTTGGATGGAATACCGTGTACAACTTCAGAATTTACCGAGGCGCAAATGGTGTGGTAGTAACCAGGAACCAACTGGAAGTTCGGTCTTCCGCCGCCATCGCGAATTGTCTTTTCTGCAATTTGATCAAGTTCGAGAGTTGTGACACCCGGCTTTATGGCAGCGCGAACGTTTTCTAGTGCCTTGGCTGTTAGAAGACCGGCAATGCGCATTTTGCGCATTTGGTCTTCGGTCTTAAGTTCGTACTTTTTACGCATCAGCTTCAAGACCGCGGGCGTTTAGTGCCTCAACGATTCTTGCTGTGACATCGGCAATCTCACCAAGGCCATCGATCATTGCAACCAAACCACGAGATGCATAAACATCAATCAGCGGAGCGGTCTGGGAATCGTAAACCTCAAGGCGACGGCGAATCACCTCAGGGGTGTCATCGGCACGGCCCTCGATCTCGGCGCGCTTTGCAAGACGACGGACAAGCTCCTCGTTGTCAGCGGTCAACTGCACAACAACATCGAGTTTGCGGCCGGTGTCACCAAGAATGCTGTCTAGCTCGTGAACCTGGTCGATGGTGCGAGGGTATCCATCTAGCAAGAAACCTTTTTGAGCATCATCGTGAGACAGTCGATCGCGAACCAGTGCGTTGGTGAGGCTGTCTGGAACGTACTCACCGCGGTCCATGAAGCCCTTGGCCTCAACACCCAGTGGGGTCTGGTTCTTAACGTTGTAGCGGAAGATGTCTCCGGTTGAGATTGCAGGAACCGAGAAGTGCTCTGAGAGAAGTGCTGCCTGGGTCCCCTTACCAGCGCCCGGAGGGCCGATTAGTAGGAGGCGGCTCACTTCAGTAGACCCTCGTAGTTGCGCTGCTGCATCTGAGCGTTGATCTGCTTCACAGTCTCAAGACCAACACCAACGATGATCAGAATCGAAGTTCCACCGAACGGGAAGTTCTGGTTGGTTCCGATTGCGGTGAAGGCAACAAGTGGGATAAGAGCAATCAGACCTAGGTAGATCGCACCTGGGAAGGTGATGCGGCTGATTACATACTCAAGGTATTCAGTGGTTGGACGACCCGCACGAATACCAGGGATGAATCCACCGTACTTCTTCATGTCGCCTGAGATCTCCTCAGGGTTCAAGGTGATTGCCACGTAGAAGTAGGTGAATCCGACGATAAGTGCGAAGTAGACCGCCATGTAAACCGGGTGCGAACCTGAGGTTAGGTAAGTCGAGATGAAAGTCACCCAAGGAGCTACCTGACCGGTGGTTGCATCTGGCTGGCTGAACTGAGCCAGTAGAGCTGGCAAGTAAAGCATTGAGGAGGCGAAGATAACCGGGATAACACCGGCGGTGTTCACCTTCACAGGGATGTAGGTTGACTGGCCACCGTAAGCTTTGCGACCGACCATGCGCTTTGCGTACTGCACCGGAATACGGCGCTGTGACTGCTCAACTAGAACTACCAATCCAACAACCACGAAACCAACGGCCATCACGATGATGAAGATCTCGATGGTTCGGGTCTGCAGAATCTGAAGTAGTGAGCTTGGGAAGCTTGATGCGATCGAGGTGAAGATTAGTAGCGACATACCGTTACCGACACCGCGCTCGGTGATTAGCTCACCAATCCACATGATCAAACCAGTACCGGCGGTCATGGTGATAACCATCAGGGTGATGGCAAGAGGATCGGTGTTAACCAAAATCGGAAGCGTACAGTCGGTACCAAACAGTGCGCCCTGGCGAGCAACCGCAATCAAAGTGGTTGACTGCAATAGCGCTAGCGCGATAGTTAGGTAACGGGTGTACTGAGTCAGCTTTGCCTGACCCTGAGGGCCTTCCTTCTGAAGGGCCTCGAAGCGCGGAATAACAACGCGCAAAAGCTGGGTAATGATCGATGCGGTGATGTAAGGCATGATGCCAAGCGCAAAGATCGAGAGCTGCAGTAGCGCTCCACCGGAGAACAGGTTAACTAGTTCATATAGACCGGAGGTGGACTGGCTCTGTGCCAAACACTGCTGAACGTTGCCGTAGTCAACGTTTGGCGAAGGGATGAAGGAACCTAGGCGGAAGATGGCCACCATGCCCAAGGTAAATGCAAGCTTGTTGCGCAAATCCGGAGTGCGGAATGCACGTGCGATTGCCTGGAACATGGTGAACCTACTCCCCTAGTGAATCTTCTTAGGCGTTGATGCTGCCGCCGGCAGCTTCAATCTTGGTCTTTGCTGACGCAGATACCTTGTCAACAGTGACCTCAAGCTTAACCGAGACCTCGCCATTTCCTAGTACCTTGACAGGCTCGCCCTTGCGGACTGCACCCTTGGCAACTAGGTCAGCTACGGTAACCTGACCACCCTTAGGGTAGAGGTCGTTTAGCTTGTCCAGGTTTACAACCTGGTACTCAACGCGGAATGGGTTCTTGAAACCACGAAGCTTTGGAGTGCGCATGACGAGGTTAACGCCACCACCCTCAAAGCCAAGGCGGGTGGTGGTGCGAGCACCGGTACCCTTGGTTCCACGACCTGCGGTCTTACCCTTTGAACCCTCACCAAGACCCTTACGAGTCTTCTCCTTCTTTGCACCCTTTGCTGGGCGAAGGTGGTG
>CAYOXP010000083.1:0-3426 GCA_964407995.1 uncultured Aquiluna sp.
GCTCTCAGGCTAGAGATCGCCTCTACTACGTTCTCCCGGGTGAGGTTTCATACCTGGTGATGGATTCTTCGGGAATGGATTTTTCCGACACCTCTGGCACGGTTGGGGCAATGCTGGCAAATAAGCGAAATGCTGATGAGATTTCAAAAGAGATTGCCGCCGCATCAGAAAACTGGGTGGACTCACTTGTCGAGTCTGTCCTCAGAGCAGCGCTAGAACAACCTGAGGGCGAGGTGGAGTGATGCCTGAGACACCGGTAACCGAGGCAGACATTTCAGAAGTTTCGCGCCAATTGGGTCGCCCAGCAAGAGACATCTTGGCGATTGCCGCTCGATGCGTGTGCGGAAGACCGCTGGTGGTGAAAACCAAGCCGAGGCTCGGCAATGGCACCCCGTTTCCAACTCTTTACTATCTGACACAGCCGGCGGCAACCGCAGCTGTTTCAACCCTTGAGGCATCTGGCTACATGGCAGAGCTTCAGCAGTTGCTGGCTGATGATGAAGAGGTTGCAAAGCAGTACAACTTCGCTCATAAGTCTTACCTGGCCGAGCGCGAAGCCATCGAAGTGGTTGATGAGATCAAAGACTTTTCAGCAGGTGGCATGCCGACCCGAGTCAAGTGCTTGCATGCGCTCGTTGGCCACAGCCTCGCTAAGGGCGAGGGGGTAAACCCGATCGGAGACCTTGCACTAAAGGCGTTGACCTGGTCTGACAAGGTCTGCACGTGCGTTTAGCACTTGCGGGTTTACTGCTTGCAACCGCTCTGACACCGGCCGACAACTGGTGGCTAGAGGACCTTGGCTTCACGAAAGCCGGTCTCGATGGCAGTGGGGTAACTATTGCGGTTATCGACACTGGAATTGAGGACTCTCATCCCGACTTGATTGGCACAGTCATTGGTGGGGTGGATCTCTCCGGGGTTGGAACGCCAGATGGAACTACTCCGGTTGGCACAAGTTCGTTTCATGGCACCATGGTTGCTTCGCTCATTGCGGGTCAAGGGAGTGCCGAGTCGGGTGTTCTTGGTGTCGCACCAGCTGCTGGACTGCTTTCAATTTCTATCGGGCTCGGCGTCAGAAATGCAGACACCGACGCTCAAATAGCGAGCGCCGTTATCTGGGCTGTTGATCACGGTGCCGACATCATCAATCTTTCACTGACTCGCAATTCACAGAGCTGGCCGACCAGTTGGGATGAGGCGTTTGGTTACGCATTCGAAAATGATGTTGTTGTAGTCGCAGCTGCGGGAAACAGAACTGATGGCTCTGGCAGACCAAGCTCACCCGCCACCATTCCTGGAGTTGTGGCAGTTGGCGGAGTGACGCAGGCATTGCAGCCTTCGCAACAGGTAGTCGAGGGATATCAGGTATCGGTGGTTGCCCCGGCAGAAGGCCTATTTGGCGCATACCCTGGTGAAACTTTTAGAAGCTGGGGTGGTTCTTCGGCCGCAGCGCCGTTAGTATCTGGCCTTTTTGCGCTTATGAAGCAGGCGGATCCAACCGCATCGGCCAATGATCTAATTCAAAGGCTCCTTGAGAGCTCTAGTGATTTGGGGGAGCCAGGCATCGATGCTGCCTTCGGGCATGGACTGATAGACCCTGTCGCTGCATTGGTATCTGATGCCACTGCTGCAGAAAATCCGCTGGGGTCACTGAGCAGGTGGGTAGAGCTTTATCGATCCTCAACTGCAGTAGAAGATTCAGGTTTGTCAGAGCCAGAAAATCCAACGGTGGTCACCGACAATCCAGCGACTATGTCAGCTGCCCAGCCAAAATCTGGACCCAGTTCGGCTAGCCAGGCTGCCAATAAGGGTCTAGATGGGCTAATCTATTGGCTGTTATTACCCCTCGCACCGGCGCTTTGGTTAGTTCTGCGACAGATGCGCAAGGGCAAAGCTAAAGCCACGAAAAAGATTAAAGGTATGCCGCACCATGACAGTAGCGACCAATAAGCCAGTTACCCCACCAGAGGTAGCGAAAGACGTCCTAAACGCAAAGCCAGCTCAGCGAATTCTCATCATCGGTGGTGGCTATGCCGGTTTTTATACCGCATGGAAGCTAGAGAAGCTGCTGGGACGTGGCGAAGCAGAGGTTACTTTGGTTGACCCGCTGCCATACATGACCTACCAACCATTCCTTCCGGAAGTTGCAGCAGGTTCAATCGAACCTCGCCACGTTGTGGTCTCACACCGTCAGCACCTAAAGAAGACCAACCTAATCTCAGGCAAGCTGACAAAGGTTAATCACAAGACTCGTAAGGCAACTGTTGCTATCGAGGGTGGCAGGGCACTGACTTTGGAATACGACCAAATCGTGATGACCGCGGGTGCTGTAACCCGCACCTTCCCGATCAAGGGCATTGCCGAGAACGCAATTGGCATGAAGACCGTTGAGGAGGCAGTCGAGGTTCGCAACCGTATGGTGGGTAACTTCGAGCGTGCCGCAGCACTGCCAAAGAGCTCAAAGCTTCGCCAGCGCCTATTGACCACCGTTGTCGTTGGTGGCGGATTTGCCGGTATTGAGACTTTTGCGGAGCTTCGCAGCGCAGCAACCCACCTACTTCGCTACTACCCACAGATTGACTTTGACGAGATTCAGTTCCACCTAATCGAAGCTATGGGTCGAATCATGCCTGAGGTGTCTTTGGACACCAGCCTTTGGGTAATCGAAAACTTGGCTCGTCGCAACGCAACCATTCACCTAAACACTCAGCTCGAGTCTGCAGAGGGTGGCGTCATCAAGCTTTCGACCGGAGAGAGCTTTGAGTCAGACCTAATTATTTGGACCGCAGGTGTTGCCGCAGCTCCAGTTGCTAAGAACTGCACCTTCCCACTAGATGCTCGTATGCGCATTACCGCTAACGCCAAGCTTCAGATCGTTGAAGAAGACAAGGCAATTGCAGGGGCATGGACCGCTGGTGACGTTTCGGCAGTTCCAGACCTTTCAGGTGGCGGCGTCGGTGGTTACTGTGTGCCTAACGCTCAGCACGCTGTTCGACAGGCTAAGCGCCTTGCCAAGAACATTGTTGCAACCATTCGCGGCGAAGAGCCAGTTGAATACGTCCACAAGAACCTCGGTGCGGTTGCAGGCCTGGGTATCGGCGTTGGTGCATTCCAGTCTGGCAAGTTTGCGCTCACTGGCTTTATCGCATGGCTTGCGCACCGTGGTTACCACGGTCTTGCAATGCCAACCTGGGAACGCAAGATTCGCGTTGTTTCAGGCTGGTTCTGGAACTTCCTTTTGGGTCGCGACCTGGCGTCACTTGAGTCGGTTCGCAACCCTCGATTATTCTTCTCAACCTGGGCAGCCCGTCCAGGTAAGTAAGACTTACCAACGGAAGGCCTGGGAGACCAGGCCTTTTGTTTTAGCCCCAATAGCCCAATGGCAGAGGCAGACGACTTAAAATCGTCACAGTGTCGGTTCGAGTC
>CAYOXP010000084.1:0-3420 GCA_964407995.1 uncultured Aquiluna sp.
GAGCGCATTTTGCCTGCCCCAGTTTCGTTTGTTGACATTGCTGGAATCGTTCGTGGCGCATCCGAGGGTGAAGGTCTAGGCAACCAGTTCCTAGCCAACATTCG
Organism: uncultured Aquiluna sp.; assembly: GCA_964407995.1. Lineage (GTDB taxonomy): Bacteria > Actinomycetota > Actinomycetes > Actinomycetales > Microbacteriaceae > Aquiluna. The sequence continues at coordinate 105 of CAYOXP010000084.1, forward strand.
CGAGGCCGATGCTATTGCCCAGGTGGTTCGAGGCTTCAGTGACTCAGATGTCGTTCACGTAGACGGCAAGGTCGATGCGAAGAGTGACATCGAGACCATAAACACCGAGCTGATCCTTGCTGACCTGCAGACCCTTGAGAAGTCACGCGGCCGCATTGAAAAAGAAGTCAAAGGCAAAAAGCTTGATGCCGAAGTTCTTGCAACAGTCGATGAGGCAATCAAGGTCCTAAATGATGGCACCCCGCTGTCTTTGAGCAAGGTTGACATCGCGCCAATCAAAGATCTTGGTCTGCTAACCGCAAAGCCAATTCTTTTCGTATTCAACGTTGATGAAGGCGTGCTAACCAGCCCTGAGAAAAAGGCCGAGTTAGAAGCACTCGTAGCTCCAGCCAAGGCCGTTTTCCTCGACGCGAAGGTGGAATCAGAACTTATTGATCTAGACACAGAAGAAGCCAATGAGCTTCTCCAGTCACTGGGGCAAGAGGAGTCTGGCTTAGACCAACTTGCTCACGTAGGTTTCCAGACCCTTGGGCTGCAGACCTACCTAACTGCAGGCCCTAAAGAGGCTCGCGCATGGACCATTCGCAAGGGCTGGAAGGCTCCGCAAGCGGCAGGTGTCATCCACACCGACTTCGAGCGTGGCTTTATCAAGGCTGAAATCGTTTCTTTTGCAGACCTAGATGCAGCCGGTTCAATGGCAGATGCCAAGGCCGCTGGCAAGGTGCGTATGGAGGGTAAGGACTACGTCATGGTTGATGGTGACGTGGTGGAGTTCAGATTTAACGTCTAGGCGCATAAGGCGTAGGGTGAATTTATGGAATCAGGATTCAACCTTCCTGGTGGAGCCAACTCAATGGCGAACCAGAAAGACAATAAATCTAAGTGGTATACCCGGTGGTATGTCTGGTTGCTGCCACTAGCCGTTTTGGTCGGGGTCATAACCTCTGGAGTTTTTAATTGACTTTCTTTGCCGAAGTGACCGAGTCGGTCGTGATTACGGCAGAACAAGAACAAAATCTGGTTTTGATTTTTGGGGCGTTCGGACTGGCTATTGTTGCTCTGATAGTTTTCACACTTTTTAGGAAAGCGAAGTAAATGGCTGCAGACAAGCTGATCTCATCCGGCGGTCCATGGGAGTCCGTAATTGGATATTCGCGGGCGACTGTTGCTGGCCCCTACGTTCACGTTTCGGGAACCACGGCCACAGTTGATGGCAAGTTGCAGCACGAAGGTGATGCATATGGGCAGACCAAGGTTGCCTTTGAGGTAATCGAGAAGGCTCTCGCCCAAGCCGGTCACTCTTTGAATGATGTGGTTCGCGTGCGGATTTACTTGGCGAATGAAGCTGACATGGACGGCGCTGGAAAGGCAAACGGGGAGATATTCTCTGAGATTCGCCCAGCTCTAACCATCCTTGCTGGCTTGAAGTTCATCAACCCAGCCATGCTGGTTGAAATCGAAGTCGACTCCTACAAGGCTTAGATGTCTTCTCAAGAAGTCGATCAATACCTAGCTGGGATAAAAGAGCCCCAGCACTCGACGCTTCAGTATTTGCGGAAGCAGCTACTGGCTTTGCTGCCAGAGGGTGAAGAGTGCATCTCATACGCGATGCCCTGCATAAAACTTAAGGGCAAGGCTGTCGCAGGTTATGCCGCATTCAAGAACCACATTGGCTACTTTCCACATTCAGGTTCTGTCGTGCCAAAGCTTGAAAAAGAGCTAGCAGGTCGAAAACAGACCACTGGTGGATTTCAGTTCGGAAATGACGAGCGACTAGATGATGAATTGGTTAGAAAGCTCGTTGAGATCCGCATGCAAGAAATCCGCGAGCGATATCCAGATCTCGAGCTTTAGATTACGTAGAATTCATCGCCAATCAGGTTTAGCAGCCTTGCGTTGAAGCCAACGGCAACGGTTCCTGCAGGCATGTTCTTAGTCACAACCGCATTAGCGCCAACTGCACAGTCATTCCCGATTGTGATGTTGCCAATCAGCTTCGAGCCGGCTCCCAAGGTCACTCTGTCACCCACAGTTGGGTGACGCTTCACGGGGTCAAGCGTCTTACCACCCAAGGTGACGCCGTGATACATCAGCACGTCTTCACCAATGATCGCGGTTTCACCAATCACGACACCAACGCCATGATCGATCACAAAACGCCGACCAATTACAGCCCCTGGATGGATCTCAATTCCGGTCCAGAACTTTGCCCAGTTCGAGAGCATGCGACTTAGGATTCTGAACTTCCACTTCCACAGCACATGAGCAACGCGGTAAGTCCAGATCGCGTGAAGCCCAGGGGATGTCAAAATCAGCTCAAGCGCGCTGATTGTTGCTGGATCGCGCTGAAGCCCGGTTTTGATGTCTTCGATTGGTCTCACTGCTTGGACTGGTATTCCTCTTGAAGGTCACGATAAAGAGTTGAAGATACGTAGCGCTCACCGAATGATGGGATGATCACCACGATGTTCTTCCCGGCAAATTCTGGACGGTGTGCAACCTCGCGTACTGCCCAAATTGCAGCACCAGAAGAAATACCAACCAGGATGCCCTCTTCGGCAGCGGTGCGACGAGCGTATTCGAACGCTACAGAGTTTTCAGCGCTCAGCACCTCGTCGTAAACGCTGGTGTCAAGGATCGATGGAATGAAGTTTGGTCCGATACCGGCAATTGGGTGACCCGCTGCTTCACCACCTGTTAGCAGTGGCGATGCTGCTGGCTGAACCGCAAATACCTTGATGTCTTTGTTTAGCTCGCGAAGTCGCTGTCCGGTTCCGGTAATGGTTCCACCGGTTCCAGAGCCGGCAACAAATGCATCGATGTTGCCATCAAGATCACGCCAGATTTCCTCGGCAGTAGTCTCGCGGTGAATCTTTGGGCCAGCAGGGTTGTCGAACTGACGAACTAGGACTGCGCCTTCGATCTCCTGGCCAAGTTCTTCAGCCTTGGCAACAGACCCCTTCATGCCCTGAGCTGCAGGGGTGAGGATTAGCTCGGCGCCGTATGCGCGGATAAGAATCTTGCGCTCAAGGCTCATGGAGTCTGGCATCACGATGATGGTTCGGTAACCACGTGCTGCACCAACCATGGCTAAGCCGATACCAGTGTTACCGCTGGTGGCCTCGATGATGGTTCCGCCAGGCTTTAGCTCACCTGATGCTTCTGCGGCATCAACCATTGCAATTGATAGTCGGTCCTTCACTGACGATGAAGGGTTGTAAAACTCAAGCTTGGCGTACACGTTTGCGGCAGCGCCATCAAGCACTCGGTTTAGCTTTACCAGCGGGGTGTTACCGAATGCTTCGGTGATGTTGTT
>CAYOXP010000085.1:0-3415 GCA_964407995.1 uncultured Aquiluna sp.
CGGGCTTTTTCTTATGTTAGGGACCTCACGATGACTGATGCACTTTTGTTGACTCAGGCCGCCTATGACCGCCTGAAGGATGAGCTTGAGCAGCTGATTACCGTTGCTCGCCAGGATATTGCCAAGCGCATTCAAGAAGCCCGTGAAGAGGGTGACCTCAAGGAAAACGGTGGTTACCACGCTGCCAAGGAAGAGCAAGGCAAGATCGAAGCACGCATCAACCGACTTGAGGAGATGCTTGCAACCGCCGAGATTGGCACAGCAGATGCCGGTGACGGGATCGTAAAGCAAGGACTGATGGTTCAGGTCAAGCTAAATGGTCGCGACAATGAGTTTTATCTTGGTTCGCACGAGATTTTCGAGGGCACCAAGTACGAAGAGCAGATCGAGGATGGCGACTTTGATGTCTACAGTCCAGACTCTCCAATTGGCAAGGTGATTGTTGGCACCAAGGTTGGTGACAAGGTTTCTTACTTTGCACCAAACGGCAAAGAGATCTCTGTAGAGATCGTCAAGCTAAGTAACTTCGAGTTTTAGTCTTCGTGTAGGCGCGGTCTTAGACCGGCTGCCTTGAGGGACTTCATGAGCTCATCGCGGTGTTCTTTGCCACGCGTCTCAACGCTCAGGTTTAGCTCTACTTCAGAAATCTGTAGTCCATTGCCGTGCCTGGTGTGAAGCACTTCAACTACGTTGGCGTGAGCAGCCGCTACGGCTTCGGCGGTGCGAACCAGCTGACCTGGGCGATCCGGGAGCATCACGGAGATGTTGGTGTAACGATCAGAAGCCGCAAGCCCATGTCGAATCACGCGCTGCAATAACAGTGGGTCGATGTTTCCACCGGAAAGCACGATTGCAGTGGTTCCCTTTAGCTTCAGCTTTCCAGCCATCACCGCGGCAGCACCGACAACACCAGCAGCCTCAACCACGAGTTTTGATCGCTCCATAACCGCGAGCATCGCCTTGGCAATCTCATCCTCGGTAACGGTAACTACCTTGTCTACATATTCTTCGACTAGGTCAAAGGGGATCTTGCCAGGCTTGGCAACCGCAATTCCATCAGCGATCGATGGGTGAATCTTTTGCTCGATTGGCTTGCCCGCCTTCAGTGAAGCAGGCCAAGGCGAGGCGGCCTCAGACTGCACTGCATAGACCTTTACCTTGCGGCCAAGTTCTTTGGCTTTTAACTTTGCTGCCGCCGCAACTCCTGCGGTTAGGCCACCGCCACCGAGGCAAACCACGATGTTGTCTACCTCAGGCAATTGCTCCATGATTTCAAGGGCAACAGTCCCTTGACCACGCACTACATCCAGGTGGTCAAAAGGCGGAATAAATACAGCGCCGGTTTGCTGGGTGAAATCCTTGGCAGCTGCCAAGGTTTCATCAAAGATCGAACCGGTGAGAACTACGTTCGCACCATAGCCAAGTGTTGCTTGATACTTCGGTAGCGATGCGCCAACCGGCATGAAGATTGTGGCCTTGATGCCAAGCTTCTGGGCGGCAAGCGCAACACCCTGCGCATGGTTTCCAGCGGAAGCGGCGACGACGCCCTTAGCCTTCTCCTCTTGGGTGAGCTGGCTGATCAGGTTATATGCGCCTCGAAGTTTGTATGCACCGGTCCGCTGCAGGTTTTCGCACTTAAACCAGACGCTTTGACCGGTTAGGTCGCTCAGCCAATGACTCTCAAGCATTGGGGTCTTAATCGCAATACCGCGCACGTTCTCCAATGCCTGGTAGAACTCGTTTAGCGTCGGGAATTTAGCTTGCGGCATCTCCAACCTTCAATCTCAAGGTGAGACAAAGTCTAGCGATTAGAAGCTGGTGCCAATTTGCGCAAGGCGTTCGATTCGCTTTGGAATCGGTGGGTGAGTGGAAAATACTCGCTCCACTAAGCCTGGCTTGATGGGGTCGTTTATGTACATGTGAGCCATCGATGAAGAAGCTTTGCGCATCGGCCTTCCATACTCCCCCAGCTTCTTAAGTGCCGAAGCTAGCCCATCTGGATAGCGTGTCATATGTGCACCCGTTGCATCAGCAAGATACTCACGTTGACGCGACACTGCCGCCGATACCAATGGGCCAATTAGTGCGGCAATGATCCAACCCACCATGCCGATAAGCATCATGGCGAGCTGCAATTGGCCGGCATCACGATTGCGTGAGTGTCCCGAGAACCAGGCCATGCGAATCGCAAAATCGGCCAAAATTCCAACCGCTGAAACCAGCCCAAAAACAATCGTCGACACTCTGATGTCGTAGTTTTTCACGTGACCCAACTCGTGAGCCATAACACCTTCAAGCTCACTGTCGGTCATGATGTCCATCAACCCAGTTGTGGCAGCAACCACAGCGTGCTTTGGGTCGCGGCCCGTGGCGAAGGCATTTGGAGCCGGGTCGTTGATTATGTAGACCTTAGGCATCGGCATGCCTTGTGAAATTGCTAGATTCTCGACAATTCGCCAAAGCCTAGGGTTATCACTTTTTTGAATTGGGTAGGCACCGCTCATTGCGATAGCGAGAGAACTCGCTGCGTAATACTGAAAAAGCGCATAACCAAAAACAAAAGCAATGATCCAGAAGGCACTCGAGCCGTTACCAGAGGCACTGCCCCACAAATAGGCCAACCCACCTAGTAGCAGCACAAAGCCACCGACGATTAGAACTGTGTTGCGCTTATTAGCGGCAATCGCCGAATACAATCTGCCCTCTTAGAACTTGACCTGAGGTGGCTCTTGAATAGCCGCAGGGTTCTCAACCTCGAAGAACTCACGCGATGCAAAGCCGAGAGACTTCGCAAATACGTTGGTTGGGAACTGCTGAATCTTGGTGTTGAGCTCGCGCACTCCGCCATTGAAGAATCTGCGTGATGCCATGATCTTGTCTTCAGTGTCTGTCAGCTCGCGCTGCAGCTCTAAGAAGTTTGTCGAAGCAACCAACTGCGGATACGCCTCTGAGACCGCAAAAAGGCTCTTCAGGGCACCCTGCAACGCACCCTCCGCCTGAGCGGCCTGTGCAGGGTGTGACAGAGCTTCTGGAGAAACGGTGGCAGCTCTGGCTGCGGTCACCTTTTCGAATACTTCTTTTTCGTGGGTGGCGTAGCCGCGCACGGTTTCAATCAGGTTCGGAATCAGGTCAGCTCTGCGCTTTAGCTGAACTGTAATGTCACTCCACGCCTCGTCTACGCGAACTTTTAGGGTGACTAGTCCGTTGTATGTAGTCCATAGCCAAAGGCCACCTATAACAACAATTCCGAGAATGACCCAAAGTGCAATATCCATTGGAAGCTCCTTATCCAAACCATTCCACTTTATGACGATTTACTGGGTGGTGGCTGAATGTTTGAGTAATCGGTGCCCCAAGTCGGACTCGAACCGACACTGTGACGATTTTAAGTCGTCTGCCTCTGCCATTGGGCTAT
>CAYOXP010000086.1:0-3379 GCA_964407995.1 uncultured Aquiluna sp.
AACTTCCTCGGCGGCTTCAACGATTACGACTCGAGAGAAGCAAGCCCGCTGGTTCGAATCTTTGGTCTTTACGTGCCGATCATCTTGGCCACGGCTTTGGTTGTTTATGTGATTCTGGCTGCATTTGTGTTCCGTAAGGATGCGCCAGATCTGCCAGAGTCAGAAAAGGACGAAGAGCGTGCCAAGTTGCAGCGCGCAATTGGTCTTGCCTATGCGGTGCCAATTATTGGAACCGCTATCGCGATCATCTTTGGCCTAGTGGTTTATGACACAACCAGAACCACCTTGGATGTCTGGATCTGGGTAATTATCCAGGCGATTATCGGTACCTCAATCGTTATTGGTACTCGCTTTGCGGCCAAGGCTAGAAGTGCAAAACCTTTGGCTCCTAGACCAAGAAAGACTGGTGCTGCAGCAGTAAACCTCAATTTGGTTTTGACGATTGTCTTTGGTGCGGTGGTATCGATCATGGCTTTCAGCTACGGCTTCTCGGCCATCGAGAATCTTAAAGTTTGGCCAGAATGGCGTGAAAACATGACGGCACTTGAGCAGCAGCCCATTATTAGCAACATCAGTTTGAGTTGGGTCATGCAAGATTTCTTGCCTGCTCTCATATTGCTGTTGCTTGCCGTGTTTGGTATCTACCGCTCGATAACCATGCGCCATCAAGGGGAAAATGCGTAGTTTTTTCAAAGGCCTGTTGTTTGACAATGATGGGGTCTTGGTTGACTCTATGCATGCAGCCATTGAGGCTTGGCGCAAGTGGGGCGCGCGATACGCTCCTGGTTTCGAGCTGACACCGGCACACCACGGTCAACGGGCGGAAGACATCGCAAGAAACAATGCACCCGATGCCCCTTACGAAGAGTCATTTGGCTACATCCTCCAGCTCGAGCTGGATCTAGCCAGCCAGACGATCCCTCTTGATGGTTCGCGGGAACTAACTCATTCGCTAACCCCTGGTAGTTGGACCATTGTTACCAGCGCCAGCCCGCTCTTGGCGAAAGCCAGACTGGAGGCTGCAGGAATTCCTATTCCAATAGAGCTTGTTACCTCAGAAGATGTTGTGCTGGGAAAACCAAACCCAGAGCCATATTTGAAAGGTGCCGCCAACTTGGGTTTTGATATCAGCGACTGCGTTGTCTTTGAAGATGCCGCATCCGGCATCCAGGCTGGCATGGATGCCGGGGCAGGTTTGTTGGTTGGTGTTTCTGAGCATGCCCTTGAAACCAAGGCAGATATTGTGGTTAGGTCACTCGCGGGAATAACCTTTATTGACGGTGAATTGTTCATCCCAGATAGTTTGAGATTGAGGTAATCAAATGGCAGATGTTGAGTTTTATGGTGCTGATTGGTGCAGCGACTGCCGTCGCAGCAAGAGCCTTTTGAACACCCTTGGTGTTGAATACGAGATGAACGACGTTGAGGCTGACCCAGCCATGGCCGACAAGGCAATGGAGATTGCTGGTCGCAAGAACATTCCAGTGATTCGATTCGCTGATGGCGCACACCTGGTTGAGCCAACCGATGCAGTTCTGCACGCAGAGCTAAAGCTCCGCGGTCTAATCGACTAAATCAGCTCTATCTTTTATTTAGCTTTACCCGTAGGCTTAGAGCTTCGTAGAGCTAGAGGAAACCGTCCTTAGGCTCGCCCTAAGGAATCCTCAATAAATGTCTAGAGACTTTTCCGCGCCGTCGCGCGCGTCCAGGCCAGGTAAAACTGGCAATAAATCAGCAGTTGCAAAGAAGTGGGATAGCCCACGATCTGGCTCTCGCACAGAAGCACCAACTAAAACCTCAGGCCGCAAAGGCTACGCATCAAAGCGTGGCGACTACGTTCCTCGCGAGGAGAGAGACTTCTCCGAGCGCAAACCTCGCCACTCAAGAACCGGCGACTATGCATCAGCTCCAAAGAGCCAGCGTCCGGACCGTGTCGCTCGCGACAACGATCGCAACCAAAGCTTCGATAAGGCAAGAACTAAGAGCTCATCAGGAAAGACCTTCTCTCAGGACGTCAAGCTCGAGAAGCTGCAGTCAGAACAAAACGTTCAAAACTTTGCAACTTTCCAAGAGATGGATTTGCCAGAGCGCCTAACACAGGAGCTTGCCAAGATGGGTGCCGCAACCCCATTCCCAATCCAGGCAGCAACCATTCCGGTTGCTATGGAGGGAAGAGATGTTCTTGGTCGCGGTAAGACTGGTTCGGGTAAGACCATCGCGTTTGGTGTGCCAATTGTTGCCATGCTTGCAAAGGGTGGCAACCAGCCACGACAGGCGCTAAAGCCAAGGGCCCTAATCATGGCCCCGACCCGTGAGCTTGCAGATCAGATTGATCGCACCCTGTCACCTCTTGCAAAGAGCGTTGGCTTCTTCACAACAACCATTTACGGAGGTGTCCCACAGTACCGCCAGGAGCAGGCTCTAAAGCGCGGTGTTGATATCGCTATCGCAACCCCGGGCCGCCTGGAAGACCTAATGGCCCAAGGTTTGGTTGATCTTTCTGAATGCCAGACCGTGGTTTTGGATGAGGCTGACCACATGTGTGAGCTTGGCTTTGTTGAGCCGGTAACTCGCATCCTTGAGGCCACCGTTGGTTCACAGAAGCTTTTGTTTTCGGCCACTTTGGACAAGCAGGTTGCAAACCTGGTCAAGAAGTTCTTGCCAAACCCATTTGTTTATGAAGTGCCTGGTGAGGTTAACGAGACCAGCGACATAGAGCACGTGGTACTGACTCTTGACCCAAGCGATCGCTCAAAGGTATTCCACCGTCTAGTACAGGGCGAGGGCAGAAGCATCGTTTTCGTTCGCACCAAGGTAACCGCAGAGGCGTTATCTCAGTCGCTAAACGATGCCGGAGTTCCAACCGCTCGTTTGCACGGTGACCTAAACCAGTCTCAGCGATCTCGTAACCTGGAGCGCTTCACCAATGGTGCAGCCAGGGTGATGATCGCAACAGACGTTGCAGCTCGTGGCATTCACGTTGATGATGTGAAGCTAGTTATTCAGCTAGATCTCCCAGAGGAATACAAGACCTACCTCCACCGTGCTGGCCGCACCGGTCGTGCTGGTCGCTCGGGAACCGTTGTCTCGCTGGTGCCACTAGGTAGAACCCGCAAGATCGAGGGCCTTCTAGATAGAGCAGACCGCGAGGCAAAGTATGTTCATGTCACAGCCGGTGACCCTTATGTTGCCGAGCTTGCTGGCCCAATCGCACCACCACCAATTGTTGATGGATTGGACTTTGGTGACAGCCGCTTTGAGACTCTAAATAAGTCGAAGGTGAAAAAAGACTTGCGTGCGAAGCATGCGCCAAATAAGCTATACGCAGCCAAAGACCGCCGGTATCGGCAAAGGTAATCCAGAAAACTTCTAGGTTCAC
>CAYOXP010000087.1:0-3328 GCA_964407995.1 uncultured Aquiluna sp.
AAGGCTGATCTAATTTCAGACTTAGGTGTCGATGCACTGCTGGTTCTAGAGTTCGATCAAGCACTTGCCTCACTTACCCCAGAAGATTTCGTCTCACAGCAGCTAGTCCCACTCCGGACCCAGATGGTTTTCGTGGGCGAAGGTTTTACTTTTGGCGCTGGAGGTAAAGGCACTGTTGAGCAGCTTCGCGAACTCGGTCAGAGATATGGGTTCAGGGTCCGCGAGATCGCGAATGTTCTATTTTCAGATCACAAGGTTTCGTCGACCGATATTCGACTACTTCTTGAACAGGGCAAGGTCGAGACGGCAGCGCTTTTGCTAGGCCGCAACCATCGCGTAATCGGCACTGTTGAGCACGGTCGCAAATTGGGTCGGACGCTTGGTTTTCCAACCGCCAACATCTCGCGTGATGCAGATGGCCTTCTACCAGCTGACGGTGTTTACGCCGGCTGGGTTTATGTGGGCGAAAAGCGCTACCCTGCGGCCCACTCGGTTGGTACGAATGACAGCATCGAGGCAGTTCCAAGACTGTTGGAATCGCATCTCATAGGAGTGAGCGATATCGATCTCTATGGTCAGGTTGTCACCTGCGAGTTCGTGGCCCAGGTAAGGGGTTGGCAAAAGTTTTCTTCCCTTGAAGATCTGATCCAGCAAATCAGTGATGACGTGGCAAAGGCCACTGAAATTTTGGGGGAGTAGGCTCGCAACATGAGTTTTGTCGATGCAATCGCTGCTGGATTCAAAAATTACTTCAACTTCAAGGGCAAGGCATCACGATCTGAGTTTTGGTACTGGGTTTTGTTCACGGTGCTACTTGGGATCGTGCTTGGCACCCTCGAATCGATAATCTGGCCAGCACCCATGATGTCAGCCGACTGGATGCAGAACCTTGATCTGACTTTCTCCCAGCCGACTCCGTTGAGCAATGCATCATCCCTACTGCTTTTGATTCCGAATCTTTCGGTAACTGCGAGGCGTTTCCATGACGCAGGCTTTAGCGCTAAGTGGCTACTTTTACAGCTAATCCCTTTGGCTTACGGCATCTTCGCTTTCATAGGTGCGGTTGTTGTGATCATCAACGCAGAAGGTCGTGAGTTTAATTCGCAGGATCTGATGGCGATTATTTTCTTGGCAATTCCAATCTTTGCGTTGTTTATGGTGATCTTTGTGATCTACCTAGTTTTCTCGCTAAAGCCAACGCGTACTTTCTACGACGGCAACAAGTACGTCGAGCCAACACCGCTGGCTTCTGGCGATGAGGGAACAACCGCCTAGCGGAAAACTGATTTATTCCCTAGACTTCTCAGGTTGCCGTGAAACGGCCGCGGATAAAGAGAGCTTCAAACATTCTGTTTGTTGCGCCGCGCAGCGATTGAAAGGAATCAGCATATGGCTCTAGACCCAAAGGTAAAAGCCGAAATTATCGCCGAGTACGCCACCAGCAAGGGTGACACCGGTAGCCCAGAGGTACAGATTGCAGTGCTGAGCCGCCGCATCGCTGACCTAACTGAGCACCTAAAGGGCCACAAGCACGACCACCACTCACGTCGCGGTCTACTACTGCTTGTTGGTCAGCGTCGTCGCCTACTCGGTTACCTACAGGGCGTAGACATCGAGCGCTACCGTTCGCTAATCGAGCGCTTAGGCCTACGTCGATAACGTAAGTTTTAGCCCAAGACCCCCGTGTGTATACATACGGGGGTCTTGCATTTCCTAGGTTTTTTGCCCTTTGGTTGTTAGGCTTTTACCAGGAGTTCCGGAGGCGGGTCCTCGGTGGAAGGATCTGGGTCATTGTCCCCAGGTGTTTTTACTGACGACCAGCACTTCACAAGGCCAGCCTGGCCTTCTCCCAGCACAACATCTGATTGCCCTTGCAATCTGGATTTTTGTGCGCGCATAAAAAAGAAGGAGTGGCCATGGAAGGCCCAGAAATCAAATTCGCAGAAGCAATCATTGACAATGGCAAGTTCGGAAAGCGCGTTGTGCGCTTCGAGACCGGGCGTCTAGCCCAGCAGGCTGCAGGTAGCGCAGCTGTCTACATCGACGAGGAGACCATGTTGTTCTCCGCTACCACCGCATCGAAGCAGCCGAAAGACCAGTTCGACTTCTTCCCACTAACCATCGACGTTGAAGAGCGTATGTATGCAGCGGGAAAGATCCCTGGCTCATTCTTCCGTCGTGAGGGTCGCCCATCTACCGAGGCAATTCTTGCCGCACGTCTAATCGACCGCCCACTTCGCCCATCTTTCGTTGACGGTCTTCGAAACGAGATCCAGGTTGTAGTGACCGTAATGTCTATCGAGCCAGATGAGCTTTACGACGTAGTTGCGATCAACGCAGCTTCAATGTCAACCCAGCTTGCAGGTCTTCCTTTCTCTGGCCCAGTTGCCGGTGTTCGTGTTGCACTTATCGAGGGTCAGTGGGTTGCATTCCCTAAGCACTCACAGCTAGTCGATGCAGTATTCGACATGGTTGTTGCAGGTCGCGTTGTCATCGAAGATGGCAAGGAAGACGTTGCAATTATGATGGTTGAGGCTGAGGCAACCGAGGTTGCTCTTGACCTAATCTCAGGTGGCGCAGTAGCACCAACCGAAGAGGTTGTGGCTCAGGGTCTAGAGGCTGCAAAGCCTTTCATCAAGGAATTGGTTCGCGCTCAGGTTGAGCTAGCCAAGACCGCTGCAAAGCCAACCGCTGAGTTCCCAGTGTTCTTGCCTTACACCGATGAGGTATTCGCAGCTGTTTCAGCTGCTGCCGAGTCAGAGCTTGCTCGCGTTTACCAGATTGCTGACAAGCAGGCACGTCAGGATGCTGACGACGAGCTAAAGGCAAAGGTTAAGGAAGAGTTGGCCGCAAAGCTGTCTGAGGAGCAGATGCTCCAGTTCTCCGCCGCCTACAAGGCAGTTTCGAAGAAGGTAATGCGTACGCGTGTTCTCAAGGAGGGCATCAGGATTGATGGCCGTGGTCTGAGCGACATCCGCGTTATTGATGCCGAGGTTGCGGTGATTCCACGGACCCACGGCTCGGCAATCTTCCAGCGCGGTGAGACTCAGATTCTTGGTGTTACCACTTTGAACATGCTCAAGATGGAGCAGCAGATTGACTCTCTGACCCCAGAGACCTCAAAGCACTACATGCACCACTACAACTTCCCTCCTTACTCAACCGGTGAGGTTGGTCGCGTTGGTTCTCCAAAGCGTCGTGAGATTGGTCACGGAGCATTGGCAGAGCGTGCACTGGTTCCTGTTCTTCCAAAGCGCGAAGACTTCCCATATGCAATCCGTCAGGTTTCTGAGGCTCTTGGCTCAAACGGTTCAACCTCAATGGGTTC
>CAYOXP010000088.1:0-3296 GCA_964407995.1 uncultured Aquiluna sp.
ATGGGCGCCCTGGGAGCTCTGGCGAGAATTCAAGAGATCATGGTTGTCGCTCCAGAGCAACAAGGGGCTGGTGAACGCAAGCCAACAAATGAAGTCGCGATTGAGTTTGAAGGTGTTGAATTTCACTACGAACCCGAAACCGATGGCGCTGAAAAGCCAATCTTGCGAGGTGTTAATTTCAAGATTCCACGCGGGAATCGCGTGGCAATTGTTGGGCCATCTGGTGCAGGCAAGTCCACGATCTTCTCTTTGATCGAGAGATTCTACGAACCCACCGCTGGTGTAATCAAACTCGATGGTCAACCCGTTCACGAAATCGAATTAGGTGAGCTTAGGGGTCAGATCGGCTACGTAGAGCAAGACGCACCAGTACTAGCAGGCTCATTTAGAGAGAACTTACTTCTGGGTAGCGCAGATGCCAGCGATGGGCAGCTATTAGAAGTGCTAGAGATGGTAAATCTTTCTGCCGTCCTAAATAGAGACCCCAAGGGTCTTGATGCCGAAGTTGGCGAGAACGGCATCATGCTCTCAGGCGGAGAGCAACAGCGACTGGCTATCGCAAGGGCGTTGCTCGCTGCTCCCCCGATTTTGCTTCTCGATGAATCAACAAGCGCACTAGATGGCCCTAACGAGCAGCGCATGCGCGAGGCAATCGATGCTGTGGCGAAGAACCGAACCCTGATCGTAATTGCTCACAGACTTTCAACTGTGGTTGATAGCGATCAAATCATCGTGCTCGAAGGCGGGCACGTTATTGGAACCGGCACCCACTCAGAGCTCGTGAAAAGCACCCCGCTCTACGCGGAGCTAGCAAAACACCAACTTTTGGTTTAGGTCTAGAGTTGGTTTCATGAGTTTGGCTGAAAGCCAGCACTCAGCAACGCAACGAAGCTTTGCAGAAGCATTGGATGCAGCTGACCCGCTGGCGCATTACAAAGAACAATTTCTAATCACTGACCCTGATCTTTGCTACCTAGATGGAAATTCTCTGGGTCGGTTGCCTAAAAAGACTGTCGAGGCTATCAACACATTTCTCACCGATGAGTGGGGTCATGAGCTTGTGGATGGCTGGAGCCACTGGATCGACCAGGCTCAACCGGCTGGCAACTTACTGGCTCGAAGTGTGCTGGGAACCGGCCCGGGCCAGACACTTGTCTGCGACACGACAAGTGTGAATTTCTATCAGCTATGTGTTGCAGCGCTCAAGGCTCGACCCGGCCGAAAAACGGTGATTATTGACGCCGCCAATTTCCCAACCGATCGCTACATACTTGCCGGCATCGCGGAGCAATTCGGCCTGAATCTAGTGACCCTAAATAACGATGGGCTGGGCGGGCCAGGCGCCGTCGAAGTGGATCACCACCACGAAGTTATTTCACCCAAGGAACTTGAAAAACATCTCAATGATGATGTCGCTTTCGTAACCTTGCAGGCAATCCATTACCGCTCAGGCGGCAGGCCAGATATCAAGGGCATTACCGATGTGGCTCGCAAGTATGGGGCATTGGTCATCTGGGACTGCTCTCACGCAGCGGGAGCAATCGACCTTGAGTTCGACAAAAACGGAGTGGACCTGGCTGTTGGTTGCACCTACAAATACGGCAACTCAGGCCCTGGGTCACCAGCATGGTTGTTTGTTCGCAAAGAGCTCCAAGAAGAACTGCAGATCCCAATCCAAGGCTGGTTCTCAAACGAAGACCAGTTCAAGATGGGGCCCTTCTATGAGAAGGCCGCGGGAATCCGCGGTTTTCAGATTGCGAGCCCTTCGATAATTGGCATTCGTGGTGTTGAGGTGGCGTTTGCGATGATCGAAGAAGCTGGCATCAAGAACATAGAGGCGAAAGCCGCCAAGGGCACCGAACTGATGATCGACCTATTTGATGCCTGGCTAAAGCCTCTCGGATTTGAACTCGGAACCCCGCGCGATGCTAGACAGCGAGGTGGTCACATCATCGTGATTCACGAGGATGCAAAACAAATCGCTCTGGCCCTCAGAAAGTTGAAAAACGTAATCCCCGATTACCGTGAGCCAGGGGCAATACGATTAGCGATTTCACCTCTGGCCACCAGCTACACCGAGGTGTTTGACGGATTCGACCGGCTAAGAGACTTGGTCGCATCTGGCGATTACAAGAAGATTCAAATGGATGGAAACCGAGTTACATGAGCCACGATAAGCACGTCACCTACATCTCCTATCTAAAGGTCGATGAGCTACTGCAACTGCAGCAACCACTCAGTGATGGGCCTGAACACGATGAATTGTTGTTCATAACCATCCACCAGGTATACGAATTGTGGTTCAAACAGATTTTGCATGAACTTGCCGCCACTCAGAAAGCACTTGAAATAGGTGACAGCCACCGATCACTGGCCCTGCTTGGTCGAGTTCGAACCATCATGAAGACCTGTGTTTCTCAGCTTGATATTCTCGAGACCATGACGCCACTGCAGTTCAACTCGTTTAGGGCAAGACTAAGCAGTTCTTCCGGCTTCCAGTCAGCCCAGTTCCGCGAACTGGAGGCGGTTTTGGGCCGACGAGATCAAGCAGGTGCTGACGCGGATAAATCAACCGGAATGGGCATGGCAGAGCACTTAATTCCCGGCTCACCAGCCAAGGCTCGCGTAGAGGCAGCCATGCTTCGCCCATCTCTCTGGGATAGCTCACTTGTCTATTTCAACTCGAGAGCCTCAATGCCAAAGGATGCCCTGAATCGTGATTTCACAAAGAACTGGGAACCTAACGAAGCTGTCCAGCAAGTTCTGATTGAGATTCACCGCAATGACCCAGAAGCTTCAATGGTTGGCGAAGCTTTAGTGGATCTAGATGAAGGCCTGCAGGAGTGGCGCTACCGTCACGTGAAGATGGTTGAGAGAACTATTGGTCGAAAGATGGGAACCGGTGGCTCTTCGGGTGTTGGCTACCTAGCATCAACACTTTTCCACCCAGTCTTCCCAGACCTATGGGCGATTCGCTCTCAATTTTGAGCAGCTAGAACCACGTTCTTCACAAGCATCGCCCTAGTCATCGGACCTACTCCACCAGGGTTTGGTGAGACAAATCCGGCAACCTCGTTTACGGCTGGGTCTACGTCACCCGTAAGGCCCGCGTCTGTTCTAGTGATACCAACGTCAAGAACTGCAGCACCGGGCTTGATCCACTCCGGCTTCACGAAGTGAGGCTGACCCAGAGCGGCAACCACGATGTCAGCGCGCTTCACGGCTTCAGGCAAGTTCTTGCTAGCGCTGTGAAGCAGGGTGACAGTGGAGTCAATTCCCTTACGGGTCATCAGAAG
>CAYOXP010000089.1:0-3270 GCA_964407995.1 uncultured Aquiluna sp.
ACAGGAATTGCACTGCCGTGTTTGTAGGCATCAAATGCTGCAACGTTGATGTTCACAAATTTCACGTCTTCGTTCTGGAACGCAGTGCGAGAGGCGGTTGTGAAGTCTGAGTAGCGAGTTCCGATGCCGATGATTACATCGGCCTTTGCAGCAGCTCGGTTTGCAGCAGAAGTACCTGTGGCACCAACAGAACCTAGGTTCTGAGCATGATCCCAAGGAAGCGATCCCATGCCGGCCTGAGCGACACCGATAGGAATTCCAGTCTTCTCAACAAAGGCTGCAAGTGAATCATGGGCGTTGGCGTAAATCACGCCTCCGCCGGCGATGATCATCGGGTTCTTCGCGGCCTTGATCGCCTTGGCCGCAGCCTGAATGTCGCGTGCTTCAGGGCGAGGGCGACGGATGTGCCATTCGCGAGGAGCTAGGAACTCTTCAGGAACATCGATTACCTCGGCCTGAACATCCTCAGGAAGAGCGATGGTCACAGCACCAGTTTCAACTGGGTCGGTTAGTACGCGCATCGCGTTTAGGCAAGCTGAGAAAAGCTGCTCTGGGCGCTGCACGCGGTCGAAGAACTTGGATAGTGGCTTGAAGGCATCGTTCACGGACAATGATGCATCGTGGTAAGCCTCAAGCTGCTGAAGCACTGGGTCTGGTGCACGGTTTGCAAAAGTGTCAGATGGCAGTAGCAAAACCGGCAAGCGGTTTATGGTTGCAAGGGCAGCACCGGTAAGCATGTTTGATGCTCCTGGGCCAACCGATGCGGCACATGCAAAGGTTGACAGTCTGCGGTTCATGCGTGCGTAGGCAACTGATTCGTGAACCATTGCCTGCTCGTTGCGAGCCTGGTAATAAGGCATCATTTCAGGAGCATCAACTGAGTACTGCTTGAGCGCCTGGCCAACACCAGCCACGTTGCCGTGACCGAAAATACCGAAGGTGCCAGCAATGGTTCTCACCTTGGTGTCACCGTCAACGGTCCACTGGTTAGCTAGAAATTCGACTAGAGCCTGACCTACGGTCATTCTGCGAGTAGCCATTAGTTCTCCTGTGCCTTGTAGGGGAGACGAGCATCTGCTTCTTGGGTCTCCCAGGTTTTGCGGACCCAACCGTGGTGTGGGTCGTCAACGATGTTCCAGCTGCGATCAGGGTCTGGTCCAGCCATGACGTTCAGGTAATAGAGGTCGTAGCCGGGAGTCGCCATTGCTGGGCCATGCCAACCGTGTGGCACAAGTGCCACGTCTCCGGTGCGAACCTCTTCTAAGGTGTCAATCTTGCGCTCATCGGTTCCGTAGTTACGGAAGTAGCCAATTGGGTCAGCATTTGCAGGGGCTTCAGCGCCACGAGCAACTGCGGCTTCGAAGTAGTAAATCTCTTCTAGGTTGGACTGCTGGCCAGGAACATACTCGTCGTGCTTGTGTGGCGGGTAGCTGGACCAGTTATCGCTTGGGGTGATTACCTCACAAACGATTAGTCGATCTGCATCAAGCGCCTGAGGGGTTCCAAAGTTGTGCACTTGCCTTGTTGCTCGCCCAGCACCACGCAATTCGATAGGAACCGATTCTGCAGGGGAGTAATGAACAGATTTCTTTTTAGTTGCAGGTCCCTCGGCAACCGCAACTCGACCAACACCTGTGATGTTGGCTGTTGCGCCGAGCGGCAAATACACGGTGTCGGTTGGACCATGGAATGGCGACGGACGTCCCTTGAGAGTTTGCTTCGAAGTCTCTCCATCAACTGTGTATTCAACAACGAATGAGCCATTGAGCGGCACGATTATGCGCTCGACAGAAAGGTCCGTTAGCGCTGCAACGATGCCGGTCTTTAGCTTGGCAACTCGAAGGCCGGTGTGGCGCCATCCGGGAATGCGGCCATCCACAACGGTTTCGAATGGTCCGTTGTGGAGGCGTCCTTGCCGGTAAAACCACTGCATCTTTGACTCTAGTTCTGTGGGAAGCCGAGGTTTAGACCACCGTGGCTTGGGTCAAGCCAACGAGACGTGATGACCTTGGTCTGAGTGAAGAAGCGGAAACCCTCTTCACCGTGAGCACGTGAGTCACCGAATAGTGAGTGCTTCCAACCACCGAATGAGAAGTAAGCAACTGGCACTGGAATCGGAACGTTGATTCCGATCATGCCAACCTGAACCTCGTTCTGGAAGCGACGGGCTGCACCACCATCGTTGGTGAAGATAGCTGTTCCATTACCGAATGCGCCGCCGTTGATCAGGGCTAGGCCTTCTTCGTATGACTGAACGCGAACTACAGACAGCACTGGTCCAAAGATCTCTTCTAGGTAGGTCTTTGAAGTGGTTGGAACCTTGTCGATCAAGGTTGGTCCAAGCCAGTAACCATTTGCATCGCCATCTGGGTTGATGTCACGACCATCCACCACGACAGTTGCTCCATCGGTTTTTGCGATGTCGATGTAGGAGGCAACTTTGTCGCGGTGAACCTTTGTTACGAGTGGTCCCATGTCGCAAGAGCGACGGCCATCGCCAACCTTGATTTGACCCATGCGGTCAACAATCTTCTGAATTAGGTCATCAGCAACAGGCTCAACTGCAACAACTACGGAGATTGCCATGCAGCGCTCACCAGCAGAGCCGAAGCCTGCGTTGATTGCTGAGTCAGCAACTAGGTCTAGGTCTGCATCTGGAAGCACCAGCATGTGGTTCTTCGCCCCACCAAGTGCCTGAACTCGCTTGCCGTTCTTGGCTGCGGTTTCGTAGATGTACTGAGCGATTGGGGTTGAGCCTACGAAGCTAATTGATGCAACGTCAGGGCTGTTTAGTAGACCGTCTACAGCTTCCTTGTCACCGTTTAGAACGTTGAATACGCCGTCAGGAAGACCAGCTTCCTTCCAAAGTTTTGCCATCCAGATTGCAGCGGATGGGTCCTTCTCGCTTGGCTTTAGAACAACAGTGTTGCCGGCAGCAAGAGCTACTGGGAAGAACCACATTGGAACCATTGCAGGGAAGTTGAATGGGCTGATAATTCCAACTACACCGAGAGGCTGCTTGGTTGAGTAGACATCAACGTTGGTAGAAGCGTTCTCTGAGTATTCGCCCTTCAAAAGGTGAGGCATTCCACAAGCAAACTCAACAACTTCCTGGCCACGGGTAATCTCGCCAAGAGCATCAGAGAGAACCTTGCCGTGCTCTTCGGTGATGATCGCAGCAAGCTCGCCCTTCTTGGCGTTTAGTAGCTCACGGAAGTTGAAAATAATCTGCTGACGACGAGCCAAAGACATGTCGCGCCACTTCGGGAA
>CAYOXP010000090.1:0-1701 GCA_964407995.1 uncultured Aquiluna sp.
CTAACCGCCTATGCCTTCTCCACCGAAAACTGGAAGCGATCTCCCGAAGAGGTGAGATTCCTGATGGGCTATAACAAGGAAGTTCTGCGCAGAAGGCGAGACTTGTTAGATCAATGGAACGTTCGCATTCGTTGGGCTGGCCGTAAGCCCAAGCTGTGGCCATCGGTGATCTCCGAGCTTGAGGAAGCTGAGCGCCACACCGCGAAAAACACAGGGCTTACTCTCACAATGGCTGTCAACTACGGAGGGCGCCAGGAGTTAGTAGACGCGGTTGATGATATTGTTCGCCAGGCACTTGATGGCAAGATCACCAAAGTGACCGAGAAGACCATCCAAAAAGCGCTCTATCAGCCATCACTTCCAGATGTGGATTTGTTTCTGCGATCTTCAGGTGAAATGCGAACTTCGAATTTCATGCTGTGGCAATCAAGCTACGCAGAAATGATGTTCCTGGATACCCTCTGGCCAGACTTCACTCGTGAAACCCTCTGGGATGCAATTTTGGCTTATCAGAATCGTGACCGTCGTTTCGGCGCAGCTCAAGATGCCCCGCTAAACTAGCCACTTAGCTCTAGCGCTGATTCATTGGAGATCAATGGCAACCCAAAAACTTGACCAGGTAATTTCGCTTGCAAAGCGACGTGGATTCGTATTCCAGGCTGGTGAAATCTACGGCGGTTCACGCTCGGCATGGGACTACGGTCCGTTGGGTGTTGAACTCAAGGAAAACATCAAGCGTCAATGGTGGCGTTCAATGGTTTCTGGCCGCGAAGATGTGGTTGGTCTTGATTCTTCAATCATTCTTCCTAAGAAAGTCTGGGAGGCATCTGGCCACGTTGAGGCATTCGTTGACCCGCTGATTGAGTGCACTAGCTGTCACAAGCGGTTCCGCGCAGATCACCTAGAAGAAGCATTTGAAGAGAAAAAAGGCCGCGCTCCTGGCTCTTTGGCAGAGGTTCCTTGCCCAAACTGTGGCAATAAGGAGACCTGGACCGAGCCAAAGAACTTCAACGGTCTACTAAAGACCTCGCTTGGGCCAGTGGAAGATGAATCCGGACTCCACTACCTTCGCCCAGAGACCGCGCAGGGTATTTTCGTCAACTTCAACAACGTTCTAAATGCATCTCGCATGAAGCCACCATTTGGCATTGGCCAGATGGGAAAGAGCTTTAGAAACGAGATCACACCAGGTAACTTCATTTTCCGAACTCGTGAATTCGAGCAGATGGAGATGGAGTTCTTCGTAAAACCTGGTGAAGACGAACAGTGGCACGAGTACTGGATTCAGCAGCGTTACAACTGGTACACAGACCTAGGTATTAACCCTGAAAACCTTCGACTGTTTGAGCACCCTAAGGAAAAGCTTTCGCACTACTCAAAGCGAACGGTCGACATCGAATATCGCTTCGGTTTCCAGGGCAGTGAGTTCGGTGAGCTTGAGGGTATTGCAAACCGTACCGATTACGACCTAAAGACTCACTCCGAACACTCAGGTGTCGATCTAAGTTACTTCGACCCAGCTGAGGAGCGTCGTTGGACTCCGTTTGTTATTGAGCCTGCGGCAGGGCTAACTCGATCCCTTATGGCCTTTTTGGTTGACGCCTATGCCGAGGACGAGGCACCAAATGCCAAGGGCGGTGTTGACGTGCGCACAGTGCTTCGCCTCGATTACCGTTTGTCGCCAGTAAAGGCAGCAGTTCT
>CAYOXP010000090.1:1801-3251 GCA_964407995.1 uncultured Aquiluna sp.
AAGTCATACATGTTCGAGAGAATCAACGGGTAGTTGGGCCTAAAGTACGGCAAGCACGACATCGCCATACCGGTAGTTTTAGCTCCGATGGCGGGCATCACCAACACTGCCTATCGCCGGTTGTGCCGTGAATACGGTGGCGGACTCTTCGTATCAGAAATGGTCACATCAAGAGCCTTAGTTGAACGCACCGAAGAATCAATGCGACTAATTGGTCATCACGAATCCGAAGACATCCGTTCGGTGCAGTTATACGGAGTTGATCCAAAGACCATCTTCGAGGCCGTGACGATGCTGGTCTCTGAAGACCGCGCGGATCACATAGACCTGAATTTTGGCTGCCCAGTTCCAAAGGTGACTCGCAAGGGTGGGGGAGCAGCGCTTCCCTGGAAGTCAGAACTTTTTAACTCGATTGTCAATGCGGCCGTAAAGGCGGCCGGAGATATTCCTGTGACCGTGAAGATGCGTAAGGGTATAGACCAGGATCACATCACCTACCTGGATGCTGGAAAAGCGGCCCGCGACGCCGGCGTTGCAGCCGTTGCTCTTCATGGTCGAACCGCTGAGGAGTATTACTCGGGGAATGCCGATTGGGGTGCGATTGCGCAATTGCGTGAGGCACTTCCAGATGTTCAGGTATTGGGTAATGGTGACATCTGGTCGGCGCAGGATGCGGTTTCAATGATGGAGCAGACCGGTGTCGATGGAATAGTTGTTGGGCGCGGCTGCTTGGGTAGACCTTGGTTATTTGCTGATCTTGAGAAAGCAATTGCGGCCTATTTGCAGGGGGATAAGAATCCAGCTGTAGACATTGTGATGCCAACCTTGGGTGAGGTTGGAGAAGCGTTCTATCGTCACGCCGAATTGCTAGTCGAGTTCTTCGAAGACGAGGCTAGGGCTTGTAGGGACATTCGTAAGCACGTGGCCTGGTATTTCAAGGGCTATCCCGTTGGCGGAGAGTTCCGAGCTACCCTGGCGCAGGTTGAATCGCTTTCTCACATGCGCGAAATCCTTAGCACTCTGGATGCCAACATTCCTTACCCCGGCGAGGATGCCGAGGGTCCAAGAGGTAGGCTCGGTTCAGTGAAGAGCTGTGCTCTTCCGGAGCATTGGCTAGATTCGCGAGAACTAAGCCCAGCTCACAAGATGCAGTTAGAGCAAGCCGAGCTTTCGGTTTCAGGAGGGTAGTTGAAGCCGCTAGTTCCACAAGAGCCTGGCTATAACGATTTCGATCGCGAGCGCTTTATCGAGCAGCCGAAATCATCCATGCTTCGCCGCGGCGAATTTGCCAGAGATCGCGCCAGAATTCTGCACTCAGCTGCCTTTCGCAGGCTCAGCGCGAAGACGCAAGTGCTCTCGCCTACCTCGGGTGATTTTGCTAGAACCAGGCTCACTCACTCTCTTGAGGTTGCTCAAGTCGGTAGAGAGCTGGCGTCGGTATTGGGTATTG
>CAYOXP010000091.1:0-3241 GCA_964407995.1 uncultured Aquiluna sp.
ACATCCTTGTGTCCGACAAGTGCTGCACCAGTGTCTCCAAAACCGGTGATGATGTTCACTACGCCTTCTGGTAGTTCCGCTTGCTGACAGATTTCAGCAAATAGCAGTGCGGTCAACGGAGTCGTTTCAGCGGGCTTGAGCACAACCGTGTTTCCGGCTGCAAGAGCCGGCGCAATCTTCCACGCCAGCATCATCAATGGGAAATTCCATGGAATTACCTGCGCAGCGACACCATGTGGTTGTGGGTTTGGACCAAGCCCTGCGTAGTCAAGCTTGTCTGCCCATCCGGCGTAGTAGAAAAACCATGCGGCCACCAAAGGAACATCTACATCCCTGGTTTCCTTAATTGGCTTTCCGTTGTTTAGTGTCTCTGCGACTGCAAGCTCGCGAGATCGTTCCTGAATGATTCTCGCAATTCTGTACAGGTACTTTCCTCGCTCTGAACCAGGAAGTTTTGACCAGACTTTTTCATACGCACTGCGGGCAGCTTTTACTGCCTTGTCAACATCTTCGGCAGTTGAGTGCGTGATTTCAGCCAGCACTTCTTCTGTAGCCGGGTTAATCGTTTGGTAAGTCTTGCCAGGCTTGGTGAACTTGCCAGCAATGAAGTTCCCGTAGGTCTTCTCGAGGTTGACAATCGCCCGAGATTCCGGCGCCGGTGCATAATCAAACATTGTCATTTCCCTTAGTCCACACTTACGTAATCAGGTCCGGAGTAGTTTCCGGTTTTCAACTTGTGTCGCTGCATTAGTACGTCATTTAGAAGGCTTGATGCTCCGAACCTAAAAAGGTCTGGACTTAGCCACTCTTCTCCAGCGGTTTCTTTCACCACAACCAGATACTTGATCGCATCTTTGGCGGTTCGAATTCCACCCGCTGGTTTCACTCCAATTTTCACCCCGTGTTGGTCATACCAATCACGCACAGCTTGCAGCATCAACAACGTGATTGGGATGGTGGCATTGACACTCACTTTGCCAGTTGAAGTTTTGATGAAATCACCACCAGCCAACATGGCAAGGTAGCTTGCCCTGCGGATGTTGTCATAGGTCTGCAATTCACCGGTTTCTAGAATCACCTTCAGATGGGCATAGCTTCCATCGGGTCGCTTGCAGGCTTCCTTGATTGCCCGTATTTGTTTGAAAACCTCAAGGTAATCACCAGATAAGAAAGCTCCTCGATCGATCACCATGTCGATCTCATCGGCACCTGCTTTCACGGCATCTTTTGTGTCAAGCAACTTAACCTGGAGGCTTGCTCTTCCCGAAGGGAATGCTGTTGCGACAGCTGCTACGAATATCCCGGAATCCCCAAGTGCGGCTTTGGCATGCTTCACCATATCGCCGTAAACACAAATTGCCGCGGGCCTAGGGCAATCAAGATCCGAAGCATCGGGAACTAGCGCCTTAGCGCAGAGACTCTTCACGCGTTCCGGGGTATCCATCCCCTCGAGTGTGGTGAGGTCCATCATCCTGATCGCCGCGTCCAGAGCCCAAGCCTTGGAACTAGTTTTGATGGATCTTGTTCCAAGCGACGATGCTCTTGCCTCGAGGCCAACCTTGTCGACACCTGGCAATGAATGAAGCCAGCGTCTGAGGCTTTGGTTTGTAATCCGAGAACCGACGATGGTTTCCGGGTCTAGTTTGTTCAATCAAGACTCCTTGAAGTGTCCTTAGAGCCTACTCTTCAAAGAAATTTGGTTCCAGTCAACTCTTCACTTGTTAGCCATAGCCTTTGAGAAATCGACAGATCTCTGCTGCGAATCGAGCCCTTCAGCTGCTTGGGTCTTCCCCATAGCTCAAGTTTGGGGCCAATAAATGACCCAGACTGTACAGATGGATCAAGGGCCGCAAAGACCTGTGATCGAGCGCCAGTTCTAGCATCTTGGGCAAGTGGGTCGAGGATGTGCGGGAAGTTCTCTTGCAGGCCAGTAATCGCCCAACCTGGGTGGGCAGCAATCGATTTAACATGCGATCCAACTTGGCGAGCTCGGAGGTCAAGTTCCCGAGCGAAGTAAAGGCAGGCAAGCTTGC
Organism: uncultured Aquiluna sp.; assembly: GCA_964407995.1. Classification (GTDB taxonomy): domain Bacteria; phylum Actinomycetota; class Actinomycetes; order Actinomycetales; family Microbacteriaceae; genus Aquiluna. The sequence continues at coordinate 2,034 of CAYOXP010000091.1, forward strand.
TATCCGCATAACGTTGCCAGCGGTTGTATTTTTTGGGGTCTGAACCACGAATCTCATCAAGCGAGGCATCGTAAATTCTGCCCTTGCGATGGACAACTGAACTTAGTGAAATCACCCTCGGGCTCTTGGCTCGCTCAAGATTTTTCCAAAGCAGTGAGGTCAGCAAAAAGTGCCCGATGTGGTTGGTTGCCATTTGAGATTCAATGCCATCGATCGAAAGAGCAAAGTCTGGGCCCATAAGCCCTGCGTTGTTCATGAGAATGTCAACCGGGAAGTCGATGTGGGAGGCAAATTCACGAACCTGATCCAGGTTTGAGACATCCATAACAATTTCGCGGACGGTGACATTTGGAAACTGTCTTCTGAGAAAGTCAGCCTTTTCAATCAACCGCTCTGCGCCTCGAGCGATCATGGTGAGGTCGAAGCCTTCTTGAGCTAACGCTTTGGCCGACTCAAACCCTAGGCCGGAACTGGCGCCCGTAATTATGGCTTGCTGATTCATCACGTAGAAGTTACTCCAATGAAGCTGGCTAAGCTAATTGCGATCCTTATAGGTAGGCAAAATTGCAGCTTTCAACCAAGTTGATGCTCAAGCTAGGCGTTCCCCAAATCATCGGCTGGGGTTCGGGTTTTTACCTTCCAGCAATCCTCGCCGTTCCAATCTCGCAATCCATTGGAATCACAACCGACACCTTTTTCTGGGCATTCACCATCTCACTTATGGTCTCCGGTCTTCTTGGTCCAAAAGTTGGCCGAACCATCGATCGAATTGGTGGCCGAAAGGTCATGCCAATCGGTAACGCGGTTTTTGCAGCCGGCCTAGTGCTGATGGCCATTAGCACTCAGGCATGGATGCTTTTTCTTGCTTGGGCGATCACCGGTTTAGGTGCGGCTGTTGGTAACTATGACGCAGCATTCGCGACAGCGGTTAGGTTTATGGGCCAGAAGGCTAATCCCGTTATTGCAGGCATCACCTTGTTCTCGGGATTTGCTTCAAGCGTCTCTTGGCCTGTCACCAGCTACCTGAATGAAAACTTCGGCTGGCAATCGGCAATTTGGTTTTGGGTTGCCATGCACCTCTTAGTTGCGATGCCAATTCATTTCTCCATTCCGAAGGTTGAGACTAAACAGGTTGACCCGGTCACTGGGCCAATCAGAAAGATTGTGAAGAACAGGTTCAGATTTGATGTGCTGATAGTGGTTTTCGC
>CAYOXP010000092.1:0-3220 GCA_964407995.1 uncultured Aquiluna sp.
GGGTTTGTCTGCGCTAAACCGACCTTTATTTGCAACACAGCCACTAGCCTATTAGCTAGTAGCAGGAGGCTAAATGGACAAGCAGCAAGAGTTCGTACTTCGCACGATTGAAGAGCGAGGGGTGAAGTTCATTCGCCTGTGGTTTACAGATGTTGCTGGAACCCTTAAATCCGTTGCTGTGGCTCCGGCTGAGGTGGAGGGTGCTTTTGCAGAAGGCATCGGATTCGATGGTTCTGCCATTGAAGGTTTGGCCCGCACATCAGAAGCGGACATGCTCGCGATCCCTGATCCTTCTACCTTCCAAATTCTTCCCTGGCGTGGCACTGTTGACCCAGCGGCCCGCATGTTTTGCGACATCGCAACCCCAGATGGCAAGCCAGCCAACGCCGACCCTCGAAATGTTCTTCGTCGCGCCTTGGACAAAGCCGCCAAGATGGGCTTTAGCTTCTATGTTCACCCAGAGATCGAGTTCTATCTGCTAAAGAGCGCGGAATTGGGAGCTGACGGTCAGCCGGTTCCGGTTGACAATGCCGGCTACTTCGACAACGTCCCTGGTGGCACCGCGCATGACTTCCGTCGCCGCGCAGTAACAATGCTTGAGCAGCTAGGAATTTCGGTTGAATTCAGTCACCATGAAGGTGGTCCTGGTCAAAACGAAATCGATCTTCGCTATGCAGATGCGCTTTCAATGGCTGACAACATTATGACCTTCCGCACGGTCGTAAAGGAAGTGGCGATTGAGCAAGGCGTTTACGCAACGTTTATGCCAAAGCCTTTCACAAACCACCCGGGTAGCGGTATGCATACACACTTCTCGCTGTTCGAGGGAGATCGCAATGCGTTCTTCGACCCAGCCGCTGAATACCACCTGAGTAATGTCGCTCGTCAATTCATCGCCGGAATTCTGCGCCATGCACCTGAGTTGACCCTGGTCACCAATCAGTACGTAAACAGCTACAAGCGCCTTTGGGGCGGCGGTGAGGCTCCAAGCTACGTGAGCTGGGGCCACAACAACCGTTCAGCTTTGGTTCGCGTTCCGCTGCACAAACCAGAAAAGAGCCAGAGCACACGCATGGAATATCGTGCCATGGACTCGGCTGCAAACCCATATCTTGCTTATGCCCTGCTGCTCAGTGCCGGCCTAAAGGGCATTGAAGAGGGTTACGAACTCGGGCCAGAGACTGAAGATGATGTTTGGTCGCTGTCGGACATGGAACGTCGCGCAATGGGCATCGAACCACTTCCGCAATCACTTGATCACGCAATTCGCAAACTTGAGTCATCAGACCTAGCTGCTGAGGTTCTTGGAGAGTCAGTGTTTAGTTACGTGCTCGCCAATAAGCGCAATGAATGGGCTCAGTACCGCGCTCAGGTAACTCCATTCGAGATTGAGCAAAACCTCCGCACTCTCTGATGGCTACCGCCCGGAACTCCAGCCTGAGCGAACTGGCAAAGTTAGGCTTTGAATCGCTCAGCGAAACAATCCCAAAACTTGAGCGCCTAGTTTCGTTAGTTGGAGATCGTGGTCACAGTGCTTTGGCTCACCTATCTCACGCGGCGTCGCCTGATAGAGCACTCGATTACCTAATTCGCCTTGCTGAATTGCAGCCAAAAGAGATTGCGAAATTGCTTTCAAAGGAAGATCAGGCGATCAGACTTTGCAGAGTTCTAGGTGCAAGCAATGGCCTCGCTGATTTTCTAGTGCGCCATCCAGCGCTCAGCGCGACTTTTGCCTCCAAGCCCGGCATCCCTGAGCAAGCAGAATTACTTTCCATCAAGTCTGAATCCGTTGACGTTCTAAAGATTGACTACCGTGCAAAGCTGCTCAGAATCGCAGATTACGACCTGAGTCAGATCGACTACCGTGCACCGATACAAGAAGTGACGGCTGCGCTAAGTGACTTGGCTGCGGGCGCTCTCGAGGCATCTCTAAAACTCGCTAGGAAGCAAGTTTTAGATGAGGGTCGTTACAGCGAGCAGGAAATTGCTGCATGCCGGCTAGCGATCATTGCAATGGGTAAGTGTGGAGCACGTGAACTCAACTACGTTTCTGACGTTGATGTCATCTATGTGGTTGATGGCAATAGCGAAAACTTGATCGAAGTCGGTACCCGGTTGGCTACGCGCCTAGCGAGGAACATTGACGAGCCGTCAATCGAGCCTGGGCTATGGCAAGTGGATCCGAATCTGCGTCCTGAGGGTAAATCTGGGGCTTTGGTGAGAAGGCTCGATTCGCACCTGACTTATTACCAGAAGTGGGCCGAGGATTGGGAGTTTCAGGCTCTCCTAAAGGCACGATTTGTTGCCGGCGATGCTGAGCTGGGAGCGCGCTACGAAGCAACCATTAAGCCGCTCGTGTGGCAACGAGAGAACAGAGCCGCAATTGTTGAGAATGCCAGGCATCTTCGCAAACGAGTGCTCGATCTGATTCCAGGACATGAACGCGATAGAGAGATCAAGCTTGGTCGAGGCGGGTTGCGCGATGTTGAATTCACGGCGCAGCTGATGCAGCTTGTTCACGGTGTAACCGACGAGGCCATTCGAGTGCCTGACACACTAAGTGCTTTAGATGCATTACGTGATGCAGGCCTGATTGGCCGAACTGATGCTGCCGCATTCTCAAAGCACTATCGAACACTCCGGGCAATTGAACACCGGGTTCAGCTAAGCAAATTGCGCCGTGATCATTTGATGCCCAATGACGAATCTGAATTTAGGCGCATCGCCAGGGGAATCGGATTGAAACCAGCTGAGCTTGAATCACTTTGGAGTTCAGTTCGCCAAGAGGTTGCTGTATTGCATGACTCAGTGTTCTACAGGCCACTCCTAACGGCTATGGCATCGCTGACTCCAGGCGAAGTGAAGCTATCCGACGAAGAAGTACTTGAGCGTCTTACAGCACTAGGTTTCCGCGATGCGAAAGGTGCCGTTGGTCACATAGCAGCCCTCACCTCTGGCGTTTCTCGCAGAGCGACAATTCAGCGAACCCTACTTCCAGTCCTAATTAGATGGATGGCTGAAGGTATTGACCCCGATCGAGCACTGGTTGCCTTCAGGCGCCTTTCCGAGACATTGGGGGAGACTCACTGGTTCCTTAGGATGCTGAGGGATTCGTCTGGTGCTGCCGAGAGGCTCATGCGAGTCCTTTCTTCATCTGAATACATAGCGCGGCTTTTGGAGCACATCCCGGATTCTTCAGTTTGGTTTGGCGATGACGAAG
>CAYOXP010000093.1:0-3121 GCA_964407995.1 uncultured Aquiluna sp.
TCAACATCACTGAAATTTAGATCAGACACGAAATTCCTCTTTTATCCTGCAAATACGAAAGTTACGACGTTGTAGAAGATCCAGTCGAGCAGCGAAATAACCGCCATCACAACTGCAACGAAACCTAGAACCACACCGGTGTAGTTGATTAGCTCCTTGCGGGTTGGGCGAGTTACCTTGCCCAGCTCCTGAACTACCTGACGGAAGAACAGCGAAGCGCGCTGAACTGGGTTCTTAGCCTTTGCCTTATCCGCTTTCGCGGCTTCGACTAGGTCTTCAGAGGCGTTCTGTGTCTCTTCTGACATTTGTCATCCTTCGTTTTTACTCGCAGGGCGGACAGGACTCGAACCTGCAACTTGCGGTTTTGGAGACCGCTGCTCTACCAATTGAACTACCGCCCTAAAGTTGCCATCGCCATCAACCGTGAACAGGCACAAGGCTTGGTTTCGAGTGCCATCTGGTGAAGACAGACTTCTAGATTGGAATCTAAAAGTTTGATTTTTCGCCAGATTAGTTTTCGGCAGATGTCAACTTGAAAGAGTTTAGGGGTTAATCCCTTGATATGCAACGGGTGATTTAGCGAAAGACCCTTTAGTCAAAGTATTCTTGAGCCATGTCCTCAAACCGCATCTCACAGAGAATTTCTGCCATCGCCGAGTCCGCGACCCTAAAGGTCGATGCCAAGGCAAAAGCCCTCAAGGCTGAGGGCAAGAATGTTATTTCTTATGCGGCAGGCGAACCAGACTTTGCAACCCCAGAGCACATCGTCGAAGCCGCAGTTCTAGCGGTTCGTGACCCCAAGAACCACCGCTACACCCCTGCTGCTGGTTTGCCAGAGCTTAAGGATGCGATTGTTGCCAAGACCAAGCGTGACTCGGGCACTGATGTCACCGCTGCACAAGTAGTTGTTACTAACGGTGGCAAGCAAGCGGTTTACCAGGCATTTGCTGTTCTGCTTGACCCACAAGATGAGGTTTTGGTTCCAGCCCCTTACTGGACCACTTACCCAGAAGCAATCAAGCTGGCTGGCGGCAAGCAGGTTGATGTGTTTGCAGGCAGCGACCAGGACTACAAGGTGACAGTTGCCCAGCTAGAGGCTGCTTACACCTCAAAGACCAAGGCACTCTTGCTCTGCTCACCATCAAACCCAACCGGCTCGGTCTACACCAAAGAAGAGATTCAGGCGATTGGCGAGTGGGTCGCTTCAAAACCAAACCTTTGGGTGGTCTCGGATGAGATCTACCAGAACCTAACCTACGACGGTGTTTACGCTCACTCGATCACTGAGCTAGTTCCAGAGATTGCAGACCGCACCATCATGGTCAACGGTGTTGCAAAGACCTACGCGATGACTGGTTGGCGTCTGGGTTGGATGGTTGCTCCGCTAGATGCTGCAAAAGCAGCGGCTAACCTGCAGTCACACCTATCTTCAAACGTCTCGAACATCTCGCAGCGCGCAGCTTTGGCCGCGTTGACCGGTGACCAGCAGCCTGTTAGAGACATGCTGGCTGCCTTTGATCGCCGCCGGAAGCTTGCTGTTGCAGAAATGAACAAGATTCCAGGTGTTGTTACGCCAACCCCTAAGGGTGCCTTCTACATCTACAGCGATGTCTCGGGCCTACTCGGTCGCGAATGGGGCGGCAAGCAAATTAACAGCTCGCTAGAACTTTGCGATTACGTGCTTGATGCAGCTGAAGTAGCAATGGTTCCTGGTGAGGCTTTTGGGCCTTCGGGATACGTTCGCTTGAGCTACGCGCTGGGTGACGACCAGCTGGTTGAAGGCATTCAGCGCCTACAGAAACTGTTTAGCTAAAACCCGATTAGGTTCGGTTCGGGAATCAAATTGATTCCCCATCTGGCTGCTACTCGCTCTTGAATAAAGCGTGCCAGCTCAACGATTTCCTCTGCTGTCGCACCGCCAGAATTAGTGATTGCTAAAGCATGTTTGTCGCTTACCTTGGCCTTTGAACCAGGCAGCGAATAGCCCTTCGGGATGCCGGCATTTTCGATTAACCAACCGGCTGACAGCTTGAAACGCTCGCCGTCATCCATCGACCACTTCTGCATGTCTTCTGGGAAATCCATCGCTGCCATTCGAGATACCACCGGATTGGTGAAGAAGCTGCCGCAACTAACGCTTGACGGGTCATCCTGAGACACCACCATGCCCTTAGAACTACGAAGTTCTATGACTGTGTCTCGAACTTTCTTGAGGGGCAATTGCGAGCCATACGGCTCCCCTAAATGGTTTGTGATTTGGCCAGACGCCATTGGCACTGACATGCCGCCAAGTTTTTGAAGCCTAAATTCAACCCACCCAATAACTCCCCGGAGACCGTGCTTTAACGCACTGTCTCGGTAGCTGAATTGGAAGAACTCGGCTGGCTTTACCTCTACCTCAAAGGTCTCATGATCCAAGAATTCGATCTGGGTAATTACCTGTGAGACTTCTTGGCCATATCCCCCAACGTTCTGCACTGGGGTAGCTCCTACGCTTCCGGGGATACCGCTCATGGCTTCGATGCCGGCATAACCATTTTCAACCGCCCAAGCAACGAGTTCATCCCAAACCTCACCGGCTTGAACCCGGACCACTACCTCGTGATCAGTTTCAGAAACAATCTCTTTTCCTGTGTTGGCAACCAAGACCACGTTCAAGTCAGATACATCATCGGCGAATACAGTGTTTGAGCCGCCTGCTAGCACCTGATACTCCTCCTCGCCCAACCATGCGGCTTTAGCGGCTTCGTAAAGCTCGGTTGTGGTTGTGCAGATAGTCAGCGACTTTGGCACACCACCAACCTGCATGGTTGTGTAGAGGGAGAGTGGTTTGGTCATTATTAGAACTGAACCCAGACTTGTGCTTTACCAAGCACAGTGTTCTCTTCGAAGGTTGTAGTTAGGTCGATTCTCACTTTTTGAGCTTCCTCATCTAGCGCACCAACCTTGGCAGTCACTTTCACCTCGGCATTGCCATGAGGTGGGACGACGACTGGCTTTGTGAAGCGAACGCCGTAGTCAACAACCTTTGCTGCATCGCCCACCCATTCAACAACTGGCTGTACAGAGATGCCCATGGTGAGCATGCCGTGAGCTAGAACACCTGGCAGCCCTACAGATT
>CAYOXP010000094.1:0-3086 GCA_964407995.1 uncultured Aquiluna sp.
TTCCCCCAATTCATTCGACCCTACTCCACCTTTTACCTTGCTTTCAATTGACGAATAGGGGACAAGGTATTTCAAGCTCGGGTTGACCCTTGGTTGTAAATGGGTGTAGACAGGAATAGTTGATTTTTATGGGGGAGATTAAATGTCTATCTGGACCAAGTTCCGATCAATAACCGCCGCTTCACTCTTGGCTGCCGCCGTTCTGGCTCCAGCGCCTGCGAATGCAGAGCTTGCTGTGCCGAAAACAAACTGGCCGGCTTGTGATGATTTCCGAGTTGACTTCTGTATTGAATCAGTGTCGATTCAGCCGTTGGGTACCAAGTCAGCCCTTGAGTTGACTTGGTATGACTCCGGCACGGGGCCTGAGGCGATTGTGGAAGAAGACACCACTGTTACAGGTGAGGAGCTCGTTACCGGGCCTGAGGTAATCAACCCAGGCGAGACCGGAAGCTTCACCTTCACCCTCCCAGCCGATGCGCCTCAAGAAGCCCTATCGGTTCAGGTAACCGGCCCGGGCCTTGCTGGTGGTGACTCGTCGGGTGAAGCCGGCACAACCACCTTGAACATGACAGTTACTGCAGGCGCTAATGATCAAGGTTCTGGAACCATCGCAATCTTTGTTGACGCCGATGGCAATGGAAAATTCGCAGCTGTTGAGAGAATTGCACTGAAGACTTACCACGTCGGTTCCCCTAGTGAGGTTGGAACCGGTATCGACGAGAGCGTGGCTGGTAAAGCAACCACTGGCCGTTGGTCTCACCCTAAGTGGAACACCTATGGCCTAAACGCCTATGGCTACGACGGTCTAACCGTTGACTTCAAGACTGCTAACGCATTCACAAACCACTTGTTCTTCACTGTTTACCCAGTGCTTGCAGATGCAACTAACAAAACAAACATCGCAGCACGTGCAAATGACACCACATTGGCAGCAAACCTAAACATGGATGACAAGATCACCGTGAAAGTTCGTATGAACGCAATCCAGACCGGTGTCTCTATTGGCATTGCCAACAACTTGACCTTGAACTCGATTACCGGAACAGAAGATGAGCCAGGCTCTCTAACCCTTTCCGGAACTCCAGTTCCTGTTCCTCAGATCACCAACATCAACCAGTGCACCGGCGAGACCAGCCAGGCTTCTGCGGTCACCAACACCATGCAGGGATTCATCGTGGTTGAAAACGATGACATGGGCTTTGGTGTAGATGGTCTTTCTGGTCGACTATCAGTTGCATCAAACGGTGCCTCTTGTGGCATTAGCACCCCAGTTTGGGATGACACCACCGAGACCTTGCAGTGGCAAGCAGGTGCGCCTCACTTCGAGCCAGATGGCGTTACTCCAAACAAGGGCTTCTACAAGGCCATCATTCCAGCTAACGATGCTTTGTTGCTGTGGGGTCTAGCTGATCCAAAGAAGGCAGTTACCGCGCTAACTATCTCGGTTATCAACGAGGCGGGTGGCCCTGCAGTTGCGGCATCGAAGATCGCCTATCTGCACGGCAACATCATCATCGATGTAACGGGCTTCAACTTCTCTAAGCCAAAGATTCAAATCAAGAAGGTTGCAAGCTTCGGAGGCTTTGTGAAGGCAAAGACCATCAAGTGTGTTGACCCAGTAACGAAGAAGACCGTTACATTGACCAACGCCTATGGCTGCCCTAAGGCTCCAGAGAAGCCAGTGCAGAGCTTCTTGACATCTAAGTTCGCAGGCGCTGCATCATCAGTAACTTCAACTCAGAAGACTGAGGTGAAGAAGATGCAGGCTGGCTTTATCGAAGCCAACAAGTTCATCTGTACCGGTGTCTACAAGACCGGCGCGTCAAAGGCTGAACAGACTCTAGCCAAGAAGCGTGCAACTGCCGTATGTAACTACGCCAAGAGCCAGGACAAGACCCTGTCTTACTTCGCTCAGGCAAAGCCTTCCAAGGCAACTAGCTACATCGGCAAAGTAATGGTCACCATGAAGGACCAGAAGTAAGGATCAGCTGATGATTGGCCCCCGGGGAAACTTGGGGGCTAAATCATTGGAGGTGGGGGCATGAAAATTCCTACGAAGTTTTTGGCCGGGTTAGGCGCCACTTTGCTCGCAGCTTCTTCTGGCTTGAGTAGCTCTGCCGTCTACGATCCAGCCACTAGGTCGAGTGAAGATGTTGTGCTGATAGGCATCGATGAGATTCAAGGTGGTTATGGGGAGCGTCGAACTAGCCCAATTGGCCCAGCCGGTGGAAAAGAGGCTATTTGTCTAGACGGTTTTACAGCCGATCTCTGTGACGCCACTGATCCTGAGAGAAATAGCTTTGCCAGCAACATTCTTCCTATTTGCGATAGTGCAAAACAAGAAAACTGCGTTGAATCGTTTGGCATGTATGACTCGGAAGGCAATCGACTAACTGCCACATTTCTGAGAAACATAGATGGCCCAGATTTTCCTGCCGATGAAAAGTTAGGTCTTCACAAGGGGTCCACGCATTCCCTATGGAAGGTTTCGGGTGCACCAAATGAGTCTGGCTCTGAAACATACGCCCTAGTGGTGCAAGAGGGACAGGGATATAGCCCATCCAAAGGGCGATTCACTACCGATCGATTCTCAGTCAATCTCCTTCCATATACCGAGGTTTACGGACCGCAGTATGAGTCTGTCTCTTATGGAGTGCACGAGTTTCCCGATGGCACAACCTCGGCAGGTTATGGCGGCGGTGGTGGCGGCCAGGGTTGCGCATGGGCTGAGGATGGCGTCTGTGGACTTCGTCAGGATTTTGGAACAGTCCGGGGAGTAGACCTGGTAATTCGAGTATCAAGTGACATTACTGGCTGGTTCAACGGTCGACTCCAGTCACCCTCCTTGACGGTCGAGAAATTCAGTGAAACCAACATCAGAATTTCTATTAGCGCCGAAGCTGTTGAGGTTCCGAGATTCTTGGTTCGGTATCCCAAAGCTGACCTCACGACAAAATACGAGGCAGCCCTCAGGGTTGAGGCTCGCGGCTCAGGAGGTGTTGGAGGGCAGGGCGTCTCAACTTATTACGGCGTAATGCCTGGATCAAAAACTGCCGTGACCTGGATCAATCGCTACCGCGATCTGG
>CAYOXP010000095.1:0-3065 GCA_964407995.1 uncultured Aquiluna sp.
ACACCGTTGGTCAGCCAGATTCAGCAAAGGTTGAGCAGGCGATTGCTTTTGCAACTGAGCAGCTGGGTGAGCGATACGTATTGGGTGGAGCTGGTCCCAATGTCTGGGACTGTTCCGGAATCACGATGAAGAGCTATGCAGCAGCTGGCGTTTATATTGGCTGGCATTCTGCAACCGCCCAATTCAATCTGATGGCAGCTGAGAAGAAGCTGGTGCCATTCCAAGATGCCCAGCGTGGAGATTTGATCTGGTGGACCCAGTCTTCGAACTTCTCGGGAGACAAGTACCACACCGCTATTTACTTGGGTAACGGAATGATGCTTGAAGCTCCAAACCCAGCAAGAACTGTGCGCATTGTGCCAGTTCGTTACGGTGAGCTTTTCCCATATGCTGCAAGGCCTACGGCATCAAGCAACTAAGAAAAAACCCGCCCAAAGGCGGGTTAGTTCTAGAAACTAATTAGTGCTTGTAGTTGGCGAATGCAGCAGCAATAACTTCCTCAGCCGCTGCCTTGTCCTTCCAACCGTGGATCTTTACCCACTTGCCAGGCTCTAGGTCTTTATAGCGCTCGAAGAAGTGCTGAATCTCGTTCTTGGTCTGCTCTGGAACATCGCCAAGGTCTTGGATGTGGCTCCAACGAGGGTCCTTCACCTGAACGCAAAGCACCTTCTCGTCAACACCGCCATCGTCCTCCATGACCAACATGCCAACTGGGCGAACCTTCACGCCAACTCCCGGGAATAGCGGGTACTCCAAAAGCACAAGTGCGTCTAGTGGGTCTCCGTCGCCACCGAGGGTGTTTTCGAAGAAGCCATAGTCAGTTGGGTAAACAAACGGAGTGAACAGAACGCGATCTAGAAATACGCGACCGGTCTCGTGGTCAACCTCATATTTATTGCGGCTTCCCTTTGGAATCTCGATAACTACGTCGTAAGACAAGGCTTCTCCTAAATAGGCTTTTGGAAAAGATTACCGAAAGAACCACAATGACTGATCGCCCAAGGCTAACTCCAGAGGTTGCCGATGCTCGTCGAGCCGTCAGGGAGTTCTTGCAGAATCAAAACATGAGACCCGGGTCTGTAATCCTGTTAGGCGTCTCGGGAGGCGGGGATTCAATCGCGCTTGCTGCTGCGGCTGCCTTTGAAGCGCCAAAGCTTGGCCTGGTCACTGGGGCGGTAATAGTTGACCATGGTCTGCAAAAAGGTTCAGATGAGGTGGCTGCGAAAGCTGCTGCCACCTGCGAACAGTTGGGATTATCGCCGGTAATCGTATCCAAGGTTCAGGTCCAACAATCAGGTGAGGGCCTCGAGGCAGCAGCAAGGGATGCGCGCTATAAAGCAATTGAAAAGGCCCGTATCGAGCAAGGTGCTGAACTTGTCCTGCTTGCCCACAACCTTGAAGACCAAGCCGAGACGGTTTTGTTGGGCTTGGCAAGAGGGTCAGGCCTTAGCTCCATTTCAGGCATGGATGAGTTCGACCCTGCTCGCAATCTTGGTCGGCCATTCTTGAACCTGCAGCGAGATGCACTGCGCAAATCATGCAGCGATCAAGGCATCGGCTACTGGGATGATCCACATAACCAAGACGAAAAGTTTCTACGCGTCAAGGTTAGAAACCTCCTTAGTGATCTTGAGGAGACCTTGGGGCCAGGCTTTGCCAAGTCACTTTCTAAGACTGCATCTATAGCTGCCGATGCAGACGAGGTGATCACGGCGCTCGCGGCTGAGCTCATCGCGGGAGCCAAGGCTCAAGGTTCGGCTCGAGAAACTAGTTATCTAATTGCGCCGTTTGCTACTGCCGATCGAGCAGTGAGAACCAAGGCGCTGTTTTTGATCAGCCAACGTGCTGGGGCTAGGAATATTTCGGCAGCCCAGATTGAGCAGCTTGATGAGCTGATTACCAATTGGCACGGGCAGAAACCGGCCAACCTTTCTGGCATTACAGTAGAGCGGGTAAAAGACCTTTTGGTCTTTCGCCCAGCCACCTCGCCTAAACCAGGAGCCTGCTAGTGCATCTGAATCACCCAGACATCAAAGAGGTTTTGGTCACTGCTGACCAGATCAGAGAAAAGGTGGCCGAGCTTGCCGCCCAGATTGATGAGTATTACCAGGGTAAAGATCCTTTATTGCTGGGCATTCTCAAGGGCGCTGTGCCCTTCATGGCAGATCTTTCAAGGGCAATGCAGATTCCGACCAAGCAGGATTGGATGGCCGTTTCTTCCTATGGCTCGGGCACTGTTTCATCAGGTGTGGTTCGAATTCTTAAGGACCTAGACACCGATGTTAAAGACCGCAACATTTTGATCGTTGAAGACATCATCGACTCTGGCCTAACCCTGTCTTGGCTCACATCAAACCTTAAGGCTCGTGGGGCAGCATCTGTAGAGATCGTCACCCTGTTGCGCAAGCCAGCTGCCGCCAAGGTAGAAATGTTTGTCAGATGGGTGGGGTTTGATATCCCAAACGAGTTTGTTGTCGGTTACGGCTTGGACTACGACGAGCAGTATCGCTCGCTTGATGGCGTGGGAATTCTCTCGCCAGAGGTCTACAGCTAAAAGATTGGAAAGGGGCATCTGCCTCGATGAAGACTAAGAAGTTTCTGCGTGGGCCATGGCTTTGGATCGCCCTCGCGCTTTCAGTGATGCTGATTGGCACTCAGTTGATGAGCGCTCAGCAGTTCACCAAGGTTGACACTCAGGTCGGCTTAGAGCTGATCGAGACCGGTAAGGCCAAGAGCGTCAAGATCTTCGATGGCGATCAGCGAGTAGATGTTGTTCTTAGCCAAGCCGATGCTGAATATGGCGAGCAGATCCAGTTCTTCTATGTAATTGGCCGAGAGACTGCGGTTGCCGAAGCGGTTGCCAATGCTCCGATTAGCGATAGCTGGACCGATGAGGTTGTGCGCACCCCTTGGTATCTAGCCCTATTGGGTTCGCTGATCCCGTTCGTGATTATCTTCGCCCTTTTCTGGTTCCTCATGGGATCAATGGGTGGCGGTGGCCGAGGTGTTATGAACTTCGGCAAGTCTCGCGCCAAGATGGTTACCAAAGAGACATCAAGTGTCAC
>CAYOXP010000096.1:0-3024 GCA_964407995.1 uncultured Aquiluna sp.
TTCAGCGACATCTGGAAGTTGATGGCGATCAAGTCGGTCGATGCTCCGGCCCATAGAACTGCGTAGAAAGTAACACCAGCGGCACCTATAGCGGTGCGGGTTGGATTGTTACGTGGGCGGTCTAGGACGTGGTGCTCGCGGTCATCTCCGGTTACCCACTTCTCAATGAATGGGTAGGCACCGACGATAGCCAAGAACAGCAGTGACACGGTCAAAGGCAGCAGTACACCAAATGGAAGTACGATGCCGAACAGCTCTACGTCCATGCGAGATGGAGCCAAACGTAGGGCACCGTCTAGCCAACCGATGTACCAGTCAGGCTGAGTTCCAGCTGATACCGGTGATGGATCGTATGGGCCATAGTTCCAGATTGGGTTGATTGTGAAGGTCGCGGCAATCGCCATGATTACACCGAAGACTAGGAAGAAGAATCCACCAGCCTTAGCAACGTACACAGGCATCAGTGGATAACCAACAACGTTTCCATCGTTCTTACCTGGGCCTGGGTAGTGAGTGTGCTTGTGGATGACAACCATCATCAGGTGAGCAGCGAGAAGCACGATGATCAACGCTGGGATGATCATGATGTGAAGGCTGTATAGGCGCGCCACGATCTCGGTGCCTGGGAACTCTCCACCAAATAGGCCAGAGGAGATTGAAGGACCGATGAATGGAATTGCCTTAACCATTCCATCAATGATTCGAAGGCCGTTGCCGGAAAGTAGGTCATCTGGAAGTGAGTAGCCAGTGAAGCCGGCACCCATACCTGCTAGGAATAGCAAGAATCCAACGATCCAGTTCAGCTCACGCGGCTTGCGGAACGCACCGGTGAAGAACACACGAAGCATGTGAAGACCAGCGGCAGCCACAAACAGCAAGGCTGCCCAGTGGTGCACCTGGCGCATCAGTAGGCCACCGCGGATATCGAAGCTGATGTCCAGGCTTGAAGCGTAGGCAATCGACATCTCCGCGCCCTTCAATGGTGCATAGCTGCCGTGGTAATGAACCTCTGCCATTGAAGGCTGGAAGAAGAAGGTTAGGAAGGTGCCCGAGATCAGTAGCACGATGAATGAATACATCGCCACTTCACCGAGCATGAAGCTCCAGTGGTCCGGGAAGATCTTGCGACCAAAGTTCTTTAGAACCAGGCCAACGCTTAGACGCTCATCGAGGTAGTTTGCGGTACCGCTTAGGAATCCGCCGCTCTTCTGCTGTGTATTAGTAGTCATCTTTTTACTGCTTCATGTCCCAGAAAGAAGGCCCAACGGGCTCGAGGAAGTCGCTCTGAGCGACCAGGTAACCCTCAGCATCTACCGCGATAGGTAGCTGGGGGAGAGGTCTTGCGGCAGGGCCGAAGACAACCTTGCAATGCTCTGCCAAGTCGAACGTCGACTGGTGGCAAGGGCAAAGCAGGTGGTGGGTGTGCTGCTCATAAAGTGCTACTGGGCAGCCAACGTGAGTACAAATCTTTGAGTAAGCAACGATTCCGTCGTAGCTCCAGTCTGCCTTGGCAGGATCTTCCTTGAGCTCCTCTGGGTTTACGCGCACTAGAAGAACTGCAGCCTTAGCCTTCTCCTCTAGCTTGTGCTCAGACTCTGTCAGGCCTTCAGGAATGACGTGGAACACCGAGCCGATAGTTACCTCGGAAGCTTTAATCGGAATACCTGTTGGGTCCTTGGTAAGGCGGGTTCCAGCTTTCCACATGGTGTGCTTCAGAGTGTTGCCAACCTGAGGCCCTAGGTCACCGAAGATAACTAGTGCAGGAATTGGGAAGATTGCCAGTGCGCCATACAGCGATCGACGAATCAGCTTGCGACGGGTGAAGCCAGACTCGGCATCTGCAATCTTGATGATCTCAATTGCTTTAGCGCGAGCTTCCTCTGGGCTTCTTGCCTGGTGGCGCTCCTCTGCAACTTCGTGATCTGGCATCAGGGTCTTTGCCCAGTGCACGGCACCAAAGCCGATACCCAAAAGGCTCAGTGCCATTCCGACACCCATCCAAAGCGCACCATTACGGGTAGCAGAAAGGTCGCCATCGATGATTGGGAATGCGAAGAATCCCCAGATCGCGATGATGGCACCGACAATTGAGATTCCGAATAGAACGGCAACCTGACGCTCGGCAGCCTTGGCAGCCTTAGCGCTGATGTCAGTTAGACGAGTGCGGTGAGGCTCAATGCCAGGATCCGCAATTGGCTTCTGAATGTTAGATGCAGAGCCGGAGGAATAAACCTTCTCGATTTCACTCATGACGTTTCTCCTAGTTCGACTTCGCACCAAGCCACACGGTGATGGCGATGATGAAACCTAGACCGAAGATCCAAACGAATAGACCTTCAGCGACTGGACCGATGGAACCTAATTCAAAACCACCAACAGAGCCGTTTTCTTCCACGTACTTCAGGTAGGTGATGATGTCCTTCTTGTCCTCTGGGGTCAAGTTGGCATCGTTGAACACAGGCATGTTCTGTGGGCCGGTAACCATGGCTTCGTAAATGTGCTTTTCCGAAACACCATCTAGTGATGGAGCAAACTTTCCTTCGGTTAGCGCGCCACCAGCACCAACAGCGTTGTGACACATTGCACAGTTGATGCGGAATAGCTCGCCACCGTGAGTAGCGTCGCCATCGGCGTTTAGATACTCCTGAGCAGGAATTGCAGGCCCAGGAGCCAAAGACGCAACGTAGGCCGCAAGCGCAGCGGTCTGCTCTTCAGTGAACTGAACTGGCTTCTTGTAAAGCTGTGGACCCGATGCCTGTCCTGGCATACGGCCAGTACCAACCTGGAAGTCAACAGATGCAGCTCCAACACCAATCAAGCTTGGGCCACCAAGTGCACCCTCACCGTTGGTTCCATGGCAGCTGGCGCAGTTTGCAAGGAATAGCTTGCGCCCCTCATCTACCTGGTCGGCGCTAACGGTCTCAGACTGCACGACATTGGTTGCGGCTGCATAGCCACCACCGGTAAGTGCTAGTCCAAGGAAGATTACGAAGCCAATCGCCCAAGGGCGACGACGCATCGGCT
>CAYOXP010000097.1:0-3003 GCA_964407995.1 uncultured Aquiluna sp.
TGACGCAGAACATTCGCCTGCCATTCGAACTGGCCCGCGTTGCCCCCGATGAGGAGCTGATCAAGGATCTCATCAAGTTGGTCGGTCTTCAAGGTTTTGAGGATGCTAAGCCTGCTCAGCTTTCAGGTGGTATGCGTCAGCGTGTTTCTATCGCACGTGCACTGGTTGTTCAGCCGTCTGTCCTTCTGTTGGATGAGCCATTTGGTGCTCTGGACGACATGACCAGACAGCGCCTAAACCTTGAACTCTTGAGAATTTGGACAGAGAAGCCAGCGACAACCTTGATGGTTACCCACGGTATTTCGGAGGCAATTTTCCTCTCTGACCAGGTTGCAGTGATGAGTCCTCGACCAGGTCGAATCAAAGAGATCATCGAAGTTGATTTGCCAAGGCCGAGGACTCCCGAGATGATGCGAACTCCGGAGTTCCACGCACTTCACGATCAGGCCTCTGATCTGCTATTTGGCTCGGGAAACCAACCGCACGATGACTGATCTTTTGGTCAACAATTCCACTAGGCGGTTGCCATCCTGGGCAACCGGCCTAATTGGAGTATCGATCACTATTGGTTTGTGGTGGATATCGGCAATCACAATCTTTGCCTCGGTTGGCAGAAGACCAGATGGTTCCGGTGGCGCTATTCCAACTCCCCTGCAGGTTGTGCAGCAACTGTTTGAAGATGGTTTCGGTTTCTACTGGAGAAATGCTTCGGTAACTTTGGCCGAGGCCGGTCTCGGTTTTCTCTGGGGTAACGCACTCGCACTGGCCTTTGCTGCCATCGCACTGGTTGTACCCAAATTGGAGAACCTAACTACTCAGATTGCGGTGATCACCTACTGCATTCCGATTGTTGCAATCGGTCCAATCGTAAGACTGGTTGTTGGCGCTCCGGGTTCTGGTGAACCAGCAGGTGCTGCCGTAGTTCTTGCCGCGCTCTCGGTCTTCTTCACCACCATGGTTGGTGCTTTGACCGGAGTAAAGCAGACCGATAAGCGAATGCTTGATGTTGTTGTCGCATACGGCGGTGGCGCATGGCAGAAGCTTGTAAAGGTGCAGCTGCTCTCAGCACTGCCTTCGATATTTGCCGCATTCAAAATCGCAGCACCTGCAGCATTCCTAGGTGCGATTCTGGGCGAGTATGTCGGTGGGCCTGACTTGGGCTTCGGACCAGCAATGGTGAATGCCCAGCAGTCCCTAGAGATTGCTCGAGTCTGGGGCGTAGCCCTGGTTTCTGGATTGATAGCCGGGGCCGGTTATGCGCTCTTCGGCCTAATTGGTAAGTGGCTAACCCCTTGGGCAAAGGTAGGTGTTCGATGAATTTCAAACTCGAAGATACCGAAGACCGCTCGCTAATTGCTGTTCGCACCAAGGTCAAACGCGATGCAGCTAAGCAAACCGCAAAAGTTGTTTACGAATCTCTTTTGAATACCGGCATATCGCTTGTTGTAGTGGTTTTGCTATGGATGTTCGCTCTTTGGGCCTTAGACGTCACTCCTTACATCGGCAAAGGCCCGCTTGAGGTTTTCACTTGGCTTTTCCTCGACGAAAAATCGTTAGAGAACCAGCAATTAGTTCAAGCGGCACTGGGGCAAACATTGTTTGATGCCTCTATTGGTTTTGCCTTCGGCTTGTTCTTCGCCACTTTGGTGTCAGTGGTGTTCACAATGTCAAAGTCGCTAGAGCAGGCGCTAATGCCGATAGCGATGCTGCTTCGAAGCGTGCCACTGATTGCAATGGCGCCGATTCTAATTTTGATTTTCGGTCGTGAACAAGCGACCGTCGCGGTAATGGGTGCAATTGTGGTGCTGTTCCCTGCGCTGGTGAACATCGTATTTGGGTTGCGAAGTGCATCGGCGGCCATGATTGATGTTGCAACTGTGTATGGGGCTAACAAATTGGCTGCCCTCAGATACGTGGCGTTCCCCTCGTCTCTGCCTTCGTTTTTCGCAGCCGTAAAGATCTCTGTTCCTGGCGCAATCACGGGTGCACTCTTGGTCGAATGGCTAGCCACTGGCCAAGGCATTGGTTACGGCATTATCTCTGCCGTCGGTAGAGCGAAGACCAACGAAGTTTGGGCCTACGTGGTTGTGATTACAGTGGTGTCAATCTTGCTTTATAACCTGGTTGGTCTTCTCGAAGGTTACGTTCTAAAGCGCTTTGCTCCACAGCTGTGGAAAGCTCGCTAAAAATTTAGAAAAAGTTCTCCCATTTGCGGTTTATTTGCCGTAATGTTTTCGCTTCCGTCCACATTTTTGAAAGCGAGATGATTGTCCGAGCACGCTTTTGGCGCCGCCACACTACTTGATCCGAACGACCCAATGGGCTTGCGCTCAAGCGCACCATTATTAGATGCCTGGATCAGAGACATCACCTCCGAAAGATTTCCATTTCAAATCCCCGGCCATAAGGGCCGGACAGACCTAACCGGCCCTGTCGTTGACGGCGACATTCCAGTACTACCTGGCAATCACCCAAATCGTATTAGCCCCTCTCTGATCCTTGAGGCAGAGCGTCTGGCTGCTGAGCTTTGGGGTGCGGACCTATGCCGTTTCGGCGTGAATGGCTCAACCGGCACCAACCACGCATCGGTTATGGCAGTTGCCGGGCCCGGCGAAAAGGTAATAGTTTCCAGAACTCTTCACAAGTCGGTTTTGGTTGGAATGGTTTATGCAGGCGTAATTCCAATCTGGGTTCGCCCAGAGATAAACCCTGCTACCGGTCTACCGGAATACCTGCCTTCTTCACGACTTCGCGCGACCCTGGAAGAGCATCCGGATGCTAAGGCCGTTCTAATTGGTGAACCTTCTTATGTGGGCACCATGAGCAACATTCCAAGGCTTTCCGCAGTCTGCCACGAGTACGGCATTCCACTGGTTGTTGATGCAGCCTGGGCAGCTCACTTCGGTTTCCACCCAGACCTACCAAAGAACCCGCTTGAAGAGGGTGCCGACATCGTCGTTACCTCTGCTCACAAAACCCTGCCGAGCTATTCGCAGGCCTCGT
>CAYOXP010000098.1:0-2948 GCA_964407995.1 uncultured Aquiluna sp.
AGCGGGTGGTCGATCTCGATATCTAGCGACTTTGCTAGCTTCTTCAAATCTGCCAAGTCGGTTTCTGGAGTAATTTCTACTCCTGCAGCCTCAGATAGAGATTCGAACATCGAGATCCTTGGCCAGTGCCCCGACAGGTCATTTTCAGTACCGTCATCCAAGCTCACAACGTGGGTACCGAAAACATCCATCGCCGCATTTTGAATAAGTTCTTGAGTCAGATCAGCAACAGAGTTGTAGTCACCGTAGGCCTCGTAAGCCTCGAGCATCGCAAACTCAGGTGAGTGGGTGCGGTCGGCACCCTCGTTTCTAAAGTTTCGGTTGATCTCGTAAACGCGCTCCAAGCCACCCACAACAGCACGCTTCAAGAAAAGCTCTGGTGCGATACGCAAGAAGAGCTCGGTGTCAAAGGCATTCGAGTGAGTCTTGAATGGTCTTGCAGATGCGCCACCGTGAACCACCTGCAGCATTGGAGTTTCGACCTCCATGAATGCTCGGTTCGAGAAAGTGTTCCGAAGTGACTGCATCACTTCAGAGCGAATCTTTACAACCTCGCGGGCACGATCGCGAACGATCAGATCGATGTAGCGGTGTCGAACCCGGAATTCTTCACCTAGCTCGTTGTGCAGGTTTGGCATCGGACGAATAGTCTTTGCCGCCATCAACCAGTTGTCGGCAAGGATGCTTAGCTCCCCGCGCTTTGATGTGATTACCTCACCCTGCACAAAGATGTGGTCACCTAGGTCTACCAGTTCTTTCCACTGTTCGAGTGATTCCTCGCCAACCTTGTCGAGGGAAATCATGGCCTGGATGCGCTCACCGGTCCCAGACTGCAAAGACGCAAAACAAAGCTTTCCAGTATTGCGCAAGAACATAACGCGTCCCGCTAAACCAACCACATCACCAGTTGCAATGTCTGCCTCCAGGTTTGGGTACTGGGCCTTAATCGCCTCGATGGTGTGAGTGATTGGCAGGTTCACAGGGTACGCGCTGGCTAGCTCGTTGAGCTTTTCGCGCTTTTGCATGCGAACGGCAATCTGCTCGGGTAGGTCTTCTGCCTCTAACTCTTGCTCGCTCACAATGTCCTATCGATAGCAACGTTATCTATCAACCGAACCGAACCGACCTTTGCCGCAACGATCAATGTTGCCGGCTTGTCAGTTAGATCGGTTGGTTCAAAGCTGACTTGGTCAACTAGTTCCAGATACTCAAGTTTAGCCTCTGGGGAGATTTCCGCCCGAGCCAGCGACAAGACCTGATCGCGGGTCGAACCTTTAGCGCCCGCAAAAAGCGCTTTGCTAAGGCTCAAGGCTGCTGGCATATCTGCCTCTACCAAGAATTTATTGCGAGAAGAAAGTGCTAAACCGGCACCTGATCTGACCGTTGGGCCAATCACTAGCTTGACTGGTGCCCTCTCACCAGAGGTCACTTGCTCCTTTAGCATTTGCCGAACCAACGCCACCTGTTGTGCGTCTTTCTGACCAAAAAAGACAGCATCGGGTTCGACCAAATCAAACAATCTGGAGACAACCGTGAGCATGCCGTCGAAGTGGCCAGGCCTAGATGCCCCCTCAAAATCAGCACCTATCGGCCCGGCAGTAAGTTGCCTAACTGGCTTGTCTTTTGGATACACCTCTTCGACACTTGGGGCATAAAGCACATCGACACCATGGTCGGTCAGCAGCCTGGCATCAAGGGCGAGGGTACGAGGGTACTTGTCGAAGTCTTCTCCCTCACCGAATTGTTTTGGATTCACAAAAACCGAAACCACCACAAAGTCGGTTTGCTCCTTAGCCAATTTGACTAGAGAAATGTGCCCCTGGTGCAGTGCACCCATGGTTGGCACAAACCCAATTCGCTTGCCTGCCGCCCGCGCAGCTTTCACTGCATCGTGCAAATCGATATTTGTGTGTGCGAGAAGCATCAGCTGGCATCCTCTGCACTCAAACCAGGAGCTGGCTTATAAAGCGCTTTTTCAACAGCGCTTCGCACAACAGGCCCAATCAGTTTTGCTGGCTCTGCCACTTCAGCCTGCTCCAAAATGCCAATTGCCTGTTGAACGACCAGTGAAGAGAAGCTACTGGCAACCTCGAATGCCTCCGCATATGCAGCCCGCTGATGTTCAAACAGAACAATTGGCTCCCCACCCAATTCAATGGCTAGCGCCTGTGCGATGGGCATCAACACCTCTGGGGCACTCACCGCAATCGATGTGTTCTTCAAAACCATCAGGTCAACCGAGGTGCCAGTGAAATGCATCACTGGATGCAGCGCAATCGGAACAGCGCCTGCGGCACCCGCCGAGGCGAGTGCGCCATAGCCCCGAAGTGGGGAAGTGTGCACTACAAGTTTCTGGGGACCCAACTCACCAACCCCGACCAACTGATCACAGGTGCGTTCAATCTCTTGGTCTGCAACTGCTAGCAAGATCAGGTCAGCCTCTGCGACCAATCGGGTCTCACTTATTTTTGGCACTAAAGGGAGCAGGGACTCTATTCGCTCAAGCGGCTCTTCGCCATTGGCAACAAAGCCAATAATTTCGTGACCCGCGTGTGCCCAAGCTTTGGCCAATACCGGACCTGAGGGCTCGTTACCTATAAAGCCGACCTTCATGCGCTCTCACCATCTGGGTCCTTTGGAAGCCGGCAATTGTATTCCGCGGCTAGGCCGCCCAGCAGCATAAGCGCACTCCCACCGAGTCCCAAGAGGGTAGGTGCTACCAGCCCTTGCGGTGCAACGGAAAAACTGAACAACCAAACGAGTTGACCTAGGTGCCAACCAATAAAACCGCCACCGGTTAGCGTGATCGCCCTGGAAAGCACCAAAAGCCGAAAGGCGTAAAACGGGTTCGGTCTTTTTGGTTGAGGCTTCACCTGTTTTTCAATCTTGAGCCGATAGCGCAAGATCGGCCAAGTCAATAAGTAGATCCCGATTCCGATTGAGCCAAG
>CAYOXP010000099.1:0-2936 GCA_964407995.1 uncultured Aquiluna sp.
TGGTTGAGCTATTTGGTCTAGCCAAGGAGCTAAACAACGAGGCTGAGGGTATCGAGATCGGACCTGCTCCGGTTGAGGTTGCAGCTTCTAACGAGCTTTCAACCCCAATTGAGGACCTAGACCTAACCGTTCGTTCTTACAACTGCCTAAAGCGTGAGGGCATCAACACCGTTTCAGAGCTAATCGCTTTGAGCGAGGACCAGTTGATGAACATCCGCAACTTCGGTTCAAAGTCAGTTGACGAGGTTCGCGAGAAGCTTGCTTCTCTAGGCCTTCGCTTCAAGGACGCAGTTCCAGGCTTCGACAGCGCGTACTTCGGTGGCGGCTTCGACGACGACCAGATCTAATACAGATTTAGAAACTCAAGGAGAAAGAAATGCCAACCCCAACAAAGGGCCCACGTCTCGGAGGCGGACCAGCGCACGAGCGTCTAATGCTCAACAACATGGCAACCTCGCTTTTCAAGCACAAGAGGATCGTCACCACCGAGACCAAGGCAAAGCGCCTGCGTCCAGTGGCAGAGCGCCTAGTTACCTTCGCAAAGCGTGGTGACCTAGCTGCTCGTCGTCGCGTGATGACTCAGATTCTTGACAAGGGCGTTGTACACGAGTTGTTCACCGAGATTGCTCCGCTAGTTGCAGAGCGTCAGGGCGGCTACACCCGCATCACCAAGCTTGGCTACCGCAAGGGCGACAACGCTCCTATGGCAGTAATCGAGCTAGTGCTTGAGGCTGTAAACGCAAAGCCAAAGGCTAACAAGGTCAAGCTGACCAACAACGTTGCAACTGCAGGCGCAGCCGCAGCTGTTGAGGTTGTTGAGGAAGCAGCAGTTGAAGAGGCAGTGGTAGAGGTTGTAGAGACCGAAGCTGCAGCTGAGCCAGAGGTGGTAGCTGAGGCTGCTGAGGAGACCCCTGCTGCTGAGGCTGAAGAGCCAAAGGCTGAATAAGGTATTTACCATGAGTGAACCCGCTGGTCTATCCGGCGGGTTTTCTCGTTTCCGGATCGACCTTGCATACGACGGCACCGACTTCTCTGGCTGGGCAAAGCAGCCAGCTCTTCGAACCGTTCAGGGTGAGATCCTTAGAGCACTTGAGCAGATTTTTGGACCAGCTGAAGATGACTTCGGCATTCGGGTTGCCGGTCGCACCGATGCCGGCGTTCATGCGGATCACCAGGTTTGCCATATTGACTTAAGTTCCGAGCAGCTGACCCGGCTAGGTAGGTCTGAATTTTCCGCCAAGCGACTAAACGGCCTTCTGCCAGAAGATGTTCGCATTCTCTCCGTTGCGCCTGCGCCTGAAGGATTTGACGCTCGTTTTTCTGCAACTGGGCGTAGTTATCGTTTCCTGCTAGCAGATGCAGGCTGCCAGCCTGACCCAAAGCGATCTCGGTATTCGCTTGAAGTCAACGGTGAACTAAATCTAGACATGATGAACCAGGCGGCTCAGAAGCTGATTGGTCTCAAAGACTTTGGGGCATTTTGCAAGCCTCGTGAGGGTGCCACAACCATTCGAGAGCTCAGAAAACTAGAAATTCAGCGACTGCAAGACAGCTTGATTGAAGTGTCACTTGAGGCCGATGCCTTCTGTCACAACATGGTCAGAGCGATTGTCGGATCGCTGATTGCAGTTGGGTTGGGCAAACTTACTCCTAAGGAGCTGTCTGAGATTCAGGTTGCAGCAAAGCGAGTCTCAAAGTTCAAGGTCGTTGACGCTAAAGGGCTTAGTTTGTCTGGAATTTCATACCCAGAGGACTCCGAATTGGCCAATCAGGCCGAAAAAGCCAGAAATAGGCGTGATTCTGGGGAAATTTCTGTTTGACCTGCGGGTATTAAATCCCCTAAACTTGCACCTTGGTTCGGCTATGCCGAAGAGGTTTGAAACCGCGATTGTCTAAAGCGGAATCACACAAAAGAAACTACGAGGTAATTTAGCGTGCGTACTTATTCGCCAAAGGCTAGCGAGTTGACCCACGAGTGGTTCGTCATTGACGCAACCGACGTGGTACTAGGTCGTCTTGCATCACACGCAGCTGCACTGCTGCGCGGCAAGCACAAGCCAACCTTCGCTGCACACATGGACAACGGTGACTTCGTCATCATCATCAATGCAGACAAGGTAGCTCTAACCGGTTCGAAGCTAGCTCAGAAGAAGGCTTACCGTCACTCTGGTTACCCAGGTGGTCTAACCGCTACCACTTACTCCGAGCTATTGGAGAAGAACCCAGAGCGCGCAGTTGAGAAGGCAATCCGCGGCATGCTGCCAAAGAACACCCTTGGCGACCAGCAGCTAGGCAAGCTAAAGGTTTACGCCGGCGCTGCACACCCACACGCTGCACAGCAGCCAAAGACTTTCGTCATCGACCAGATCGCCCAGTAAGGAAATACACGTGGCTGAGAACCTAGAAGTTGTAGCAGAGGCAACCGAGACCTCTTACACCACCGAGAGCGCACCTGCTAAGCCAGTTCGCTCACGCGGCAACCTAACTCAGAATGGCGCAGGCACTGGCCGTCGCAAGGAGGCAGTTGCACGTGTTCGCCTAGTACCAGGTACTGGCAAGATCACCGTGAACGGCCGCACCCTTGAGGACTACTTCCCTAACAAGCTGCACCAGCAGCTAATCACCGACCCTTTCAAGATTCTTGAGCTTCAGGGTGCTTACGACGTTATTGCTCGTATCGATGGTGGTGGCATTGCTGGTCAGGCAGGTGCTCTTCGCCTAGGTATTTCTCGTTCACTAAACGAGATTGACCAGGAGAACAACCGTCCTGCACTGAAGAAGGCTGGCTTCCTAAGCCGCGACTCTCGCGTAATCGAGCGCAAGAAGGCCGGTTTGAAGAAGGCCCGCAAGGCTTCTCAGTTCTCCAAGCGCTAAAGCTACGCTACTGCCATGGGCAGGTTGTTTGGCACTGATGGCGTTCGCGGAACCGCGAATAA
>CAYOXP010000100.1:0-2928 GCA_964407995.1 uncultured Aquiluna sp.
TCAATCACCACGAGTTGGCCTTGATCACTGGGTTGGTTGTCGGATTGGTATTCGCTCTGCTGAGAATCGTAAGTATCCGCAAGCAGGATCTAGAGATTAGAAATGTTGAGTTTCGCAACATGAATCTCGATAATCTGCTTGGCTTGTAGTTATGCAGCTACATTCCGTTGTTCAAGCCCTTGATTCGATCTGGCCTCTAAGTGATAAAGAAGACTGGGACCGCCCTGGTCTAATGCTTGGGCGAGGTGAACAGCAGATTCATAAAGTCCTCCTGAGCGTTGACATCACCTCTGAGGTTGTTAACCAAGCTATAGAGGTTGGCGCAAATCTGATCATTTCTCACCACCCGATGTTTTTGCGTGGTGTTCACGATCTGGCAGAAACCGGCTTCAGGGGCGCCAACGCTGCTAAGGCAATACGAAACGACTTAGCTATTTACGCGGCCCACACCAATGCTGACTTCCAAGAGTTTGGCGTCACCAACTCGCTCGCTAGGGCAATTGGGCTGACCAGGTTGCAGCCCATGGATCTCGTTTCGGGTCACGGTGCTATCGGAGAGCTGGATAATGAATTAACGCTGGTTGAGTTTGCAAGATTGATCGCAAAGCAATTGCCGGCTGTGGCAGCAGGAGTAAAAGTTGCCGGAGATGCCGACCGGATCGTGAAGAAAGTTGCCGTATTAGGCGGGGCTGGGGATAGCTATCTCAACCTGGCATTAGATAGTGATGTCGATGTTTATGTGACCAGTGACTTGCGTCATCACCCCGCGCAAGACTTCAAAGAGCAATCGAAGCTCGCTGGGGGACCGGCCCTAATCGACATTGCGCACTGGGCGGCTGAATGGATGTGGCTGGACCAAGCTGCCTTGCAGTTGTCTAAACTTCTTTCCGATTGTGAAATTTTGGTCAGTGACATCAACACCGACCCATGGGACTTTGCGGTGATGCAGTGAAAATAAGTAAATCTGACCTCGAAACTCTTTCAGAGATTCAGCAGTTAAGCATTGATTCTAGAAAGCTCGAAAAAGCCGCTAAAGAACTCGCTTCTGGCTCTGACTTGGAGGCAGCACGTGAGGCTCTGTTGGCCAACTCATCCCAGCTCAGTGAAGCTAGAAGCAAGCACGACGAGATTCTGCGCGAAATCAAAAGACTCGAAGGGGATCTAGACCTCGTCTCTAAACGTGAAGCAATGGATAAAGATCGTCTCAATAAGACTGCTGTTTCCAGGGATGTAATAGGCATTCAGCACGAACTAGAGACTTTGGCTAAGCGCCGAAGCGACTTGGAAGAAGTACAGCTTGGTCTGTTGGAATCAAGAGATGAATCCAATAGGACCATGCATGAGCTGACTGTCGAAAACGAACGGTTGGATAACGCGCTCACAGAGGCCAAATCGATCGCCCAGTCCAAGATGCAAGAACTCAAAGTCGATCACACCAATCTTGCGACTGTCATCACCAAACTGCGCGCAACTTTAGATGCAGAGTTGCTAGCGCTCTACGACAAAAAAGCATCACGGGGCATTGCCGTGGGTAGGTTGAACAAAAGCTCCTGCACCGCATGTAACATGACGCTTACAGCGACAGCTCTTTCTGATTTGCACAGAGTTCCTAGCGATGAGCTGGCAACCTGCCCCGAGTGTCAGGCAATTTTGATTCGATGAGTTATTTGGTTTATGCCGATGGCGCCTCTAGGGGTAATCCTGGTCCTGCCGCCTACGGTGCCGTGGTGCTTAATTCGGCCGGCACTGTGATTGCGGAAATGGGAGAGAATCTCGGAATCAGGACTAACAACTATGCCGAGTATCAAGGGGCAATCGCCGGCCTGCGCTATGTAGAGGCTAATTTCCCGGGGGCCGAAGTAGAGCTTCGAATGGATTCAAAGCTGGTTATTGAACAGCTTTCGGGTCGTTGGCAAATCAAGCATCCAGAACTGAGGGAATTGGCCCAAGAGGCTCACCGGGTAATGCGGGGTCTACAAGTCAGGCTGACCTGGGTGCCACGAGAGGAAAACTCACTAGCCGATGCTGCTGGCAACAGGGCGTTGGATGAGGGGGATTTTGGGGACGAGAAGGAGCTCGCTCTGGCTGCGATTCAACCTAAGAGCATCAGGGCTCCGCGCCAGAGCATCGAGCCAACCACGGTTGTGGTGGTTAGGCATGGGCACACGGCACACACAGAATCGAACTTGATCTCAGGCAGTAGCGGCGAAGACCCAACGCTAAGTGAATTAGGTTTTCGAGAGGCAGAACTAGCCGCCGAGGCAACCACTGCACTGCTCAAAAGATTTGGCCTAAGCGCTCCGGAAGTCATTTACCACTCGCCTCAGTTGCGAACCACACAGACTGCCGAGGCTTTCGCAAAGCAATTCAATGCCCCACTAAAACCAGATGCTCGTTTCAAAGAGATCGCATTTGGGGACTGGGAAGGCTACTCGATGGACCAGATGGAAACCTCCTCCTCTAGCGAGATTGCAACATGGCGCGGCTCAATGACTCGTAAGCCTCCAGGGGGAGAATCAGTAACCGATTTGGAGAGCCGAGTGCTATCCGGGCTAGATGACGTAATTGCACAAAACAGCGGCAAGACTGTTGCAATCGTTGCCCACATGATGCCGCTTCGGGCTATTGCTAGAAAAGCCTTGGATGCTGGGCCAAGTATCAGCTGGGCTCTGAATTTCAGCCCGGCTTCGGTTTCGATTTATCGATTCTTCGGCAATTCATTGACTGAGACCTTTGTAATCAACGCTTGCGAACATCTACCAAAAAGCTAGGCTTTAGTTAGTAGCAGGGTCGACCAGGCGGTCGCGACATTGTCGAGGAACGTCCGGGCTCCACAGAGTGCGATGGTGGGTAACACCCACCCAGGGAAACCTGAGAGATAGTGCAACAGAAAGTAAACCGCCCGCAAGGGTAAGGGTGAAACGGTGG
>CAYOXP010000101.1:0-2875 GCA_964407995.1 uncultured Aquiluna sp.
CAATTCGGGATGAGATCAAGAATCTGGTTGAAAACCTGATTGCCGAAATCGACGCAAAAGCCAGCTAGTTTCTCCATATAGACACCTGACATTCACCAACGAATCACCTTCACTTCCCAGGCAGTTTCTAGATTGACGACGTGGTTCAGAGAGTCGCGATTGTCACCGAGTCGTTTCTTCCGCAACTAAACGGAGTGACTGGCTCGGTAGTTAGGGTCTTAGAGACTCTGAAGCAGCGGGAGCTCGAAGCAATCGTGATCGCGCCAACCTCTCAGTCCCCTAAACACTTGGGTTACGAGGTAATAACCACTCCGTCATTTTCACTTCTCCAGTTCCCAGTCGGGGTTCCAAGCCCCGCCGTAGCAAAGATTCTTGACGACTTTGCGCCGGATGTATTGCACGTTGCAGCCCCGTTCTTGCTGGGGGCTCAGGCTCTCAGTTGGGGCCAAAAGACGGGAACGGCTTCGGTCGCTGTTTATCAAACTGATGTTGCAGGGTATCTGGAGCGCTACAACCTGCATTATGCGAAGCCTGTCATGGAGAGGATTCTCGCGAAGATTCATTCCCTAGCAACCCTTAACCTGGTGCCTTCGAAGCAGAGCGCAAGCTATCTATCTGAGCTTGGGGTGGGCGACCTGGCAATCTGGGGCAGAGGGGTGGATAGCGACCTGTTCAGTCCAAGACTTCGAACCCAGGCCCAAACAATTGAGCTTCGCGGCAAGCTGGCCCCCCGCGCCGAATTAGTGGTGGGCTTTGTCGGAAGGCTTGCTCAAGAGAAACAGGTCGATCGGATGGCAGAACTATTTGGACTGCCGGGAGTTCGTTTCGTAGTCGTAGGGGACGGACCGGAGCGAGAGCGACTTGAGCGTCTATTTGCCGGTCATCCCGTGAACTTCACGGGAGCGCTATCAGGAATCGAATTGGCAAGAGCCTATGCGACATTCGATGTGTTTACGCACTTTGGAACTGAGGAGACCTTTGGCCAAACAATCCAGGAGGCAAAGTCGATGGGTCTCGCAGTAGTTGCCCCTGATTGTGGCGGACCAAGAGAACTCATTCAGCATGGCAGGACAGGTCTGCTCGTTGACCATGCCAGGCCAGGTGCCTATCGAGAAGCGGTCGAGAGTTTGTTAGACCAGGAACGCAGGGAAGCCCTCGGTGTCGGGGCGATTGAGTCGGTTCAGGGGAAGAGCTGGAGAGACAACAACGAGCAGCTCCTGAGGCATTATCGAACTGCCCACAGCAAACTTCACGCAGTGAGAGCGGAGCAACTTGAACTGGCTTGATGCCCAAGCAATCATCGACTCATTTGGGGATTGGGCAGCTTTAGCCGTGATGGTGATCATTTTTCTCGAGACTGCGTTTATTCTCACCTCATTCCTACCCGGAGACTCATTGCTCTTTCTCACGGGACTCACACTGATGACAAGCAATTCCTTCCTCCCTGACTGGCTCGGATTTGTCCTCATCTGGCTAGCTGCATTCTCTGGCACTCAGGTCGGGTTCTGGTTTGGAAGGAAGATTGGTCCCCCACTCTTTGAGCGCAACAGAAATTTCATACTCAATGAAAAGGTGTTGGCCAAGACCCATGAGTTTTTTGATCGCTATGGCGCCAGGGCAGTGATATTGGCCAGATTTGTTCCCATTCTGCGAGCTTTGGTGCCGATGCTGGCGGGCATATCCCAGATGGACAAGGGGAGATTTGCCAAGCTCAATTTGATAGGTGCAACGGTTTGGGTCGGCGTGTTTATGGTTCCTGGATACTTCCTCGGCTCTGTCGCTCTAGTCAAAGAGAATCTTGAACTCACGGTATTGGTGATCGTTGTTGCAACTTCTTTGATTTTGCCTCTGGAGCTTCTTCGAGACCGATTGTCTCGAGGCTCAAACCGAGGCGTTCAGTGAGCTATCAGTTGCCAGTGCGGATGCTCTAGCTTTGGGTTGTAAGGTTCGAGACGACTCTGTTTGGGCTCGAGGCCATCACCTGAGGTAACACCTCTTAGCTTGCGTTGGAAAAATGGAATAACATCGCGAACTATCCAGGCGGCTGTGTCCAGCGCTCCGCGTGAAAGCGGAGTTAGCTCGAGTGGATCGAGCTCGGGGTATCGATAGCGAAGATCAAGAAGCTCGGCCGCTCTGTTAGCTACTGTGATGTGACCGTGTCCGGAAAAGTGAACCATGTCTTCAGCCCAGAAGAGCAACTGCTCAAAGTCAGTGATTCCGTGAATGTCGAGCACAGGAATGTCGAAGTCGGCCGCAACTTCGCCAATCATCGAGCTGAATCGCTCAGCTTTGTGCAGCAGGGGCCGAAAAACCCTTAAGTGAAGCGGATTGATAGTGTTTGCGACCACCACATCGCAGCCTGCCGCGGTTAGCTCGAGTAGTCCATTTCTGAATCGGTCTCTAATAGCAGGCAACTTGTCTTCCGAGCTCAATAGGTCATTTGAACCGGCCATTACCGTCACCAGGTCCGGTTGGAGCCGCAAGGCCTGTCGAAGCTGGGTTTCCATGATCTTCTGCAGTTTTGCTCCGCGAATCGCCAGGTTCGCATATTGAAATTCGTAGCCGGAGTCCTCTGCCTCGCGAGCAAGCATCCCTGCTAGTCGGTCTGTCCAACCGTTGTGGTGTCGATCATGGTGAAAGGTGAAGTCGCCCAAGCCCTCGGAGAGTGAGTCTCCGATTGCAACGTAGGAACGATAAGGCTTACCGATCACGCCTTTGAGTTCAGTGAGTGTCGGTAAATTTCCTGACAACTTTGGTGAAAGTGTCTGTATAGCAAAGGTGAATAACTACGCCTGCTTGCCCGCGGAAGCTGATGGGTGCCTTCTACACTTGTTGGAATGCGAAGACTAACCGCAGTTTTAGTGGCGTTGGCGCT
>CAYOXP010000102.1:0-2866 GCA_964407995.1 uncultured Aquiluna sp.
TACTGCGCATGGTTTGTGTCTTGATACTCGTCAACCAAGATGTGGCGGAAGCGCTTTTGATAGCGACCCCTAACCTCAGGGTGCGCACGAAGGAGGTGAACGGTTTCGGAAATTAGGTCGTCGAAATCAAAGGCGTTATTTCGTTTTAGCTCTCGCTCGTAACCTTCAAAAACTTCGGCGACAATGCGCTCTTTCGGATTCGAGCGATCCGCATTACGGGCAAAGTCTTCGGCATCCTTCAGCTCATTCTTGGCGTTCGAGATGATTGCCGCGGCTTGCTGCGGCTTGATGTCTGCATCCTCGGCACCCGCCTCACGAAGCAGTCGCTTCAGTAGTGCCCGGCTGTCAGCGGTGTCATAGACGGTGAAGTTTGAATCGTAACCAAGTCGATCTGCCTCGCGCCGAAGAATCTGCAGACAGGCGGAGTGGAAAGTTTTGATCCACATCCCCTCTGAGGATTCGCCGATTAGCTGCTCGACTCGCTCGCGCATTTCTGCAGCGGCTTTGTTAGTGAATGTAATTGCAAGAATTTGGCTTGGCCACAGCTCTTTGTTTGCCAAGAAATGGGCGATGCGGTGGGTAAGCACCCTCGTCTTACCACTGCCTGCGCCAGCAACAATCAACAATGCTCGACCGCGGTATTCAACTGCCGCACGCTGTTGCGGATTCAGGCCCTCAACAAGTTGGTTTGGGTCTTTTTCGTTGAATAGGTCTAACTGCATCTGAGGTAGCTTAGGACAGAGATGCGACGGTTTTGATTAGAACGTCTGGCTGGTCGGCAAAGAGTCCATCAACACCAGAAGTTGCAAGCTTTTTAAACCAGGATTCGACATCGCCCTGTGCGGTTTCGGTCCTTGCCGTATAGGCAAACATGATCAAACCCCTAGCCTTTGCACGAGTTACCAGCTCCCCCTCGAAAAGCATTGGTATTGCCACCGAAAGCCCTTCGAAATCCCCAGCGATCTCGTCTAGTAGATCATCTTCAAGCGAGGTTCGACCCTCGGGCAGCATGTCTGGGGCCGAGAGAAACACGTAATCGATTTCACCAGCTATCTGTTTTTTGGCTTCACGCAGAATCCCGTATTCAAAGCATTCGATGGTGATCTTGATGCCTCGTTCGCGCCATTGGCAACTCGCCAATTGATTCTTCACGGCACCGACGACATCTAAGCCAGCCGCTAATTGTGGTTTGCCGTGCTTTAGCTCGATGATCAAATGTTTGCCATCAAATTTTGGGTTTGCCAAAACCTCGTCCAGAGTTGGAATTTGATACTGCCCATCGTGTTTGGCAGATTCAACCCTGCCCTCTGGGTAGCGCTCTTTGGTGCGAAGCATTTTTAGTTGCTCATAAGTGAGCTCATTCACGTTAGTAGCGAGTTCTGGAAAGTCGAGAACGTTGGTGGTGTGAGTCAGATCAAGGTCATGCAAAATCACTGGCACGTGGTCTCTGGTGAGCACGACATCAAATTCAATCGCATCCGCACCTAGCTCAAACGCAAGTTCAAAGGATGGCATTGTGTTTTCTGGCATATAGCCGCAGGCACCTCGGTGCCCAAAAACACTTACTCCCATTCGATGGTTCCAGGTGGCTTTGAGGTGATGTCTAGGACCACTCGGTTCACATCGTGAACCTCATTGGTAATTCGGTTTGAGATCTTCGCCAGAAGGTCATATGGAAGACGTGACCAGTCGGCGGTCATGGCATCCTCAGATGAAACTGGGCGAAGCACGATTGGGTGACCATAGCTGCGGCCATCTCCCTGCACACCAACGGAGCGAACGTCTGCCAGTAGCACAACTGGGCACTGCCAAATCTCACCGTCTTGGCCTGCATTGGTTAGTTCTTCGCGAACAATCGCGTCTGCATCGCGAAGGAGTTCTAGACGATCCTTGGTCACTTCACCAACGATGCGAATTCCTAGACCCGGGCCTGGGAAGGGCTGACGTCCAACGATTTCCTTGGGAAGACCAAGCTCTGCGCCAATTGCACGAACCTCATCTTTGAACAAGGTTCTCAGTGGCTCAACCAACTCAAACTGCAAGTCTTCTGGCAGACCTCCGACGTTGTGGTGGCTCTTGATGCCGGCCGTTGCTCCTCCGCCAGACTCAACGACGTCTGGGTATAAGGTGCCCTGAACTAAGAACTTGATCGGCTTGTTGTCTTCTGCCGCCTCGGCAATGAGCTTGCGCTCTGCTTCTTCGAAGGTGCGGATGAACTCTCGACCGATGATCTTGCGCTTGGTCTCTGGGTCCGAGACTCCAGCGAGCGCCGATAAAAACTTCTCCTCGGCATCAACGGTGATTAGTCGAATTCCGGTTGCCGCCACATAGTCACGCTCGACTTGTTCGCGCTCGCCTTTTCGAAGAAGGCCGTGATCCACGAATACCGCAGTTAGCTGATCGCCAACCGCCTTGTGAACCAGGGCAGCAGCAACCGCCGAGTCGACGCCACCAGACAGTCCGCAGATAACCCTGGCATCGCCAACCTGCTTACGAATCTTCTCAACCTGCTCAGCGATTACGTTGCCTGAGTTCCAGGTTGGCTCGATGCCGGCACCTTGGTAGAGGAAGTTTTCTAAGACCCGCTGCCCCTGCTGAGAGTGCTTTACCTCTGGGTGCCACTGCACGCCGAAGATGCGCCTCTCCTTTGACTCAAACGCGGCCACCGGAGTGGTGTCTGTGGAAGCCAATACATCGAAGCCTTCAGGCGCCTGCATGACCTGGTCACCGTGACTCATCCAACAGATTTGGAGATCTGGCTGATCAGCTAGGAGCGTGCCACCGGTCTTGACTTTGAGGTCGGTAGCGCCATACTCACGCTTTCCGGTCTTGTCGACGCGACCACCAAGGGCTTGGGCCAATACCT
>CAYOXP010000103.1:0-2764 GCA_964407995.1 uncultured Aquiluna sp.
AACTAAGAATCACAGCCAAAAACCTCACAGTATCGGACCGCTTTCGAGATTACGTATCCGAAAAGTCCGGCAAGGTAGAGCAGTTTGCTCACCGCCCTCAAGAGTTGAACATCAAGGTCACAAGACATGACCATTCAAAACACTCCGGCCAAGAGGATCAGGTGGAGCTAACCGTTTACGAACCAGGACATGTAGTTCGGGCCGAGGCAAAGTCGAACGACAAGTTTTCTGCTTTTGACATGGCCTTTGGGAAGCTGATGGAGCGACTTCGTCGTTACGCCGATAAGCACAAGGTCCACCGGGGTGGTCGCCACAAGAACATCGGGACCAGTGAACTAACTGCCTCAGACTTTGCTGCTCTAGATGTGACACCTATCGATCACGACAAGCTCACCGGCGAGATTCCCATTGTGTCTGAGGAACCGGACCAGCTTGTCATCAGGTCGAAGGAATTCGAGCGGGTGCCAATGACACAGCAAGATGCCGTAGATCACATGGAGTTGGTCGGTCATGACTTCTACCTGTTTCATGATTCCGATACAGGCAAGGAGTCGGTGGTCTATCGGCGCAAGGGCTACAGCTACGGGGTAATCAGCCTCACCAGCTAGAACCTGCTCCGTTAGAATTGCACGGGTCTTACTTAGGAGCTTTATTTGGCAAATGTCCTAGACAGCCTCTTGCGCGTTGGCGAGGGCCGTGTCCTTAGAAAACTAGAGGGGATTGCACGAGAGGTAAATGCTCTCGAGCCCGACTATCAGCAGCTCAGCGATGAGGAGCTAAAGGACGAGACGAGGGCTCTGCGCGAGCGCTATGGAGCAGGAGAAACTCTCGACGACCTCCTCCCCGAGGCTTTTGCCGCTGTTCGCGAAGCATCCGTAAGAACGCTGGGACTTAGGCACTTCGACGTTCAGATCATGGGTGGTGCGGCCCTCCACATGGGCAACATCGCCGAGATGAAGACTGGTGAGGGTAAGACCCTCGTGGCCACCCTGGCCGCATACCTAAACGCCATTCCCGGCAGGGGCGTGCACGTTGTTACCGTGAACGACTTCCTCGCGAGCTACCAATCAGACCTCATGGGCCGGATCTATCGCGCGCTGGGCATGACTATCGGCTGCATCACAGGCGGAATGGAGCCTCAGCAACGTCGTGAACAGTACAACTGTGACATCACCTACGGCACAAACAATGAGTTTGGTTTTGACTACCTTCGCGACAACATGTCACTTTCAAAGCAGGATCTGGTCCAGCGCGGCCACTTCTTTGCGGTAGTCGACGAGGTTGACTCGATCCTGATTGATGAGGCCAGGACTCCGCTGATTATCTCTGGACCTGCTGCTCAGGATGTGAACCGCTGGTTTGGGGTATTTGCAAAGCTCGTCCAGACGTTGAAGATTGATGAAGACTATGAGGTTGACGAGAAGAAGCGAACCATTGGTGTGCTGGAGTCGGGCATAGACAAGGTTGAGGATTATCTAGGCATTGAAAACCTCTATGAGACGGCTAATACTCCCTTGATTTCTTTCTTGAATAACTCGATTCGCGCGAAGGAGCTTTTTCGTAAAGACAGAGACTACGTCGTCGTAAATGGTGAGGTTCAGATCGTTGACGAGCACACCGGCCGAATCCTCCCTGGACGCCGCTACAACGAGGGCATGCACCAGGCAATTGAGGCCAAAGAGGGCGTGCAGATCAAGGCAGAGAACCAGACTCTAGCTTCGGTAACGCTCCAGAACTACTTCAGGCTGTATTCAAAGCTGTCGGGCATGACTGGAACTGCAGAGACTGAGGCCGCGGAGTTCATGTCCACCTACAAGCTTGGCGTTGTTCCGATTCCAACCAACAGACCAATGATTCGCAAGGATCAATCTGACCTTATTTACAAGAACGAAGAGGCCAAGTTCATGATGGTGGTCGCCGACATCGCCGAGCGCCATCGCAAAGGTCAGCCGGTCTTGGTCGGTACCACCTCGGTTGAAAAGAGCGAATACCTATCGAAGCTCCTTGCCAAGGCGGGAATTCGACACGAGGTCTTGAATGCAAAGAACAACGCTCGCGAGGCCGTGATTGTTGCACAGGCTGGTAGGTATGGCGCGGTCACGGTGGCAACCAACATGGCCGGACGAGGTACCGACATCATGCTTGGTGGAAACGCAGAGTTCCTCGCGGTGCAGGAGATGCAGCGCCTCAAGCTTGACCCCGAGGAAAACCAAGCGGAATACGAGTCCAAATGGGACGGCGTCTTTGAAGCTATCCGAGAAGAGGTAGCTAAAGAGGCGGAAAAGGTTCTGGAGGTCGGCGGACTATATGTCTTGGGAACCGAACGCCATGAGTCGAGGCGCATAGACAACCAGCTTCGCGGTCGATCGGGTCGACAGGGAGACCCTGGCGAGTCAAGGTTCTACCTTTCGCTGACCGACGATTTGATGAGACTGTTCAATTCCCAAGCCGCAGCAAGCCTGATGAACAGATCCTCTGTCCCGGACGACCAGGCCATCGAGTCAAAGGTTGTCTCGAGAGCTATTGCTTCCGCGCAATCTCAGGTTGAGGGTCGCAACGCCGAGATTCGCAAGAACATCCTCAAATACGACGATGTCATGAATCGCCAACGCGAGGCGATCTATGCAGACCGCCGCCAGATTCTCGAGGGTGAGGATATCTCTGCGACTTTTGAGGCCTTCTTGGAGGATGTAATCACCTCTAACGTAAGTGGTTACCTCACCGAGGAAAACAGTGCAGATTGGGACCTTGAGGGTCTTTGGAC
>CAYOXP010000104.1:0-2672 GCA_964407995.1 uncultured Aquiluna sp.
CAAGAAATCGGTGACGTGCTTCGTTCACACCGACTTCGTCGCGGACAGACACTTCGTCAGGTGGCTGCACGTGCGTCTGTTGCACTTGGATACTTATCCGAAGTCGAGCGTGGTCAAAAAGAGGTTTCCTCAGAAATTCTTTCCTCGGTTGCAGAAGCTCTAGAGGTTCCACTTTCGGTAGTGATGCGTGAGGTTTCCGAGCGCGTAGCGGCGATGGAAGGCATCTTCCTGGATGACACCTTTATTCCAGATACTGTGCCAGACGCCTTTGTAACCGAGGCTGAGCTTTATCAAACTAAGTTTTGAAACTTAGCCAATTTCAAGAGTTACTCAACGCCGAATTCGGCGTTCAATTTGCACAGGTCCTTTTGAAAGACGTTAGCCTCACCGATCACCAAGACCACACCCCGCACGAGCTTATAAAGCTCGGAGTCGATCCAAAGGACATCTGGCTATCGATTTGTAAGCAACAGTCGGTCCCCAAAGAGCGTTGGAACGGGATTCCCCTCAAGAAAAGACACGCCGAATAAATCATTCGAAATTTTGTTCGAATGATTTATGTTCTATCTAGATAAGGTCCAAGCTCTTAGTTATCCACAGATTCGTGGGCATCCAAGAAAATGTCGGACCTTTGACCTAGCTTGATGAAAGCTAAAGAAAGAGGTTGAAATGCCAAGTGCATCAGATAGAGAAAAGGCGCTGGAGACCGCGCTAGCCCAAATTGATCGTCAGTTTGGTAAGGGATCGGTTATGCGCCTCGGCACCGAAGAGCGTGCCCCTATTGAGGCGATTCCAACCGGCTCCATTGCACTTGATGTCGCACTGGGTATTGGCGGCTTGCCTAAGGGACGAATTGTAGAGATCTACGGCCCAGAATCTTCGGGTAAGACAACGGTGGCATTGCACGCCATCGCGAACGCTCAGCGAAATGGCGGCACTGCAGCATTTATCGATGCTGAACACGCGCTCGACCCTGAGTATGCCAAGAAGCTTGGTGTAGACATTGACTCTCTATTGGTTAGCCAGCCAGACACTGGTGAGCAGGCGCTCGAGATCACCGACATGCTTATTCGTTCGGGCTCGATTGACGTGATTGTTATCGACTCGGTTGCCGCCTTGGTACCGAGAGCCGAAATTGAAGGCGAGATGGGCGACGCCCACGTCGGTCTGCAAGCTCGACTAATGTCACAGGCACTTCGCAAGTTGACTGGTGCATTGAACAACACCAAAACCACCGCAATCTTCATCAACCAGCTTCGCGAGAAGGTTGGAGTATTTTTCGGTTCACCTGAAACCACATCAGGTGGAAAGGCACTGAAGTTCTACGCTTCGGTTCGACTGGACATTCGTCGAATCGAAACCTTGAAAGACGGTCAAGATTCGGTTGGAAACCGTGCTCGCGTCAAAGTAGTCAAGAACAAGTTGGCGGCGCCATTCAAACAGGCTGAATTCGACATCATGTTCGGCGAGGGCATATCTCGCGAAGGTGGCCTTATTGACTTTGGTGTCGAGCAGGACATCGTCAAGAAGTCCGGAGCCTGGTACACCTTCGATGGTGAACAGCTTGGACAAGGTAAAGAGAACTCACGTCGTTACCTCCGCGAAAACCCAGAGGTGGCCAACACCATCGAGCACAAGATTAAGGTCAAGCTAGGTATTGGTGTTCCTCGTGCCGTAGCCGATCTTCCAGCCGAAGATGTTGCTGATGTAGCAAAGGCTGCAAACGACGCCTAAGACGCGCTAATGACCTTTGTTGAACACACTGACAAGCTGACGCAGCGGGCTAAAAACATCCTGCTGCATCAGCTGTCCAGGTCAATGAAGACCAAGCAGCAGCTGCGCTTGGTACTTGAAAAGCGGGAAATTCCAGACGAAGTTGCTGTTGCAGTCTTGGATCGCTTCGAGGAAGCTCAACTAATTGACGATCGAGAGTTCGCAAGGGCCTTTGTTTCCTCGAGGCTTGCCTTAGGTGGAAAGTCACGCATCGCGATTGCTCGTGAACTTCGTCACAAGGGAGTCGCAGAATCGATAATCGAAGATTCTTTAGCCTCGATGACGAGAGAGGTCGAGGCTGATCTGGCGCTTGAGCTGGCATCTAAGAGAGCTTTGCGGCTGGAAGGTCTTGACAGGCAGGTCCGGTATCGCAGACTAACCGGTTTCTTGGCTAGGCGTGGGTTTTCACAATCCGTAATTTCTGCAACCATGCGCCAAATTGGCTAGCAAGCTAAAATTTCCCAAGTTATGTCACTTACCTACGAGGTCCGTACTTACGGCTGTCAAATGAACGTTCACGACTCTGAACGTATTTCTGGCCTGCTCGAATCTGCCGGATATCAAAAGGCAGAAGGTGCCGAGCCGGATCTTGTGGTGTTCAACACGTGTGCAGTGCGAGAAAACGCGGACAATAAGCTCTACGGCAACTTAGGCACCATGCTGCCCAAGAAGGAAGCTAATCCAAATCTTCAGATTGCAGTAGGCGGATGCCTTGCGCAAAAAGATCAGGACACGATTATTGATCGTGCACCTTGGGTAGATGTGGTGTTTGGTACCCACAACATGGGCTCATTGCCGACCCTGTTGGAGCGTGCTCGACACAACAAAAAGGCTGAGGTGGAGATCCTTGAGTCTCTAGAGATTTTCCCTTCGACTCTCCCAACCAAACGCGACTCTGC
>CAYOXP010000105.1:0-2663 GCA_964407995.1 uncultured Aquiluna sp.
TCAGCGGTATACAGTCCGTAAAGGACATTCATGAGGGTTGATTTACCGGCTCCGTTTTCACCCAGCAGGGCGTGTATTTCACCAGGATTGACCGTAAGGTCAATTGAAGCGTTAGCTACCAGTGTTCCGAAGCGCTTGGTTATTCCGCGCAACTCTAACTTCACTTGGCACTCCTTTGTGCAAACACTCTATCTAAAAAGATGAAGGCCGCGGATTTCTCCGCGGCCCCCGATCTTTAGTTATTAGCTAAGTGGGTCGATCTCACCTGCGATGATGCCAGCCTCTAGCTCTGCTAGACGTGCCTTGGTTGCGTCATCGATCTTCGAGTCAAACTCGTAGAAAGGTGATAGTCCGGTTCCACCGTTTGCCAAGGTGCCGACGTATGCGTCACCGTTGAACTCGCCACCAGCTGAAAGCTCAGCGATGATGTCGTAAACAGCGTTGGTCATGCGCTTCTCAGCTGAGGTAAGCACGTATGGTGCGTACTCAGGAGAGGTTAGAGCTACGTCCTTGTCGACACCGATCATGACGCCGTCAATGCCGGCCTCCTTGATAGCCTCAGAAACTGCACCGAACTGGTCTCCACCAACTGGGAAGATCACGTCAGCGCCAGACTGGATCTGAGCAGCTGCAATTGACTTTGAGGTACCGGAGTTAGGGGTGAAGTCACCGATGAAGTCACCGGTAGCTGCGGCTGGGTCCCAACCAACAACTTTCACGTCAACGCCGTTCTCTGCGCCCCATGCCATTGCACCGAAGTAGTAACCAGACATGAAGTCGGTAACTGCGTCAATCTGCATACCGCCGTAAGTACCTACAACCTTGGTGGTTGAGTAGGCAGCTGCTAGGTATCCAGCTAGGTAGCTTGACTGGTTCATTGCGTAGCCAACTGGCTTTAGGTTTGCGTTGCCCTCTGACCAACCATCGATGGTCACGAAGTGCACGTCTGGGTTCGCGGCAGCTGCAGCGTTTACGTCTGCAACTAGGTTGAAGCCAACTGCGAAGGTGATGTCACACATCTGGTCAACCATTGCCTGAAGGTTTGGAGCGAAGTCCTCAGCTGAGTTTGACTCTGCTTCGGCGATCTGTACGCCAAGCTCAGACTCTGCCTTTAGAAGACCGTCGTAAACAGACTCGTTGAATGACTTGTCGTTCCAGCTACCCTCATCGGATACTGCACAAGCTAGGTAGTCAACGGTTGGGGCTTCGGCAGCTGCTGAAGTCTCAGTTGCGGTTGGCTCTGCCTCTGGTGCTGCTGCGCAACCAGAAAGCACTAGAGCAGAAGCACCCAATAGGGCGAATGCTGCTGATGCACTCTTTAGATTCAAGGTTTCCTCCTGATTTGGAATTTGGTGCCAGAAGCACCTGTTCGGGGAAACTCTACTCCGCATTTAGTGGTGGTTTTGCAATCACACCACAAGATTTACCAGTTTGAAATAACTGCTACAAAAGCTCTGAGTGGCCGCTTTGCTTCAGGACGTCAACCAAAGATTTCACCTTTTGAGCATGCTCTTTTGTGGTTACCAACAGGGCATCAGGGGTGTCAACCACGATTACATCCTCAAGGCCGATAAGCGCCACGAGTCGATCGGTGTCGGATACCAAAATGCCAGATGATGAATCTGCCAGAACCCTTGCGGAGCCCAAAACGGCAAGGTTTCCTTTTCGGCCTTGGGACTGCAATTCTGCAATTGATGCAAAGTCTCCAACGTCATGCCACTCAAATTCTGCTGGCACAACAGCAACCAATCCTTTTTCGGCTGCCGGTTCGGCAACCGCGTAGTCGATTGCGATTCGCTTGAGCTTGGCCCACTTAGCTTTCATTACAGAATCTCTAGCTGGAGTGTCCCAGCTTTCAGCAATTTCCATTACCGAGGCGTGCAGGTCTGGCTCGGTTTTACTCAACACATCAAGCAGCAGTGCAGCTGGGGCTATGAACATTCCGGCGTTCCAGAAATAATCACCCGACTCCACGTATTGCTTAGCCAGACGAATATTTGGCTTTTCAACAAACTTCAAAACCTGGCACGCCGTTGGGCTATCGAGCTGTTCACCGCGGTGGATATAGCCGAATGCCACCGAAGGCTCGGTTGGGCGAAGGCCGATTGTGACAATTTTGGATGTTGCCGCGACATCGATTGCTTCGGCCACGGTTTTAAGAAACTCGTCGTTGTCCAAAATCACGTGATCGGCAGCAAATGAACCGATGATTACATCAGGCTCACGTTTCATTAGAACTGCAGCTGCAAGAGCAATTGCGGCAGTTGAATCTCTGGGCGATGGCTCGAGAATGATGTTGCTTAGGTCCAGATCAGGCAGCTGCTCTTCAACTGCGTGAGCGTGGATGTTGCCGGTGACCACCATGGTGCGATCTTTAGCAATTGGCTGCAATCGATCCCAGGTGTCTTGAAGCAGGGTTTGGCCACTGCCAGTTAGGTCGTGCAAAAACTTGGGGGCACTAGCGCGTGAGAGAGGCCAAAGCCTTGAGCCCACGCCACCGGCTGGAATCACAGCAAAGAATCTGGCGAGGTTTTCGCTTTTTGGCTTAGTCACGTGAAACACCCTAAGTGTTTATCGAGTTTTTAGGGAAGAGGCGGGGTGCAAGTTGGTTAGACTTTAGGTATTCCCTAACTATCCATGGAGGCTAGCTTGGCAACACGGCC
>CAYOXP010000106.1:0-2648 GCA_964407995.1 uncultured Aquiluna sp.
ATTGTGATCGGTCGCGATCACCTTGACTGCGGCAGCGTGGCTTCCCCATATCGTGAATCTGAGGCCATGAAAGATGGTTCGGATGCGATTGCCGACTGGCCATTATTAAATGCCATGGTGAACATCGCATCCGGCGCTTCTTGGGTTTCGATCCATCACGGTGGTGGTGTTGGTATCGGTCGTTCTATTCACGCAGGTCAAGTCTCGGTGGCCGATGGCACCGACTTAGCCGCTCAGAAACTTCAACGAGTTCTAACCAATGACCCAGGCATGGGTGTGATTCGTCACTGTGATGCAGGCTATGAAGACGCACAACAGGTTGCTCGCGAAAAGCACGTTCACGTCCCGATGCTGGATACCGAGTAAATGTCTTTATTAGTCACAAACATCGGCCTGCTGGTTTTACCTCAGGCCGAGTTTGGGTTACTAAAAACAATTGAAAATGCAGCCTTTTTGGTTGAGCAAAGCCACGTCTCATGGGTTGGCCAAGCAGCCGGTGCCCCGGCGGCAACTGAGATTGTGGATGCTCGCGGCAAATGTGTGATTCCAGGTTTTGTCGATAGTCACGCGCATCTGATTTTTGCTGGTTCCAGGGAGCAAGAGTTTGCTGCTCGCATGGCCGGTGAAAGTTACGCGGCCGGTGGTATCAGAACTACGGTTGCTGCCACTCGGGCTGCATCTGACGATGAGCTAAGGGATAATGCCGCAAAACTAATAGCTGAGTATCACAGTTCCGGGGTAACGCACTTTGAGATCAAGAGTGGCTATGGCCTCGATGTAGAAACCGAAATCAGATCCCTGAAGATTGCTCGCGAGTTCACAGAAGACGTCACGTTTCTTGGAGCGCATGTGGTTCCAGCCGGCATGGATCAGGGCGACTATGTCGACTTGGTTGCCGGAGAGATGCTTGATGGAGCCGCAGGTATTGCGAAGTGGATCGATGTCTTTTGTGATCGAGGCGCCTTTGATGTCGCTCAAACTAGGCGAATTCTCGAGGCGGGTATCGCAAAAGGGCTAAAGCCAAGGCTTCATGGGAACCAACTTGAGAACTTTGGTGCAATTCAGCTTGCCGTCGAACTTGATTGTGCATCGGTTGACCACTGCACGTATTTAGAAGACCAAGACATCTCAGATCTTGCAAGATCAAATACCGTTGCAACGCTTTTGCCTGGGGCGGAGTTTTCAACCAGAAGCCAGTACCCCGACGCTAAAAGATTGATCGATGCGGGTGTAACGGTTGCAATCGCTACCGACTGCAACCCTGGTTCGAGCTTCACTACCTCGATGCCATTTTGTATTTCTGTTGCCGTTCGCGAGATGGGCTTCACGGTTGATCAAGCGATTTGGGCGGCAACTTTGGGTGGGGCCAGGGCACTTAGAGATTCAACTAGAGGGACCTTAGAGATTGGCATGAGGGCAGACTTCGTGATTTTAGATGCACCGAATTATTTACACCTTGCCTATCGGCCAGGAGTTCAGTTGGTTGACCAAACCTTTGTTGATGGCAAGAAGGTTTACGAAAGGTAAAAATGAAAACCGTAGAGCTTTCTACCGCCGGGCTCACCGCGCAAGACGTTGTCGATGTTGCACGTCACGGAGCAAAGGTAAAAATCAGCGAGGTCGCGCTTCAAGCGATGGCTAAGACCCGTGAACACATTGAGAAACTAGCCGTCTCAGATACACCGGTCTACGGCATTTCAACTGGCTTTGGGGCACTGGCTCAACGCCATATCCCCACGGAGGATCGCGTTCAACTACAGAAGTCTCTGATTCGATCCCATGCCGCTGGAATGGGCGACCCCGTCGAGACAGAGGTGGTTCGTGCACTCATGCTGCTCAGGCTAAAGACTATGTGCTCAGGGCAAACTGGAGTCAGGCCGATTGTGGCCCAAACCTACGCAGACATTCTGAATGCTGGCATCACTCCGCGGGTCTTGGAGTATGGATCACTTGGTTGCTCTGGAGACCTGGCGCCTTTAGCCCATTGCGCCATGGTGTTGATGGGAGAAGGTCGAGCCTTTGGGCCTGATGGCAAAGAGCGCCCAGTGCTAGAGCTATTGGCAGAGGCTGGTATCGCACCGGTCGAGTTACGTGAAAAAGAGGGCTTGGCGCTAATCAATGGAACTGACGGCATGCTTGGGATGCTGCTCCTTGCACTAAGTGATCTAGAAACTCTCTTGGATCAAGCAGATGTGATTGCTGCCATGAGCGTTGAGGGACAAATGGGAACCGACCAGGTTTTCCGAGCTGCACTGCATGAAGACCTCAGGCCCCACCCAGGGCAGGCTGTAAGTGCGATGAACATGTTCAATGCACTCAAGGGCAGTGAGATTGTGGCATCTCATCGCCATGGTGATGGGGTTGTGCAAGATGCTTACTCACTGCGATGTGCCCCTCAGGTTGCAGGTGCCGTTAGAGACACTGTCAGCCACGCTCGTCTGGTCGCAACTCGTGAGCTTGCGTCAATCA
This sequence comes from uncultured Aquiluna sp., assembly GCA_964407995.1. GTDB lineage: Bacteria > Actinomycetota > Actinomycetes > Actinomycetales > Microbacteriaceae > Aquiluna. Next base: position 2,470 of record CAYOXP010000106.1, read on the forward strand.
TTGATAACCCGGTGGTGCTCGAATCTGGTGAAGTCACCTCCAACGGAAATTTCCATGGCGCTCCGGTTGCCTATGTTTTGGATTTTCTTGCGATTGCGGTAGCAGACCTCAGTTCGATCTCCGAGCGCAGAACCGATCGATTTTTGGATGTGTCTCGAAACCGCAAGTTGCCAGCATTT
>CAYOXP010000107.1:0-2621 GCA_964407995.1 uncultured Aquiluna sp.
GCTGTGTTTCCCTGATCCATTCTCTCTCCCTCTCGTAGAGTTGAACGAGTTCACTCATCGGAACTCTTGCCGCAATCTTGTCGTTTAAAGATTTCGAGAAAGTGACCTTGTTTGTTTCGAGAATGTTAAAAGTTGGAGGCCTAATTGAAGAGCGATCGTTCTGCTGCGATAGCACTGATGGCGGCTGCAATCCTTGGATTAGTCGTTGCGAATTCGCCTATCGGGCACGCCTTTTTAGAATTCAAACATGCCTACATCGGTCCTGAATCTCTTGGCCTAAAACTCAGTCTTGAGCATTGGGTTAGCGATTTGCTTTTAGCAACCTTTTTCCTTGTTGCCGGTCTTGAGCTCAAGTATGAGCTGCGTCTTGGGGTGCTATCAAAACCGGCAACCGCTCTGGTGCCTATTCTTGGCGCAATCGGTGGAGTGCTAATCCCCGCTTTGATTTACGTTGCTTTCAACGCCGGCACGGACTATCTATCGGGATGGCCTATCCCCACCGCTACAGACATCGCCTTCGCATTAGGTGTCCTTGCGATTTTCGGACGAGGGTTACCGAAGAGTGCTCGAATCTTCTTGCTTGCCTTGGCAATCTTTGACGACTTGGTTGCAATCTTGATCATTGCTATCTTCTTCACCTCAGACCTAAAAGTTGAATGGCTAATCGTCGCAGTTGCGATTGCCTTTGCCCACTACCTCACTGAGCGAGTGCAGAAGCTTCCGCACAATGTGATCCGCGTTCTCAGCTTTATGTTGCTTTGGTATGCCGTTCTCCAGTCCGGAGTTCATGCAACTATTGCCGGTGTTGCACTCGGCCTACTTATACCAGCGAAGAAGACTCACGGGCTGGTTGCGAAGATTCAACCTTGGACCAACTCTGCTGTTTTACCATTATTCGCATTTTTCTCGGTTGCAATTTTGCTGCCTTCATTTTCCGGAAGTTTCTCGTCCGTTTTCGTTGGAATCGCCGTAGCGCTTCCTGTGGGCAAGATCGTTGGCATAACGCTTTTTGCTGCGCTAGCTAATCGCATAGCAAAACCAGAAGCCAGGCTGGATCTCCATTCACTGGACTTCGTTGCGATCGCTGCGCTAGCTGGCGTCGGTTTCACGGTTTCACTCTTGATGACAAATTTGGCTTTCAAGGGTTCCGAACAGATTCTTGCCGAAGCCACACTGGCGGTGATTCTCGGGTCTATTGCCTCGATGACAGTTGGTGCCTGGTTGGCGCAGTCAAGGGCGAAGTTCTATCGAACTCAAAAGGTCGATCAATAGAGCTCGGCTAGCGCCCCGATACGAGAGATAGCTCGCAGATATTTCTTGCGATAGCCACCCGCCAACATTGTTGGTGAAAAGATCTTTGTCGCCGGCACGTCTCCTGAGGTGCGCAGAGGAATTTGCTGCTCATAAAGTCGATCAATAAACGCGACGAACCTCAGAGCCGCAACCTGGTCTTCGATTTGAAAAACATCGAAGATGGCCAAAGTTCCAACTTCTGAAATGAGCCTTCGGTACTTGGTCTGATGCAGGGTACTCAAAAGTGAAAGCAAGTTTGAGAACTTCACCGCATACGGATCAGCCTCGTAGCTAACCCAGTCCTGCAGCTCTCGCAAGGAGAGGTTGCGTGAGTCATGCTCAGAGTCGCGGTGGCGATAGTCCTCACCATCAATACTCAAAATGTCAAACTGCTCCCCCAAGCCTTGTATCTCACGCTTGAAATCTTCAGCAGCGAAACGACCCTGCCCAAGTGCGTTTGGTGGGGTGTTTGACGTAGCCGCAAAGCGCACACCTTTTGCTGCAAGTTCTTTGAGGAAGCGAGACATCAACATGGTGTCACCTGGGTCATCTAGCTCAAACTCGTCAATACAAATCAGAGAGAACTTGGCAAACTGCTCAACCGCAGATTGAAACCCGATATAGCCGACCAAGCTGGTGTATTCGAGAAAGCTTCCGAAAGCCTTATTTCCAGACCACTGATGCCAGATGGAAGCCAGGAGGTGAGTCTTTCCAACACCAAAGCCACCATCTAGGTAAAGGCCGGGAGCAAATGTCGCTTTACTAAAAAGCTTTAGCTTTTTCCCCGTTACAAATTGTTGAGCAGCCTCGACCGCCTTTGCCTGCGAGGGAAAATCCGCGTCAGGCCTATAGTTTTCGAACCTTGATGAAATAAATTCCGGTGGCGGGACAAGCTGTTTGATTAGCTCTTCGGGAGTAATTTCTGGGACAATTGCCGGTAGGGAATTTGCACCACTGATGTGCTGTTCAAGCAATTGAAACCTCCCGAAAACAAATGCAGTTTATTCAATGAAGGATTCAAAGATGTCTGAAGAGCAGATTATTGCCGACTATGCCCACCCTGAGGTATTGGTTTCTACCGCCTGGCTAGCAGAGAATCTTGGATCCGTAAAACTCGTTGAGTGTGATGAGGATGTGCTGTTATACGAAATCGGGCACATTCCAACAGCGGTAAAACTTGACTGGCACACCGAGCTAAATGATGCAGCTAAGCGCGACTACCTAGACGGTGAACAATTCGCACAATTGATGAATCAGAAGGGTATTGGTCGAAACGACGCTGTTGTGATCTATGGTGACAAGTCCAACTGGTGGGCGACTTATGCATT
>CAYOXP010000108.1:0-2563 GCA_964407995.1 uncultured Aquiluna sp.
ATCCTGAGTTGGATGCTGGTTGCGCTGTTCATTGGCAGGCTAACCTAACCCGTCACATTCCTATTGATGTGAAACTTGATTTTGTAAACCCATAAAACCGGAGACTCGACATGAAGCAAATTTCGAAAATTGCATTGGCTGCCTTAACTACCGTTGCGACATCTATGGCTGCCGCAGCGGACTACCCATCCAAGACGGTCAACTACGTCATCCCTTTTGGGCCTGGTGGTGAGTCAGACATCTCTGCACGTCTCCAAGAGCCCGTGTTCAAGAAGCTCACGGGGCAGAGCTTGGCGATCCAATACAAGCCCGGCGCTGGTGGCGCGGCTGGCTGGTCAAAGCTCAACGACATGACTGCCGATGGCTATACCGTGATGGGCACAAACCTGCCACATATCGTTCTCCAACCGATGGCCAAAGACGTTGGTTACCAAACGGATGATGTGACGACCGTATTCTGGTTCCACTACACGCCTGACGCCTTATTGGTTCCCAGCGGAAGTCCTGTCAAAAATCTCAAGGACTTCATCGCTGCTGCAAAGCAGGCACCTGGTGCGACGACGCTCTCTGGCTCCGGTACCAACTCTGCAAACCACCTGGCGCAACAGCAGTTCGATAAGTTGGCTGGTATCAAGACAACCTATATTCCATTCAAGGGAACTGGCGCATCCAATGCCGCATTGTTGGGTAATCAGGTCAGTGGCAGCTGGGGCTACAGCACCGTTCAAATTAAGTTGGGTGATCAAGTGCGGTGTCTCGGCGTCGCCATGGAACAGCGCCACCCCCAGTTGCCCAATTGCCCGACCTTCAAGGAGCAAGGCTTCGATTTGGTTGGCGGAGCTTACCGCGGCGTAGCCGTGCCCAAGTCAACACCAGCTGATATTCAAATGAAACTGGCGTCAGATCTGGCGAAAGTTAATGCAGACCCTGAATTCATCAGCAAGATGGAAGCCGGTGGTTTCGCTATGTTGAATGTGGGGCCCAAGGAAATGCCCCAGTTCATGGCTGATATCAAAGCGCGATACGGTGCACTTGCGAAAGAAATGGGTATCGTTAAGAAATAAGCCGTTTAAAGGGTCGCTATCAGATGGAAACGCTTGATTATTTGTTAGCGGCCCTCACCCCGCTCAATTTGCTACTGGCAATTGGCGGGGTCATTGCAGGTACGGTTATAGGTGCCTTGCCGGGGTTAACCGCCACGATGGCTGTTGCTGTGTTGGTGCCCTTTACTTTCACAATGGAACCCGCCGCTGCACTGATCGTGCTCGGTGCTATTTACACCGGTGCAATCTACGGTGGTGCGTATGCGGCGATCTTGCTCAATACGCCGGGAACTCCCTCCGCGATCGCAACAACCTTTGACGGTTATCCCATGGCGCGCCGAGGTGATGGCGATTTGGCTCTCACGGTTGCATGCCTCGCATCAGTTATCGGTGGTCTGGTTGGTGCAGGGTTTCTTTGGTTGCTTGCACCACCGATGGCCACCGTTGCGCTCAAATTTGGTCCTGTCGAGTATTTCTGGCTGGGTTTATTTGGCCTGACGCTGATTGCCTCGCTGGGTGAGGGGAGCACCATCAAAGGTCTGATTGGTGGTTGCGTTGGCCTCTTGTTATCCATGATTGGTGTTGCGGAGGTCGGAGGCGACATCCGATTTGTCGGCGACTTCAAGCCGTTACTCGGCGGGATCGATGTCATCGCCGCGTTGATTGGTTTGTACTGTATCCCCGTGCTGATTGACCTTGTTGCAACTCCCGTTGCGCATCTCGATTCAGGCGGACGCATTTCTAGCTTCCGCCTCGCAGAGGCGATTCACATCGTTAAGAATGCCAAATTTAATTTGGCACGGAGCTCGGTAATTGGTACCGTCGTTGGCATCTTGCCAGGGGCGGGTGGATCAGTGGCGTCTCTGATTTCCTACTCTGAGGCTAAGCGCGCCTCGAAGCGTCGCGCCTTTTTCGGTAAGGGTGAGCCTGACGGCGTTCTTGCCACCGAGTCGGCGAACAACGCCACAGTTGGCGGCGGTTTCATTCCGACGCTTGTACTTGGTATTCCCGGTACTCCCCCGGACGCCATCATCTTGGGAGCGCTGATGGTGCAGGGTATTCGAACAGGACCAACGCTGTTTACGCAGCAAGCGCCGATTGTTTACACCTTTATTTTTGGACTCTTACTGGCAACGATCCTGATGCTACCGATTGGTCTGCTCATTGGCCGCTTCGCTTTCCGGTCCCTGGTGGCCATACCCAAATCTGTCTTGGTACCAAGTGTCGCGTTGCTTACCATCTTGGGTAGTTATGCCGTACACAACAATATCGATGAAGTGCAGCAGATGGTCATTCTGGGTGTTTTGGCTTGGTGCGTTGGTCGCCTTGGTTTTAGCGCATCGCCCATTGTGCTGGGTTTGATTCTGGGCTCTATCGCTGAGCGCGGTTTCGTACAAGGCAACCTCATCGGAAACGCGCGCGGCAGTGTCATGGCTGAGTTTTTTGCTCGTCCAATCTCGCTCGGTATTATCTTTTTCATCGTACTCGGTTTGTTGTGGCCACTTTGGTCAAACTACCAG
>CAYOXP010000109.1:0-2550 GCA_964407995.1 uncultured Aquiluna sp.
GACCTCTTCGGCCAAAGATTTGTTGTTTTCTGTCACCTGAGTATTCAAACAGATATTGGGCCCGCTCAAACAGCTTTATTTGACTTTAGTTAGGCAGTTTTACTGGGAATACCTCACTGGCATCGCTAGCCCTGTCGCCTGACAAAGAGACTGCTCCAGAATCAACTTTTTCTTCGAAGGTACTAAGGCCTAATGCCAAATCCAAAAAGTTTTCAGGAGTGACTTCAACGACATTAGGCGGAGTCCCGCGTCGGTGGTTTAGACCATCAATGATTTGCGCAGCCCCGTAGGGCGGAACTCGAAGCTCGATCGTGCCACCGGGGTGGCTGCTCTCAATTTGCTGCAGAAGATAGCGGACTGCGGTTGGCGTGTTGTTGGATCGAATCGCCTCTAGCCCATCCTGATCAGAAATCCGCCGCTTGCTCATCAGTCAATTATCCCTTTGCATCGCCTTTTTGGCGGTGGCCGACAGAGACTAAACTCACCTAAATGAAAATCCTCGTTCTTGGCTCTGGTGCTCGCGAGCACGCCATCGTTAAGGCACTGATTCGGACTGGCACCCCACGAGACCAAATCGTGTGCGCTCCTGGTAACGAGTGGATTGCGAAAGAAGTCGAAACCAAGCCTGAAATTGTTGCCACAGACAAAATCGCTGTTGTGAAACTTGCCCTTGAAGAGGCGATCGACCTTGCAGTTATTGGACCCGAGGCCCCTCTTGTTGCAGGTGTCGCCGACGTGCTTCGTGAACAAGGTATTGCTGTTTTTGGACCCAACGAAGAAGCCGCGCAACTTGAGGGCAGCAAGCAGTTTGCGAAAGAGATCATGGCTGCAGCAGACGTGCCGACAGGCATGGCTCACGAGTGCTCAACTATTGAAGAGGTCGAGCGAGCCATGGATCACCTCGGTGCTCCTTACGTAATTAAGGCCGATGGCCTAGCTGCCGGCAAAGGCGTGATTGTCACTACCGATCGCGATGCGGCCCTGGAGCACGCCGAAAAGTTCATCGCAGATGGAGTTCTAGTTGAAGAATTTCTCGATGGCCAAGAGGTTTCGCTCTTTTTCTTGGCCGATGGCAAGAACGTGATGCCGCTGTCTCCTGCACAGGATTACAAGCGTGCTTTTGACAACGACGAAGGCCCTAACACTGGTGGAATGGGTGCCTACTCTCCGCTTCCCTGGCTACCCGAAGGTTTTATCGATGAGGTGACTGAACGAGTTGCCCAGCCAACCATCAATGAGCTTTACCGTCGCGGCACACCTTTTGTTGGCCTTCTCTACTGCGGACTTATTGTTACCGAGCGCGGCGTCAAGGTAATCGAGTTCAACGCTCGATTCGGAGACCCCGAAACTCAGGTTGTGTTGAGAAGACTGAACACCAACCTTGCTGACTTATTGATGCGATCGGCAACCGGGAAGCTTGACGTTGGGCCCCAGGCCGAGTTCTCACCAAGGTGTGCAGTGACAGTGGTGTTGGCATCTGAGGGCTACCCAGTTACAAACGCCCCAGTGCGAGATGTTACAGGCATCGAGTCTGCAGAAGCCATGGATGATGTCGAGGTTTGCAAGGCAAGCCCAACTGGCCGCGTGCTCTCTGTGGTTGGTTGCGGAGAAAACTTCCAGGAGGCGAGAACCCTCGCCTATGAGGGCATGTCAAGAATCACTCTTGAAGGTGGCCACTTCCGCCATGACATCGCGCTAAAGGTTGTTAAGTGAGCTCACTAAGCGACTTCAATCACGTTTACTCGGGAAAAGTACGTGAACTCTACGTTCCGAAAGACGAGCAGTTCTCGCACTTGGTCCTAATCGTCGCAAGCGACCGAGTAAGCGCATTTGACCACATCCTCAAACCAGAAATTCCTGGCAAGGGTGACAACTTGGTTGCAATGACCAACTGGTGGTTTGACCGCCTGACCATTGCAAACCATCGAAGCGATGAGCTCGAGGTGCCGCAAGAGGTGGCTGGCCGAGCAATGATCGCCAAGAAGTTGGATATGTATCCGATTGAGTGCGTGGTTCGCGGCTACATCTCAGGATCTGGCTGGAAGGAATACCAGGCAACCGGCAAGGTCTGCGGCATTGAGCTTCCGGAAGGTTTGCAGTTTGGTGATCGTTTGCCATTCCCGATCTACACTCCGGCATTCAAAGCGCCTCAGGGTGAGCACGACGAGAACATAACTTTTGAGCAGACCATCGAGCTGGTTGGTAGCGAAATGGCAGAGCAACTGAGAGATGCCTCGATTGAGATCTTTATCAAGGCTTCTGAGTTGGCCGAGAAGGCCGGATTAATTCTTGCAGATACCAAATTTGAATTCGGCAATGATCCAAAGACCAACGTGTTGACCCTAGGTGATGAGGTGCTAACTCCTGATTCATCTAGGTTCTGGGATCGCAATCTTTGGGAACAAGGCGTCAGAGATCAGAGCTTCGACAAGCAAATAGTTCGCAACTGGCTTGCAGCAAACTGGGACCAGACGGGTGAGCCGCCTGTGTTGCCTAGTGAAATTGTTGAAAAGACTGCAGCGAAGTACGCGGAACTGAAGGCAAAACTCA
>CAYOXP010000110.1:0-2535 GCA_964407995.1 uncultured Aquiluna sp.
CTACTGCCATGGGCAGGTTGTTTGGCACTGATGGCGTTCGCGGAACCGCGAATAAAGACATCACCGCTGAGTTCTCTCTTAAATTGGCGCAAGCTGCTGCCTACGTATTGGGCAAAGATGCGCGCAAGCGAGGCGATCGCCCAAGAGCTGTAATTGCTCACGATCCAAGAATTTCGAGCGACTTTATCTCATCGGCTATTGCGGCAGGTCTAGCCTCTTCAGGCGTTGATGTATTCGATGCTGGAGTAGTTCCAACCCCGGCTGCTGCCTACCTAACTGCGGATCTTGATGCCGATTTCGGCGTGATGATTTCCGCAAGCCACAACTCCGCCCCAGACAACGGCATCAAGTTCTTCTCTCGTGGTGGGCACAAACTCCCTGACGCCATCGAAGATCAAATCGAGGCCGCTCTTGGAGAAGCCCTAACCCCAATTGGTTCAGAGGTTGGTCGAGTCACTCGCTTCGCAGATGCTGAAGATCGCTACTTAGTTCACCTTCTCGGCACTTTGCCAAATCGCCTCGACGGTCTAAAAATTGTGCTTGACTGCGCCAATGGCGCTGCCAGCGCCATCAGCCCGCAGATTTTCTCTGATGCTGGAGCAAAAGTAATCGTTATTGGTGCCGATCCAGACGGCAATAACATCAACTCTGGCTGTGGCTCAACACACCTGTCCGCCCTGCAGGCGGCTGTGCTGAACCACAAGGCAGATCTCGGTATCGCGCACGATGGTGATGCAGACCGTTGTCTTGCCGTAGATCACACCGGCGCAGTTGTTGATGGAGACCACATCATGACGATCCTTGCGCTTGCCATGAAGGAATCCGGATCCCTTGCTCGCAACACCTTGGTAACAACCGTTATGAGCAACTTAGGTCTCAAAGTTGCCATGCGAGGCGCAGGAATCGACATCATTGAGACTTCTGTTGGTGACCGATACGTTCTAGAGGCGATGCGCGAAGGCGGTTACTCGCTAGGCGGTGAGCAGTCGGGTCACGTGATTTTTGCCCAGTATGCAACCACTGGTGACGGTGTACTTACCGGCCTCCACCTAGCAGCAAAGGTTGCATCATCCGGCCAAACGCTGCGCCAGCTAGCTGCGGTAATGCCGAACTTCCCACAGGTTCTGATCAACGTTCCTGGCGTAGATAAGACCAAGGTTGGTGCCGACTTCGAACTAAACGCCTTAGTTCTCGAGGCAGAGACTGAGCTAGGTGATTCCGGTCGTGTGCTGCTACGCGCTTCGGGAACTGAAAACCTAGTGCGAGTCATGGTCGAAGCAAAGGACTCCGGTACTGCCCAGAGTTGGGCCGAACGCATCGCTCTCATGGTTGAGCGCCGCCTAGGCCTCTAATGCGCACTTATCAGCTTCGCAGATATCAGATCGCCGAAGGCCGAATGGCCGACTTCACCAAATGGATGGATGAGCTGCTAATTCCGGCACGAAAGTCATTCGGTTATCAAGTTGAATTCAAACTAATTGACCGCGAAAACTCTCAGTATGTGTGGTGTGTATCGCTGCCTACCGATGAGGCAGGATTTCTTGATATTCAAAACGAATACGGTCAGTCAGAGGCTCGAGCGAAGGCCTTTGAGTCATCGCCAAATTGTTTTGAACCGGTTTCGATCAGCTTTGTTGAAGCGCTAGACCTTCCTAAGTAAAACCTGCTGAACTCGGTGTTCATCACCTTTTTGCATCACAAGCGTTGCCCTAGACCTGGTTGGTTCGATGTTCTCCCTAAGGTTTGGCAGGTTGATATCGCGCCAGAATCCTTGCGCTCGATCCACAGCCTGCTCCTGATTGAGCTCCTTGGTGAGCTGGTGGAAGTAGGACTTTGGGTTAGTGAATGCGCTTGTGAATAGCTGCATGAATCGAGACAGGTACCACTTCTCAATGGTTTTAGGTTCGGCATCGATGTAAATGGTGAAGTCGAAGAAGTCGCTTAGCGCCAGCTCCTGTCCTATCGCAGGTGGCTGCAAAACATTGAGACCCTCGAGAATTAGGACATCCGGTGTTGTCACCTCTGCATACTCACCCTCAACAATGTCGTAGGAGAGGTGAGAGTAAACGGGGGCTTTCACATTTGATCGCCCCGATTTGATGTCACTAACAAACTGTAAAAGCTTCTTGCGGTCGTAACTTTCTGGGAATCCCTTGCGATGCATGATGCCCCTGCGCTGAAGCTCGGCGTTTGGATACAGAAAACCATCTGTTGTCACCAGCTCAACCACTGGTGTCCCGTGCCAGCGAGACATCAGCTCTTTCAAAAGCCTGGCAACAGTCGATTTGCCAACGGCAACCGATCCGGCAATACCAATAATGAAAGGGGTTCGGTTTGATGCATTGTCCAGAAACTCTGATGTGGTTCGGTGAAGATCTTGAGCCTGAGTGGCGTATAGGGAGAGTAGATGCGACACCGGAAGGTAGACCTCTTCTACTTCTTTGAGGTCAAGAAAGTCTCCGAGTGAGCGCAGGTTCGATAGCTCCTGCTCGCTCAGCGGCTGCTCGGTGTTTTTGCCGAGTTCTGCCCAGCTCT
>CAYOXP010000111.1:0-2534 GCA_964407995.1 uncultured Aquiluna sp.
CGGGTCCTCACGAAGACACATCTGTTGTCTCAGGTTTGGGGTTACGATGCCTTTGATCCGAATTTGGTGGAGGTGCACTTGTCGTCGCTACGCAAAAAACTGAACCAGGCTGGTGTTCCCGAAATTATCAGAACGCGCAGGGGTCTGGGATACCAGGCGGTCAAGTAGCTTGCGACAATCAAACCTGTCCGAGCGAATAGCCAATCGGGCATTTGTCTCCACCCTTGGCTTTGGCTTTGTCCTGATAGCTGGTCTGTCATTCTCGATGGCTCCAGTTGCGGATGCCTTTGTGACCTCACAGCTGGAGAGCGCCGCCGAGCGCGCCACTGCTATCGACGGCACGACTGATCCGGAGCAAATAGTCGAGGCCCTTACTGCCCCAGGTTTTGGGATCGCGGTAACACCTTTGGAGGAAGAAGCCGATAGCTCTGGCCAGGTGAACTTTGACGGAAACAGTGATGTGGCCACCATTGAAGTTGTCCTTCCAAAATCAGGTGTTTTGGTAACCCTTTCGCAGTCCAATGAACTATCGGGGTACCTAGGCTGGGCCGTCCTTGGAGTCGGCTCAGGAATTCTCGCGGTCCTTGCCCTGGCAGTCAGGTTGGTGCAGATAAAGCTCGTTCGCCGGGAGGCAGAGCCGTTGAATTCCATTAGCGCCTTGGCTCAGGAGGTGGCGCAAGGCACCCGAGGTGATCGACTGAACTTGAATTCAAAGGCTGCAGAGGATTTGAGGCAGACTGCCACCGCACTGAACAGCATGCTGGATGCCTTGGAGGCTTCTGAAAACAGTGCGCTTCGAAATTCCAAGCGCATCGAAGAGTTGGCTCAAGACGTTGCCCATGAACTCAAGACGCCATTGGCCAACCTCATTGCACTAGCAGATAACGGCATTCGTCAATCAGACAGTGAAGACGAGCAAATCCGACTGAGCAACCTGGTGCGTGAAGCCAGCCGAGCGGCTCGAATCGTTGATGACCTCACCCTGGCGATTGGCTCACCAGCGGCAGCCCAGCAACTGACCAAGGCAGAGCTTGGAGAGCTTCTAGAAGAACTGGGTGGCGAATTTCCAACAGCGGTATTTACCGGCTCCAACAGGCTAAAGATCGCCATGGACGCCGGTCAGCTACTTCAAATATTGCGCAATCTGCTTAGCAATGCCACTAGGTATGGCAACGGTGCCATACGACTCGATGTCTCAGACCAGGGTGATTCGGTCGTGATTGGTGTGGAAGACGATGGTCCCGGCGTCGCACCGGAGGACAGGGAACGGATTTTTGAGCGCTTTGTCCGGTTGGATTCCGCTCGGGCCCGCATTGAGGGCGGGGCCGGGCTTGGTCTAGCGATTTCCCGACAGCTAGCTGAGCAAGCTGGAGGCAGCCTGCACTGTGTTAACCCACACCATCTTGGTGGAGCGCGGTTTGAATTGAAAGCATCCCTCAGCGAATAGCAAAGCGACCCGGCCATTTACAGACCGGGTCGTTGCTGGACTCGCCGTTTAGTCGACAGCCTCGCCAGTTCCCGTGCTCTTCACTGTTGTTGCGGTTGCAACCGCAGCTCCTTGCGCACTCACCTGAATCTGGAAGTCAACTTCATTCGCGGATGATCGGAACAAGCTGAACTGGTTCTCCGGATAGTGCCCTGGCTCGGTCTGGTTGTCAAAATAGACATAATCGGTGGCTCCTGCCGCAAGAGTGAAGCCATCCAGGGCCTGATAGTAGGACTCGGTTGCACCGGTGACCACATCGGTCATGGTGTAGTAAACCTCAAAACCTGTTAGGTCAGTCGTTCCCGAGTTTTGCAGCGTGAGCATCAGACGGTCGTTGATCGCCTGCCCACTTACCGGGTCGACTAGATCCTCTACCGCTGCTGATACAACCTTCAGGTCTTGATTGGTCGCTGGATTAGAGATTGGGTTCGTGCTAACCGGTAGAACAGGTGAAGCGGCATCAGCAGTGCTGGCTGACGATGTTGTAGCCGCGCTGGCGGTGCTCGCAGTAGCGGTTGGGGCCGAACTGCTCGAGCATCCAGCTAGTGCGCCGATGCTGACGAGGGCAACCACCGGCAAGGTTAGATATGTGATTTTTTTCATGTTATTTGATTTTCCCTAGTAGGGCCTTTCTTCGATTGGTGAATAATCCGGCGGCAATGCTGCCGGAGGTGAAGATGAGAAGCATGGATGAATTCACCAAGAGCTCGTTCCAAACAAAAGGAATTGACTCCAGGTTGTACTTGTCCTTGATGCCCAAGAAGGCAAAGGAAACCCGCTCGTAGTGCTTTGTCACCGAGGAGACCTCAAGCGCGTCTCGGGTGTTGTTGTAGCCGGCAAAGTGCTCGAGCACCGCATTCTCGTCAGCCTTGGCAATTTGCAGCGTTTGGAATAGACCGCCCGGCAGCTGGTTGTCGGGATCCATCGTGTCTCCCACCTGGGGGATCACCAAGACCACTAGCAGCCAGGCCGCGACGGCCAAAACTAACGCAGAAGAACCTCTCCGCAGAATCGCGGTGAGCATCATTGCGAAGCTGCTCCAAAACAT
>CAYOXP010000112.1:0-2492 GCA_964407995.1 uncultured Aquiluna sp.
AAGGTCGATTGATTGTCAATGGTGTTCCGATTGATGAGACCTACATCAGAGCTGGCTCGATACCATCAGAGCTTGATTTCAGTGTCACAGTGCCTGAGGGTTACTACTGGGTAATGGGCGATAACCGACAGAACTCAACTGATTCTAGGTATCACCAGGAACTGCCTTCAGGTGGGTTTGTTAGTAAAGATTTTGTGGTTGGCAGGGCAATTCTGATTTCTTGGCCAGTTGCCCACTGGGTCTTTTTAGACAACTACCAGGATGTCTTTAGTGGCGTTCCCAAGCCTTAGCCAAGAACTTGAGCTGCTTGAGAGCTTCGATCAAGTAATTGGAGTCGACGAAGTTGGTAGAGGCGCTCTAGCAGGGCCCGTTGCAGTAGGAGCGGCGGTTTTTACCAAATCCACACACCCAGAAATCCCAACGGGTCTTCGTGACAGCAAACTGCTAGCTGAGTCCAAGAGAGATGGAATTGCAGATCTTGCAAGGTCTTGGGTTGAGCACCGAGTCGGTTACAGTTCGGTATTTGAAATTGAGCAGTTTGGGATTACTAAAGCGTTAGAGCAAGCTGCCATCGGTGCTATCGCACCTTTGATCGGTTCAAAAACCGTAGTTCTACTCGACGGTTCGCACAACTGGCTAAAAGACTCAGGATTGCCGGTTCAGTACTTCATGCGAGTCAAGGCCGACCGAGATTGTGCTGTGGTGTCTGCGGCAGCTTTGATTGCCAAAACCGAGCGCGATCAGTTGATGCGTGAATTGCATCAAGAGTTCCCCGGTTACGACTGGGCTGGCAACAAGGGATATGCCTCGGAGAGACACATCGCTGCAATCCAGGAAATGGGACCAACCCCTCATCACAGACTGAGTTGGCTCCAAAAGATACTTGGTTCAAACCAACTTTTTTGAGGCTTAGACTCTTTGCATGGACGAGAACGAGTTCGAAGACTACGACAGAGACGCTGAACTGGCCCTCTACCGCGAGTATCGCGATGTCGTAAAGATGTTTCGCTACGTAATCGAAACCGAGCGGCGCTTCTATCTGGCTAATGATGTTGAGCTCAAGCGCGTTGATACTGCCACCGATTTCTACTTCGAACTAAATATGAACGATGTTTGGGTTTGGGACATCTACCGAACCGACAGGTTTGTAAAACAGGTTAAAGTAATGACCTTCAAGGATGTCAATGTCGAAGAGATCGGCAATAGAGAGCTTGAGATTCCTAAGGAATTCGCTGTAGGGGAGTAGCCCTTAGTTATCCACAGATTTGCCTTTGCCATTCAACTCTGAGAGCAAAGTCTCGATGCTGTTTGCATGCAGCTAACACAAGAACAAGAAGATTTAGTTACCTACTCAGCCTTATCCGAACCTGGCGATGCGCTTGCCCAGTTGATCTACCAACTCAGGGGAGACGAGGTCCTGACAGAGTTCAGGTCTGGCCAAGCTAAGAAAATATGGTTCGAACAAGTGCAAGCCGTTGCACCAGAATTTCTATCTGAACTCCCCAAGCTTTTCGAACGCTTTGAGCTCAGGCTTACCAAGGTGCACGCCCCGACCTTGATCGAGCGAGCAATTCGTTGGAATGCATCGCCTGTTTTCCCCTCGGACCTACCGGTGCTTTGGCAAAGGTTTGAAGACCTTGGGCTTCACCAACCTTTGATGCTTTGGATCGCTGGAGATTCGAAAGTGCTTGAGCTAGAAGGCAATTCAATTGTTGGTACTCGCAATCCGAGTGGCAGGGGTGTTGCACGAGCCAGGAAGCTGGTTCGGCAATTGAATCAGTCTGTCGTATCAGGGGGAGCCTCGGGCATTGATTTTGCGGCGCATCGGGCAGCACTTGACTTTGGCTTACCTACGGTTGCCTTCATGGCTGGAGGCATCGATCGCGCTTACCCAACAGAAAACTGGCCGCTGTTTCATGACATAGTCAGAAGCGGGGGAGCTCTAGTTAGCGAAGCACCACCTTTTACAGCACCAACCAGGTTTAGGTTTCTTTCGCGAAATCGTTTGATTGCGGCAGCTACATCTTCGACTTTCATTGTTGAGGCTGGTTACCGATCGGGGTCAAGGAATACAGCAAACCATGCCAAAGCTTGCGGAAGAGAGGTCTACGCCATCCCCGGCAGCTGGTCAGATAAAGCGTCACAGGGTTGCAATGCGATGATCAAAGAAGGCTTAGCCCAACCCTGGCAGTTGGGAAATTCATTGCGAGTAGAGCCGAGTTTCACTCAGAAGCGAATTCTGGATTCAATACGAGATGGGGCCCAGAGCGTCAAGGAGATTGCGCTTGAATCTGGGCTCGCTATTCAGGAGGTAGCCGGAGAGATTAAGAACCTGAAACTGGCAGGCGAATTTATTCCCGCTGTTATCAAATTGTAATTATTGGGTGTAGTCTCATAAATAGCTCCAAAAGATTGGAAATGGTTATGAAACTAGTAGTCATCGGTGGAGTTGCCGCCGGTATGTCAACCGCTGCGAGAGCCAGAAGGCTTGA
>CAYOXP010000113.1:0-2477 GCA_964407995.1 uncultured Aquiluna sp.
GAAATGGCAACTGGAAAGCAGCTGTTGCAGGTTGGTTTCATGCGCAGATTCGATGCTGGATATATCAAGCTTCGTGAGTTGATTGCTTCGAACAAGCAAGGTGAGCTACTAGGTCTTCACTGTGCACACCGCAACCCTTCGGTTCCAGATTCCTACCACAACGACATGTTGATCTTCGACTCTGTAGTTCACGAAATTGATGTTGTTCGATTCCTGACTGACTCGCCAATTGCGTCGGTCGAGGTGAAGCAAATGAAACGCAATACCAACTCTCCTGAGCACCTGAATGAGCCAGTACTAGTTCTCCTTGAGACCGAGAGTGGTGTTCTAGCTACTGTTGAAATGAACGTTTCTGTTCGCTTTGGCTACCAGGTACGCACCGAGGCTGTTTTTGAAAACGGACTAGCCGAAATTGGCCGCACCAGCGGAATGCTTAGCCACTTCGAAGGTCAAATTTCGACTGAAGAACACGCGAGCTTCAAGACTAGGTTTGCTGAGGCCTACGACTCACAAATTCAACGTTGGGTAAACGCAGTGGCTAACCAGACCATCGATGGCCCAAGCGCCTGGGATGGATATCTTGCCGCCGCCGCTGTTGAGGCCGGTCTTGCAGCATTGAGGTCTGGAAACAAGGTTTCGGCTCAGTACAAGTCGAAGCCAGCTTTCTACAACTAAGCGAAACAAAATGAGCAAAGTTCGCTGGGCCATGGTTGGGTCAGGCCTGATGGCCGACCTAATCATTCCCGATTTTTCCTTCGTCGATAACACTGAGCTGGTGGCGCTTGTAAGTCGAAACAAAGAAACGGGACAAGCCAAACTTAAGTCGCTTGGAGTGGACGTTCCGGTAATCGATTTTGAATCGGCGTTGAGCGACCCGGAGATAGATCTAATCTACGTTGCAAGCCCGCACTCAGAGCACCATCGCATGACAAAAGCTGCCCTTGAGGCAGGTAAACATGTGCTTTGCGAGAAGGCATTCATGATGAATGCAGCGGAAGCGCGTGATGTTCAGGCTTTGGCAAAGTCCAAAAACCTTTTCTTGATGGAGGCTATGTGGACAAAGTTCAACCCTCTGCTGAATCATCTTCAAGAGGTTTTAGCTTCAGGCCGAATCGGAAAACTGAAACTCATCCAAGTGAACTTCGGCAGAGCGTTAGATTTTGACCCTGATCACAGACTCTTCTCGAGCGAGCTGGGCGGAGGTACTGCCCTGGACCAAGGTGTTTACGTAATGACATTCCTGCGCTGGTTTGCAGGCAGCCAAGTTAGATCTATCAGCACTGTTGGGGAACTTTTCCCGAATGGCACCGATGCATTGGCTGTCAGCAGGCTTCAGTTTGAGAATGGCATCATTGGGCAAGCCGCACACTCTTTGAACACTGACATAGGTACTCAGGCGCGACTCGTGGGCGATCGCGGTGTGATTGAGATCGACTCGTTCTTCTGGTCACCCGAAGAAGCGACCATCACAATTGAAGATAACGACGTGGTGCGTGAAGGCCCAACTCAAATTCGAGTACCTAAAGACGGCATGGGCTACTCGCACATGATTCGTGAAGTGAGCGATGCGATTTTGTCTGGAAGAACCGAAGTAGAACGACACCCGGTTCATTGGTCTGTAGAAACCATGGATTTACTTGATGAAATCCGAAGGCAAGTAAAAGCATCGGTCGAGTAGGGCCAAAAGCACGCTTTCGATAGTCGAGGAGACTGAGAAAAATGTCAGAAGACAACAAAGCGGCCGAGTTACCTGTCCGCACGTATATTTATTTCGACCCGCTTTCTTACACATCGTTCGATCACCCATACGAGACTTACGCGCAGCTTCGGGAAGAGGCTCCTGTCTATTTCAATGAGCGTCGCAATCTTTGGGTGATCTCAAGATACGCAGACGTCCAGGAATGCCTTAGAAACCACGAAAAGCTTGTAAACAAATTCGGTAATGATATCGATGGTACTCACGACGCCTACGGCGTAGGAATGCTGGTTTGCCAAGACCCTCCTCACCACACCGTGTTGAGAGACGCCATTAGACCGTGTTTCAGTTCGAACGCAATCTTGGCAATGGAACAGCTCATCAGGCAGAAGTCACAAGAGCTAATCGCTGCACTCAAAGCTAAAAAGGCCATCGAGTTCACCGATGAAATAGCACTACCTTTGTCATTTGCTGTTGCATTGAACTTGGTCGGAGCACCTCTGCACGAAGCTCCTGAATTCACCGAGCACCTAAAACGCGCCATGGCTCGTACTGTTGGAAAGTTAGGTGTTTCCGAAGATGCGATGGAAGCAAACACTGAGACGGAAGAGCGTCTTGCAGAAATTGTCACGGCAAGAAAATTGGAACTTTCAGCCTCGCCTGATTACAGCTCAACCGATGCCATCACTCAAATACTTAGGTCTGTAAGCGAAGGCAAGTTGGATGACGTTGAAGTCGTCGGCCTAACTCACCTGGTCCTTTCAGCTGCAACGGATGCGCC
>CAYOXP010000114.1:0-2441 GCA_964407995.1 uncultured Aquiluna sp.
AATAGAGACAAATGGAAGATGTAAAAGAGACCCAGCGCC
This sequence comes from uncultured Aquiluna sp., assembly GCA_964407995.1. Lineage (GTDB taxonomy): Bacteria > Actinomycetota > Actinomycetes > Actinomycetales > Microbacteriaceae > Aquiluna. The sequence continues at coordinate 40 of CAYOXP010000114.1, forward strand.
TTTTGGCAGCAGACCGATGCGACATTTGTGGAGCACAGGCTTACATTCGCGTTGAGCTTGAAAGCGGTGAGCTAATGTTCTGCGCACACCACGGGAACGCAAACAAGGAAAAGCTGCAGCCGCTAACAATCAACTGGTACGACCAGTCAGAAGAACTTAATCAAACGAAGTAACTTCGCGCACCTTGAGTGCGTACCTCTTCGCGACATTCCAAAACTCACTATCCAGGGTAACTCCCCAAGACTGCGCTAAACGCTCTGTTATCTCGGGATTCTTGGCAAGAAGTGGCCCAAATAGCGTTGTGCCAATGAAGTTTCCTGAGACAAACAGTCTTGGAGACACGACTTCTGAGTTGTGGTAGCCAAACGCCTCAACACCATCTGAGCGCTCAATGACAAATTTGCTCACGCGCTTATCGTGTTGTAAAGGAATACCAAGGTGAGGGGCCAGTAGCTCGTAGCTGCGACCAACCAGCAAAGTTGGCATGCCCGCATCCAATCGCGTTCTTAGATTTGCAGTCATTGCAAGAAGTTCGTCTTTGTGATGCTCGAGAACAGCTATGGAGCAGTCTCCCACCAATACAAAGTCTGCATCCTCCAAGCTAGCCTCTCCCCATGAGGTTTCAGCACTCTCAAAGACTCTCTGCAGTACTTCCAGGTTGCCCTGGTCACCATTGTTATTGAACAGGGTTGGCTGGAAACTAAATATCTTTATCACTTGGCCAGCCCTAAATATCTACGTGTACGGCGCATGGCATCTGCTGAGAAAACAATTGTCGCATTTTGACCTTCAAGTTCGAAGAATCGGTCATTAGATTCGTCGATCTCGGGAATGACTTCGCCAATCTCAACGCCAGCAAATTGGAGTCGCAATGCAAGTTCCCATGCGTTGAATCCCGCAACAACATCTACCCGGCTGATTTTGGAGAAATCAACCGTCCATAGCCAGCTTGGGTCATGGATATCTCGACCTGCCATCATCATCAAAGGCTTTGCACTCGCATCCAGCTTGTCGATGTTGAGCTGGAAACTGGTCGGGTTTTGCACCAGCATGAGACGCACATCACGGCCTCTGACTTTAGTGCGCTCGTCGCGAGCAAACACCGGAGGAAGGTTCTCGATAGTCGACCGAACAATCTTGGGATCTATCGAAATTAACTTGCTGGCAGCCAATGTTGCTGCAGCGACATTTAGGGCCTGGGTTAGGTTGCGATAGTCCCCAGTCAGCTCCATTTCGGAGCCTGAGAGATTGATCCGCAATCTAGAAGATGTTGCACTCAACACCTGCGCCTCAACCAAAAGTTGTGGGTGGTCTCCGTAATTAATCGCATACTCAGGGCCAGACTTCGCAAGTTCGTCTATCAATGCAAAGCCAAAGGATTTGTTTTTGTCGACAATTTGAGCAACGTTTTTGTCATCGGCGTTTGCGACCACCAGCTGAGAATTCTCGATGATAGTTCGAAGCTTTTCCTGCACGAATACTGGATCTATAAAACGATCCAATTGGTCAGAGAGAACATTGGTAATAACCGCCAACTTGGGCTTTAGGGTCTTCGCGAACTGCGCACCGTGACCCTCGTCCCACTCCATGACAACTATGTCAGCATCTATGCGACCCTTGAGATCGGCAAACTGCAAAACAGCGGCGTAAAAACCCTGGCGAATGTTTGCCGTTGACGGATTGGTGAACACCTTTAGCCCGTGTGCACGAAGTATCTCAACGAGGATCTTTGTGGTGCTGGATTTTCCTGCGGTGCCACTCACCACAACTAAGCCAAGAGGTGCAGAAGCGATCGCATTTTGCAGCAACTTCGGCTGAATCTTGAATGCTAGCGTTCCAGGCAGCGCGGAACCACCGCCGGGCCTAACCAGGCGGAGCAAGTACCGAAAGGTTTTGCCGGCCGCCATGGCCAGAAAAGTGCGCATTAGCTGTCCAGGTAGTCGCGAAGAAGCTGTGAACGTGATGGGTGGCGTAGCTTCGACATGGTCTTGGACTCGATCTGGCGAATGCGCTCACGAGTCACACCGAACTTCTCGCCAATCTGGTCCAAGGTCATCTGCACACCATCACCCAATCCAAAGCGTGAACGAATCACACCAGCCTCACGCGGGTGTAGCGAATCTAGAACTCGCTCGAGCTCCTGCTGCAACATGGTAAATCCAACTGCATCTGCAGGAACGACGGCCTCGGTGTCTTCGATTAGGTCACCGAATTCACTGTCACCATCTTCACCCAGTGGGGTTGATAGGGAAATTGGTTCGCGGCCATACTTCTGGACCTCAACAACCTTTTCAGGAGTCATATCCAATTCAGCAGCCAACTCTTCTGGGGTCGGCTCTCGGCCCAGGTCCTGAAGTAGCTGACGCTGGACTCTGGCTAGCTTGTTGATTACCTCAACCATG
>CAYOXP010000115.1:0-2368 GCA_964407995.1 uncultured Aquiluna sp.
CATTATCAGTGAAGCGCTCTAACCACCTGAGCTATAGGCCCGTAGAGCATCACAAGATTACTAGAGTTTAGCCAAAGTGCAAAACCGAATTTTCTAGTTATTCGTGAAAGTCACCGCAACGCCGCCAACTAGCTTGGCGATGATGTTGAAAATCACTGCCCAAACTGCACTTAGTGCCGTTGTCAAAACAATGTTTAGTAGCGACAAAGTAAGGGATGTTGACAGCACGTTGTTGAAAGAGAACTGGCTCTCAAGGTTGAAGCCACTGCCATCTCCGAGGACGCTAGTGATCAATCCACCAAGAGAACCGAAGATGCCAGAGTTAGCAAGAACCGTCCAGAGCAATAGAGCACCAACGACCGTTGCAATACCTAGGGCAATCGAAATCAGGAAACCTACTTTTACGGCAGACCAAACATCGATCGAACGCAGCTTTAGGCGAACCTGCTTTACAGGTTCCTTAGGTCCGCTATTCCGCTTGAACAGTGTCGCCACTTACTTCTCCTTCGGTTTCAGTCTCTTCCCCCGAAGTCTCTAGATTACGCTCACTGTTTCTAGCAAGCGACAAAACAGAGTCACTCTCTTCGAATCTAGCGAAAACAACACCCATGGTGTCTCGGCCCTTGGCTGGGACCTCATTGGCGTTAGTTCTAATCACCTTTCCAGACGCTAGAACTACGAGAACCTCGTCGGTTTCCTCAACAATCAAGGCTCCAATTAGATCTCCACGCTTTTCATCGAGCTTGGCGACCTTAATTCCAAGACCACCACGGTTCTGGATTCGGTACTGGTCTGCACTGGTGCGCTTCGCATAACCGCCTTCGGTCACCACAAACACAAAGCCGTTTTCGCCGATAACAGTTGCGCTAAGTAGTTCGTCATCCTTGCGGAAGCTCATACCCATAACACCTGAGGTATCACGGCCCATGGGTCGGAGTTGCTCACTTGAGGCGGAGAATCGAATCGACATTCCCTTACGTGAAACCAAAAGCAGGTCGTTTTCATCACTAACGAGCATCGCGTTCACTAGCTCATCGCCCTCGCGAAGCTTGATTGCGATGATTCCACCGGTTCGTGGGGTGTCATAGGCCTCAAGAGCAGTCTTCTTCACCAAACCTGCACGCGTTGCGAGGATCAGGTAAGGGGCCTGCTGGTAGTCCTTTAGGTCAACAACCTCAACGATGCGCTCGTCTGGCTGCAGAGCCAGAAGGTTTGCAACGTGTTGACCCTTGGCATCGCGGCCAGCTTCTTGGATCTCATAGACCTTTGAGCGGTAAACGCGACCGGTGTTGGTGAAGAACATCAGCCAGTGGTGAGTGGTGGTAACGATGAAGTTCTGAACCACATCGTCCGCTCTTAGGCTGGCACCCTTCACGCCCTTGCCGCCGCGGTGCTGAACGCGGTAGTTGTCGCTTCTGGTTCGCTTGATGTAGCCACCAGCGGTCAAGGTAACAACCATTTCCTCTTCAGGAATCAGGTCTTCTACCGAAACATCGCCGTCGAAACCTAGCAAAATCTCGGTGCGACGGTCATCGCCATACTTGGCAACAATCTCGTTTAGCTCTTCGGAGACGATTGCACGCTGAGCTGATTCATCACCGATGATTCGCTGGTACTCAAGAATCTGCTTCTCAAGTTCGTCGGCCTCATCGATGATCTTTTGACGCTCTAGCGCTGCCAGCTGGCGCAACTGCATGTTCAGAATGGCGCGAGCCTGTAGCTCGTCAATCTGCAACAGCTTCATCAGTCCATCGCGAGCATCCTCAACGGTTGAGCTCTTGCGAATCAGCGCAATTACTTCATCAAGTGCGTCTAGGGCCTTTAGGTATCCACGCAAAATGTGCGCACGCTCTTCCGCCTTGCGCAGTCGGAATTGAGTTCGGCGAACAATTACTTCGATCTGGTGGGTAACCCAGTTGGTAATGAAGCCATCAATTGAAAGAGTTCTAGGGACTCCATCAACCAGGGCCAGCATGTTGGCACCGAAGTTTTCCTGCAGCTGGGTGTACTTGTAGAGGTTGTTTAGAACAACGCGGGCAACCGCGTCTTTCTTCAAAACAATTACCAAGCGCTGACCGGTTCTACCTGAAGTCTCGTCGCGAATGTCTGCGATGCCGGTTAGCTTGCCTTCCTTGACGAGCTCGGCAATCTTGAGAGCGAGGTTGTCAGGGTTGACTTGGTAAGGCAACTCGGTTACAACCAAGCAAGTGCGATTGTGGATTTCCTCCACGTTCACCACTGCACGCATGGTTACCGACCCACGACCGGTGCGATAGGCGTCTTCGATGCCTCGACGGCCAAGAATCTGAGCACCAGTTGGGAAATCTGGGCCCTTGACGATCTTGATTAGCTCTTCAATGAGTTCTTC
>CAYOXP010000116.1:0-2362 GCA_964407995.1 uncultured Aquiluna sp.
GATTCTGAGAACTCAGCGTAAGCCTCATCGACCAGCAGCATCCCATCAAAGCTCTCGTAGGCAGTGCGCACTGTGTCGAGGCCTACGGAGGTGCCAGTTGGATTGTTAGGAGCGCAAATCAAAACGATGTCCGGCTTGTGCTTTCCAATTTCCTGAGAGACAAATTCAGGAGTTAGCTCATAGCCCTCAGGTCGTTGTGCCTCAACGTAATCGGTGAGAGTAATGCGAGCGATGTTTGGATACATCGAATAGGTAGGACCAAAGGAAAGGGCCTTTCGACCAGGTCCCCCGAAAGCAGTGAAAAACTGCTGAAGCACCTCATTGGACCCATTGGCCGCCCAAATCTGCGACTCACTCAGGTCGTGACCCAAGTACTTAGCAAGTGAGGCCCGGAGCTCCAGGAACTCACGGTCGGGATAGCGATTTAGGCCAACTACGGCCGCAGCGAGCTTTTCTACGATTGTGAGCGCGACTTCCTCGGGTATACCAAAGGTGTTCTCGTTTACATTGAGTGAAACAGGAACGTCGAGCTGAGGCGCACCATAAGGCTTCTGACCCCTCAGGTCACCGCGAATCGGAAGATCTTCAAGACTGCTCACCCGTAAATGCTAGCCATCAGGCTAAGGAAGTGCGATTTGTTGACCCGGTGTGAGGTCTGAGCTCTCCAAAGCATTTGCGATTACTACTTCTGCAATCCAGTCCCGAGGGTCGGCATCGCCTGCGTGAACCTCTGCGAGTGACCACAGGGAGTCTCCTTGAGAGACCGTGATGTAGGTAAGTTCAACTGGGTCAGTGTCCGTGGCTACAGAGCCGGAGATACCGACAAGGCTCAGAGTGGCTGCAAGGGCCACAATCATGAGCGCACGCACAAGGCGGGCTGGGTTAGTCAGCTGGTACGAACGCAACATCTGCATTTCTCTTACCTCCTTGTTCGAATTTCTTTTTCGAACATTTGTTCTAAGTATAGAAATACGCTCCCAAATTGCAAGCATTTTCTACTTGATTTTTTAGTTTTTTCGAAAATGTGTTTGGAATCCTGTCCAATTCCGAATACAGTTTCGATAGAGAAAGCAAAACACTGGCCACCGACATTTTTGGAGGAGTCATGGATCAGAGCGAACTAACAGCGGTTCAGCAGCGAATTCTGGACGTCATTCGCGAATCAATGCAATCGCGAAACTATGCCCCCTCAATGAGAGAGATCGGCGAGGCCGTTGGCCTGTCATCGACCGCCAGCGTGTCGCATCAGCTCAACAAGCTCGAACTCTTGGGGTTCATTTCTCGTGACCCAAGACGCCCGCGAACCATTGACCTTCTTGGTGATGAGCCAGCCGGTGAGATCATCAGACCGGACTCTGCAATGGTTCCGCTCGTTGGCCGGATTGCCGCAGGTATTCCGATCACCGCAGATCAAAATGTTGAAGACGTATTTACCTTGCCTAGACAAATTGTTGGGCAAGGTGAGCTATTTCTACTCAAGGTCGTTGGCGAATCAATGATCGACGCGGCCATCTGCGACGGCGACTGGGTGGTTGTCAGGCAGCAGCAAACCGCCGAAAACGGGGACATTGTCGCGGCTCTCATCGAAGAGGAGGCGACCGTGAAGACCTTTAAGCAGCGAGACGGCCACACCTGGCTCTTACCTCGCAACTCCGCCTTTGAGCCAATTCTTGGAGATCACGCAGTGATTCTTGGCAAGGTCGTGGCTGTCCTCAGGACCGTTTAGCAAATTCTCGTAGTTCGAAGGCAAGGTCTTCTCTAACCAGGGCCTTCAGTGAAGTGCCTTCTTCGACGTATTCGGTTTCCAAGACCTTACCTGCGAGGTGAATGCGCGAAACGAGGTCGCCCCTTGAGTAGGGAATCACGCCCACAAACTCAACATCGGGCTTCGGAAGCATTGACCCAATGGCTTCCTGGAGAGCGTCAATCCCCTGTCCAGTTCTGGCAGAGACCAGAAGCGCACCTTGCACCATGCCCCTGAGTCGAACCTGAACCTCGTCTGGGACCAGATCGGCCTTGTTGAAAACTACTAGTTCAGGGATTCCACTTGAATCAAAGTCTGCGACTACCGATCTGACCGTTGAGATCTGACCCAGAGGATCAGGATCAGTGGCGTCAACCACGTGAACGATGAGGTCGGCACCAGCTATCTCCTCCAAAGTGGACCGAAAAGCCTCTACCAGCTGGTGAGGGAGGTCTCTGACGAATCCGACGGTGTCAGATATGGTGTACTCACGTCCGTCCGGGGTCGCGTGTTTGCGAACCGTCGGGTCAAGAGTTGCGAATAAGGCGTTTTCCACCAGAACCCCCGCTCTAGTCATCCTGTTTAGGAGTGAGGACTTGCCTGCATTTGTGTAGCCGG
>CAYOXP010000117.1:0-2345 GCA_964407995.1 uncultured Aquiluna sp.
TCTCACTTGTTCTGGCAGCAGATGGACCCCGTCGCGGTAGTCGACAACCTGGGTCCTATCGTTCTCCATGCTGCAGCAAAGGATGTTCGCATCAACCCGCATGCGGCGATCGAGGGTGTTCTCGACAACAGCTTCCGTGCACTAGGTGAGAATGAAAACAGGACAAGCCTCGGTGGCGATGAGTATGCCAATGAGTGGCCAAATCCATCGGCATGGGACTTCGTCGCTGTGGGTAAAGGTCACGACTCTGACTACTGGGCTGAATTCCTCAAGGCATTGCACCGCGTTGACCCAAATATGATGGTGAACATCGAACACGAGGACACCTCAATGGGCCGCGTTGAAGGACTTGAGTTTGCTTCCAAGGTGTTGCTTGAAGCTGCTCAAAAGGCTGGATTGCGCTAGTCCAAGTCATCCAACCCCGCTCGGTCAACTCCGGGCGGGGTTTTAGTTTCTATGGAAGCCCAATTAAACATAAAACCGGGTCCGAGAATTCGGACCCGGTTTTTAGTTCGAATTAGTCAAGCACCTGCTTGATGGTTCCAGTGAGGGCTGCTAGCTCGCTTTCTAGCTCTGCCATTGCCTCGCCACCGGCCATTAGGTCGGTGATCTGCTCACGAGTTCTTTCACCCTTGGCAAAGTCATCAGCCTTCGTGCCGTGAATGAGAACTGCGAAGTGGTCACCAACTGTAAGTGCGTGTGACACGTTGTGAGTAACTAGCACAACAGCAATTCCACGGTGCTTCGCCTGCATGATAATTCGAAGAACGTGTGCCGCTTCCTTCACACCCAGGGCAGCGGTTGGCTCGTCAAGAATCAGCACCTTCGCACCGAAATACACAGCACGTGCAATCGCTGATACTTGGCGCTCACCACCCGAAAGACTTCCAACTAGTCGGTCGCCATCGGTTACGCGGGTGATACCCATCTGCTGCATCTGCTCAACCACAACATCGTTAGCAAACTTACGATCGAAGCGCTTGAAAGGACCCCAGCCCTTGGTTGGCTCTAGGCCAACGAAGAAGGAGCGCCCAAGTGACATCAGTGGGAAAGTGCCACCAAACTGGTGCACGGTTGAGATTCCACGGTCTGAAGCGTCACGCGGGCTCTTGAAGATTTCCCTCTTGCCGTTGAACTCGATTTCACCCGAGGTTGGTTCGTGGAAACCAGACAGCACCTTGATAAGCGTTGACTTACCTGCACCGTTATCTCCGAGGAGACACAGAACCTGTCCAGGGTGAATCTCAAGCGAGACGTCCTGAAGGGCTGCGTAAGTGCCGAAGATTTTTGATACGTTCTTCAGCGCCAGCAGTGGCTTTGATTTTTCAGACATTACTTGTCTCCCTTCGATGCTTTAGGAGTCTTCTTTTTACCGCTAGAAAGGGCTAGCTTGCGATATGAGTTATTAGCCAGCACTGCTAGTAGTACGAGGATTCCGATGATTAGGTTGGACCAGTCGCCACCCCAGTCGGTTGAGTTAACACCGGTGATAACTATTGCGAAAGTGATGGTTCCAAGAATCACACCGATAGGCGAACCGTAACCACCGGTTAGCAATACACCACCGATAACAACTGCGATGATGGTGAAGAACACCTTGTCCTGACCCGCGGAAACCTGGGCGCTGCCGTACAGGGCAACCGAAGTGACACCAAATACGGCGGCACCGAATCCGGATGCCATGAACAAGGCCACAGTGGTCTTCTCCACTGGTACACCGGCTGCGCGAGCAGATTGCTCATCGCCACCAATAGCCCAGATCCAGTTACCGTACTTGGTGCGGTACATCAACCAAGAGATAACTAGGGCAAAAATAATCGCAATGTAAATTGCGTTTTCGAATGAAAGGTAAATGCGACCGCCAATGGTCTCCTTTACCCAAGGTGCTGGGTCGTGTGCCTGCTGCACGTTGCTCACCATCAATTTGGTGACACCAAAGATAAGACCTCGAATGAAGAATGACATACCAAGGGTCACGATGAATGAAGAAAGCTTGATTCGAGTGATGATAAATCCGTTGAGCCAGCCAAAGAATGTTCCGGTGGCGAGACCTGCTGGAAGAGCGATCCAGTCTGGAACGCCGAAGTGACCGCCGAGAAGGGCATACATCATTGCAGAAGCTGCGATGTTGGCACCAACAGAAAGGTCTAGGTGTCCGGCGATCATTACCAAAGCGATTGGCAGGGCAACGATTGCAAGTTCAGCTGCGACGTTTACCCAACCTGCAGTAACAAGAACTGAAGGGAAGATCGGCCAACCGAAATAGAGGAAAAAGAAATAGACGACAACAGCGCCTACAAATGCGGCGAACTCTGGCTTCCGCGGAACGCTTCTCAGCTTTGAAA
>CAYOXP010000118.1:0-2328 GCA_964407995.1 uncultured Aquiluna sp.
TCGGTTTGGCTCAAGCTTTCCTAAAACATCAGTGAGGCTAGCTTTTGCCTAGCTTTCAATACTGATTCGTGGGAATCGCCAGTAACAATAAACAGGTCCAATAAGCGCGCGCGAATTTGATCCCGATTATCGAAGTCAATCGCGAATGCGCTAAGCAGTTGATCAAACGCTTGCTGGGGCTGACCTGAGATCAGAGTCTTGTCGGCGGTGTTGAAAAGTTCAGTGAGAGCACCGGCTTCCTCACCATCTTGCAATCGTTTTAAAAGCTGCACCTGTGCCAGGCCTGCGCGAATTTCACTGTCGGATGGGTACTCGATCACAAGTTTTTCAAACCTTGCAAGAGCATCGGTAAGGTCGCCGCGATCCACCGCTTCAATAGCTGCCATGTGCTCAGGCGATAGCTGTTTCACCGGTTCTTGAGGAGCATCAGATTTGGTCACCTGACCAGTGATGTTGTTCTGGACACCAAGCTGCAGAACTTGACCAAGGATCTGAACCAATTGCTCCTGGTTTACGTTGCCCTTGAATAGCGGTGCTGGCTGTCCCGCCAGAATCGCGGCCATCGCTGGTGCCTGATTAATCCCAATAGCCTGTGCTAGCTGTGGCGAGGTGTTTAGGTCAACTTCTATACCAGCAAATCGACCCTGAGCCTGCGAGATAACTGTGTAGACGAGCTCCCTGACTGCATTTGAGCCTTCAGTACCATCTGTGATCAGCATCAGAACGGGAACCTGCTCAGATAGCTGCAGGTAGCTTCTGAGCACCTGCTCATCGGCCTTGACTATCCAGTCTGTAACCGTCAGCGCAGCCTGAGGCTCGGATTTTTTATTTAGGCTCGAGAGATCGAATGCCCCGCCAAAATTCGTCATCGTGCTCCTAGAGATTCTGAGCTAAGTAGCTGCTGAGTGGCACCGAGCAAGGTCACCCTGGAATCCGATCCCGTTGCCGGAACGTGGAACAGCAACATAGCTCCATACCTGGTTTCGATACCCGTCGCTGAGCCGCCGGTGCCTAGCAAAATAGCCTCATCGCCAGAGATCGCAACCGCGTCACCGGGCTCCTTAGGGATGATGGTGTAGGTGTCGATCATGTATAGGGCTACGAGTGCACCACCCTCACCAGAAGAAAGCAGCACCATGTCGGTGGACGAGAGCTTGTGTTCAAACGTGAGGTTTGCGTTAGCAAGAGTCTCGGCAAGGCCTGCCTGAACCGAAGATACGTCCGAGATGTACTGGTTGTTGCCATCAACCAAAACGCTCCAAGGCGAATCGGGGCCTTCGTTTAGGAGACTACCGACGGCCGTCGCTAGGTCTGTAGGAGGCATGAGCAGGAATTTGCTATCTGGCTTCACCAGATTCGCACCAACCGTCTCCGCGGCAACCTCAGGGAAATCGATACCTGGCAGTAAGTTCATGTATTGATAAAGCTGGTATTGGTCTCTTGCGGTCTCTTGCCTCAAGATCAACATTTGCAATGTGTCTTCGCCGGTCACCACCATGACGGATCTTGGCCAGGTGTCAGTGGCAGAGGGAAGGAAAAGCTGGATTGGTGAAGCCAGGATTGGCTGAGGTGCAACCGGTTCCTCCAGTCTTCTCGCAATGTTGTATTCGGCTCGGCGCGCAATGAGCGCAGGCCCCGCAACGCGTTGCTCGATGCTCTCGCGGTCAAACTCGGCATCCGCCTGGGCAACCACGTCGGCAATCTGAGTCAGAATCCTTGAAACTTGATCCTTGGTAACCACGGGGCTCAAGACATCAAGTGCCGGTGATGGGCTTGGGCTAACAATCGGGTTCACGTATTCGGGTGTGCAGCCAGTAAGTGCAATAGGCGCTAGAAGCAGTGCCGCAAATCTCAATCCCCTGGCCTGGCGGCGCGAGGTAACCGGCCCGGTGCCTGCCTGCGAAACAACTCTGCGAGAACCACGTGGTGGTCTCGGGCGCTTAGGGCCTTTCCAATTGCGGGTAATTCTTGCTCTTTTTTGAATAATCCAGAACGCCCAAGCCGAAAGCAAGGCACCAAGTGCCATCAGGCTCAGCCCAACAATGGTGATTGGGGCTACCGGTGCGGTTTGATTCCCCAAATCCCAAGTAATGGTGAGTTCCCTTGGTGCCATATCAATACCGCTGGCGGCTACCAAAACACCAACCTCGTTACCCTCAGGAACCGAGATCTTTCCTTCGAGATTTTCAGCAACCTGAATGCGCCAGAGGTCACTGTCATTTGGATCTGCAAGCTCTCCCCCGCCTGCTCGCTCAACTTCTCCGATGATGATCTTCTCCTGGGAGGTATTCACCATCATTTTGAGCTCGACATACTGTGAGTCTCCGA
>CAYOXP010000119.1:0-2312 GCA_964407995.1 uncultured Aquiluna sp.
AGGTCGGCAGCCACTGCTTGGTTCCAGTACACCGTTTTGCCGCTCACATCGAAAGCTTACCTGCGGTTGAAACCTTTAGGTTTGAGTCACTGACCGAGATTGCTATTGCTCCCTGTTTATCGGTGCGAAACACTGCACTACCAACAGTAGAAAGGATTCCGAGTATTCGTTCGGTTGGATGTCCATAGTCATTTCCAAGCCCCACCGACACAAGAGAGATTTCAGGTGCTATTAGCTCGTGAAACTCCCGCGACTGATCGGCAGAACCATGGTGAGCAACTTTGAGAACGAGTGGCCTGGATGCAGCAAGAACTAGGTCTCCCGCTACTTGGCGCAACAATCGAGTCTGCCCGACCTCACCTAAATCACCAGTGGTGAGTAAGTTAAAGTCTCCTAGCTGCCAGAGAACCGTTATCGAGGCATCGTTACTATCCTCAGCCTCAGTGGCCTCCTGGGTTGGTGAGAGCACCTTCCAACTCGCCTTCTCGAGTTGCCCCTGCATTCCTCGGAAGGCCCGCTGGGCGTCTACACCAACTGAAGCGAGTGTGTCGTTTACTACCTTCACAAGAGGTCTGTCGTCGCTGAAGCCAGACACAAGCACTTGCTCCACTTTGCGACCATTGACGGCACCTCGAATGCCGCCGACGTGGTCAGCGTCGAAGTGGGTGAGAACGAGCAGGCTAATCGTCTCCACCCCGTGGGCTCTTAGGCAGCTATCGATCGGCTCATCTTCGCGTCCAACGTCAACAAGAGCTACTTCACTCCCCTGCCTAATCAGCAGGGCATCTCCTTGACCGACATCGCAATTTAGAACTTCCCAGTCAATTGCAAAACTCTGATGCCTGTGAATGTCACGGACAACCCAGCCGCTGGCAATCAATATCGATGCTATTGAGACGAAAGCGGCGGCTTTTCGCCAAACTGAATGGCCTGAGACCGTAAACACCGTTACCCCTATGACGAAAGCGGTCATCAAACCAACCCCTAATGGCCCTGGCACGAACGGTACCCGAAGCATTGGTAGTAGCGACAACTCGCCACTTATGAAGACAATCCACCAGGTTCCAAATGACGCAATAAAGGTGAGAAGTTGCGATAGAAGTGGCAGCCAGACGACCGAGACCGCAGCCGCGATACCAAGAATTGTGACCGGGGCAACAACAGGCTCAACTAATAGGTTGGCTAGCACCGAATAAACCGGGATAGAGGGCTGCAGCATCAAAAGTATGGGCATTGTGTATAGCTGTGCAGCGAAAGTTGCTGCAATTCCTAGAGCTAAAAATGGGTGAAGTTGCCCTTTCAGGTATTCGTAGACTCTGGTCGCGAGAATCAGCAGCCCGGCTGTTGCAAATACGGATAAGGCAAACCCAAAATCCACTGCCAATCCAGGATCCAATACCAGCAGGAACATCACTGCCCAGCCAAGCATTCTCAAGGCAAGAACTCGGCGACCCACCCAAAGCCCGGCCATGACGAAACTAGCCATGGTTGCGGCACGCAACACGGAAGATTCCGGCCCGACAAGCAGGACGTAACCGGCCATGGCTAGATAGGAAAGCGCAAATCTCCAATTTCTCGAAAGACCAATCTGAGCCAAGAGGAAGAAAATGCTTGCAGAGACTATCGCGAGATTGGCCCCGCTAACTGCAACCAAGTGAGTAAGAGATAAGGCCTTCATCTGTTCAGCTAGGTGCTCGGAAATAGCGCCTCTCTCACCGATAGCTAAGCCAGCTACAAGCCCCTCTGCATCACTGGATACTCCAGTCAAATTGGCCAGGAATTTAGCTCTCAGCGACTCAATCTGGCTGATCTCGGGATAGCTCTGTTTGAGACTGGATTCGGTATTCGGTTCTGCTGTGATCCAAAGCAGTAGCCAATACAGCCCTGCGATAACAACGTTCACAGCGAGAGTTGTGGAGTTATTTTGGCGTATAGCTTGCTACCAATTCCGCTCACTTCACGCAATTGAGATAGATCGGAAAATGATCCGACCTTGTTTCGGTAATCAAGAATTGCCCCTGCTAGGGCAGGGCCTACCCCCGGAAGTGATTCAAGCTGTTCTTTAGTTGCATTATTCAAAGAGACAAAACCAGCAGCGTTTGACGTAGCAATTTGCCCTTGAGCCAGCACGACAATTTGCTCGCCATCTGAGACCATTCTCGCCAAGTTCACACTTTGCTCAAAAGCCTTTTCTGTCATACCCCCGGCTAGATTGATGGCTTGCTCGACTCGAGCCCCGGCTTCAAGTTCATACAACCCTGGGCTGGCAACTTCACCGGCTACGTGAACGTAAATCTTCCCCAACACAGTTC
>CAYOXP010000120.1:0-2296 GCA_964407995.1 uncultured Aquiluna sp.
ACGTTGGTCTTGTGAACCAAGGTCACGTGCTTGCGCTCGCGCTTAGAGGCCAACTCGAATGCGTACTCAACGGCTCGTCTGACACCGAATGCGGTGTTTACCGAGACCTCGTTGGCAACTTCTTGTTCGGTGCCGACTCGAATGGCTCCACCATTGCCAACGTAAGGGCCCTCGGTGCCCTCTCGAACTACAACAAAGTCAATGTCCTTGGCACCGGCCAATGGCGATTGAACGCCTTCGAAGAGCTGCGAAGGACGAAGGTTGATGTGGTGATCGAATGCAAAGCGAAGTTTTAGGAGCAGGCCACGCTCCAAGATTCCAGACGCGACCCTCGGGTCACCAATGGCTCCGAGCATGATGGCATCGTGCTGTTTGAGTTGCGCAAGGTCATCCTCTGTCAAAGCCTCACCGGTTGCCAAATAGCGATCGGATCCCAAGTCGTAAGAAGTGATATTGAGCTCGACGTTCCCGAGAGCCTTCTCCAAAGCTGCTAGGCCAACAGAGGTAACCTCCGGGCCAATGCCATCACCTGGGATTACAGCTAGGTTTATCGCGTTCAACTAAGGCCTCACAAGATTGTTTAGGAACAACCTTATTGCCTTTTTGCCCTTATTTAACGCCTAACCAACAAGGTGACATCGATTGCCTTACGCACGCCCTGCTCGGTTTGTACTTCCCGGGTGCGGTTGCGCACTTCGCCTTTTAGCCCGTGTGAATAAAGCCAGACCTTCAATTCGGATTCTGATGGCAAGACTGCAGGGTTCTGTGGCCCGCCATAGCCTTCGGTCAAATTCTCCTTGGCGTGCCAAACGCCATAGAGCACGCCCTTCGTTTGCTGCGCCAAAGCATTGTCCAGGGACCTGAGAAGTTGGTCCCAGGGCAGCTGTAGGTACGCAAAGAGAATTAGATCTGGATCTACCCCGAACTGCGCAGTTTGTGCATCGGAAAGTATTGAACTGACGTGCAAACCGGCATTGTCGGCTCGCTCTTGAAACTTCTTTAGCGCTACGGCCGAGAATTCAACATTGGTTACCTGCCAGCCGCGACTTGCAAACCAAAGTGCATTTCGCCCCTCACCGCCAGCAACATCGACCATCGTGCCGGCAGTTAGGTTCTTAAGATCCTCGGCGACAAACTGATTGGGCTCGGCGGACCAAACCGACTGAGATGCTAGATACCTGGCATCCCAGTCAGCAGCAGAAGCTGTGAAATTAGTCGGTGACAACCGACAAACCAAGCGTGCTAGAGGCGTCGCCAACACCGCCGCCGTTTACCAGCTTTCCGGTGAAGCCAGCAGACTTCATAAACTCAATGGCCTGTCCAGCACGATTACCCGAACGGCAGTAAACGAAGTAGTCAGCACTCTTGTCCAGTGCCTCTAGCTGCTGTGGAAAATCACCGTCTGCGATGCCTATACGAATAGCACCCTGCAGGTGACCACTCGCCCACTCTTCTGGAGTGCGAACGTCAATGATCTGGGCGTACTGTGTTGGATCCTGCTTTTCAACTGCACATCCAGCAAGCGAAGTAACTGCAAAAAGGGCAACTAGAGAAGCTGCTAGAAACTTCAAAATCTTCAATTTGGGTATCCTTTCAAGATACCCCCTAGGGTATGTGTTATAGTCATTGAAGTCAAGTCGAAAGGTAAGCAAGTTGCAAATCCCAGAGCAAGAACTTGAATCAGTAAAAAAGCGTCTGTCTCGCGCTCAAGGCCAGCTTGGCGGAATCATTCGAATGCTGGAAGAGCAGCGTGAGTGCACTGACGTGCTTACTCAAATGGCCGCGGCCCAAGCTGCCATAAACCGTGCAGCTTTTTCGCTGATCGCCACCGGCATTGCAAATTGTGGCGCAGATGAGGCTGGATTGGCTGACCGCGCGAAATTAGAAAAGGCTTTCCTCTCGCTCAGCTAGAGGAATTTGAAAGGAAAAGAATTGGCTAGAGAAGTTTCAATCGACGATCTTGAGAAGGCTATCCCAGAAGGCGCTTTTGTAGTTGACGTTAGAGAGGCGTGGGAGTTTGAGAACGGTCACGCACCGAAGGCTCACCACATTGCCCTCAACACCGTTCCAGAGCACCTAGATCGACTACCTAAAGATCAGCAGATCTGGATAATTTGCCAGTCGGGTGGTCGCTCCATGACAGCTGCAAACTACCTAGAGGCACAGGGCTTCAACGTAGTTTCGGTGGCGGGCGGCACCGGCGCCTGGATCGGCGCAGGTAAGGAAGTTTCAATGGAGGCATCGCTCTAATGGGTCTGTTTGATTTTCTAAAGAAGAAGTACGAGACAGTATCTCC
>CAYOXP010000121.1:0-2281 GCA_964407995.1 uncultured Aquiluna sp.
TGTATGCACCAGATGGTGAAGGTTGGTGGGATGTTCCAGTAGCTGCTGTTTCAACCCTTGAGAGCACCAAGAGTGCTCGCAAGGAATACGACAAGCAAGTTGCTAACCAAAAGAAGCTATTAGGTAAGGGCGCTCAAGAGCGCGCATAAGTCAAGGAGGACTAAATGGTAAAGATCGCACTAGACCCAACACCGTTCCACCACACGCACGGCCTACTGGAATTCCCACGTGTTGCTGCAGAGCTTGGTTACAAGTACCTGCAGATGACTCCACATGCGGACTTCATCCCATTCTTCAACCACGCTCGTGCTGACGATGATCTGGTGAAGGCTATGAAGAAGGCTTGCAAGGATGCCGGCGTTGAGATTGCATCAACCCTTCCAGTGCTTCGCATCTCCTCTCCAGATCCAGATGCCCAAGAGGCTGCTGTTCGCAACTTCAAGCGCGTTATCGAGATCACAGCTCAGCTTGGCGTTGACACCATCGGCACCGAGTTCTCTGGTCGCCCAGAGAAGGCCGAAGAATCAGAGCGTGCTTTCTACCGCTCAATGGAGGTGCTACTTCCAATCATCGAAAAGGAGGGCATCAAGCTCTTCATCGATCCACACCCAGATGACTTTGTTGAAGATGGCATGCAGGCCTGGAGAACCATTCGTGGTTTGAACTCCAAGAATGTGGGCATGGTTTACGTTGCCTCACACACCTTCCACATGGGCAACAATGCGCTTGAGATCATGCGCACCGTTGGTTCGAGAATTGGTATCACCCACATTTCTGACACCATGGACCACAAGCGCAGCCACGGTCTTCGCTACATCACCAACCCTCCAGGAAACGCTGTGCGCGTTCACCAGCACCTAAAGATGGGCGATGGTGACGTGAACTGGGACGAGTTCTTTGGTGGCCTAAAAGAAATTGGCTACCTAGACAACCCGAACTCGATTATGTGCTCCTCGGTATTCGCTGAAAACGAGAAGAATGCAGAGACTGCTGTCTTCCAGCGCGAAACCATTGAGAAGTACATCGCGAAGTTTGCATAAGAAGTCAAGGTGCCATTAGTTCGAATCAGCATCCTGCGAGGCAGGAGCCCGGAGCACGTGAAGCTAGTTGGGGATCAGATTCACAAGGCTTTAGTTGACGTTATGGGAATCCCTCAGCGTGACCGATTCCAGATCATCACCCAACATGAGCCATACGAGCTTTTCGCTGAGGATGCAGGCTTAGGTTTTGAGCGCACCAACAACATTGTGATGATTCAAATCACAACCCAAAGAGGCCGCTCAACCAACGTTAAGCAAAAGATTTATCAGAGAATCACTTCTGAGCTGACCGTTGCTGGTGTTACCCCAAATGATGTCTTTATTAGCTACGTAGAGAACGGGCCTGAAGACTGGTCCTTTGGTTTCGGAAAAGCCCAATTTGTGATTGGTGAACTGGCCTCTTACGCCGAGTAATTACTTCTGAACCAGGGTTGCCTGGAATGAGTAAAGCTCTGGGCTGTAGCAGTGGTGACCGTACTCAATAGCCACGCCTTCGTCGTCGTAAGCTGTGCGGTCCATCGTTAGTAGTGCTGCACCGTGCTCAAGCTCTAGCAATTCAGCCTCGCGGTTGTTTGCCTTACGAGCGCCAATGCGCTGCTTAGCAACTCGAATGGTTACGCCCTGTAGGCGCAACCATTGGTAAAGACCAATTTCTTCAAGGTCAGAGACACTGATTCCTCTAAATTCTTGTGGCAGGTAGTTGATCATTACAGAGACAGGAGCACTGTCTGCATAGCGCAGACGCTCAATACGAATGATTTCAGTGCCAACTGGAACAGCCAGCTGTTCAGCGATGAAGTTGTCTGCCTTAGTTACTTCCAGGGAAAGCAGCTTCGTTGAAGGTGTTTTACCCGCTCGCACCAAGTCATCGTGAAGCGAGGTCAACTCGACACCGCGGGAAACCGAACCGTGCACAACCTGAGTTCCCACACCGCGTCGACGAACCAACAATCCCTTGTCGACAAGCTCTTGAATTGCTTTGCGGATAGTTGGACGTGACAAACCTAGACGGTCACCCAAAGAGATCTCATTTTCAAGGCGAGATCCTGGTGGTAGCTGACCAGACATGATTGATTGCTGGATGCGCTGGGAAAGCTGGTAATAAAGCGGAACAGGTCCAGAACGGTCTAGATCTGCGAAAAGCGAAAGTGGCAGAAGAACCTCGGTTTTGCGCATTGCAGACCTTTCACAGCTACGACTTTGGAAACTTGTTAATACAATAGCGCAAAGTCCGCAGCCGC
>CAYOXP010000122.1:0-2266 GCA_964407995.1 uncultured Aquiluna sp.
TGCTCAACGCCATGACCATCATGGATGTGGGCTACTCGGTGCAAAACATCGTCAAAGGCATCGTGCTGTTGGTGGCGATATTGGCGGATTCCATTGTCAATCCCCGCAATGAAGAAACGGCTCAGCAAGGCGATATCTGATTTTTACCCGCTTCCACGTTGGAAGCAAAACCAAGCGAAGGAGACAGAGATGAAACAGCTTCAAAAATGGGTCGCCACCACACTGGCGGTTGGGACCTTGGCTTTGGGCGTGAGCTCAGCCATGGCTCAAGGCAAGGGCTTGGATGAGCCATTTCGCGAGGGCTACAAAAAGGCGCTGGCAGGAAAAGTCGTGGGCTACATCCCGGTGGCCATGGGGTTTGATCTCGGCATTGGCTGGTATGAGGGCTTGAAGAAGGAGCTAGAGCCCGCTGGTATGAAGGTGGTTGCTCGCGATCCCAACTGGAGCACCAGCGCGGGTGCGCAGGCCATGACTGCACTGATTGCCGAAAAGCCTGCGGCCATTGTGCTGCACAACCCCGATGTGCAGACCTACGCCAAGTTGATTCGCAAGGCTGAGAAAGAGGGCATTTATGTGGTGCAAATCAACATGCGCTCACAGCAGCCGTCGAGTGTCTTTGTGGGTGCGGATTGGGTGGATATTGGCGAAATGACCACGCAAGCGACCGTGGAGGCCTGTAAGGGCAAGTCGAACAAGATTGCGATTGTGCAAGGCGCGCCAACAGCCGCAGCCAGTGCATACACGCTGAAAGGTGTGGAGAACGTGTTGGCCAAGCACCCAGAGATCAAAGTGGTCTCCAATCAGGCCGCCGATTGGGATGCCGCGAAAGCCAAAGCCATCACACAAACGGTGCTCAAGCAACACCCAGACCTGTGCGGCATTGTGGGTTTTTGGGATGGTATGGACATCGGTACAGCTGCCGCGGTGAAAGAAGCCGGTTTGCAAGGCAAGGTGTTTGTTGCCACGTCCGGTGGTGGTGAGCAATCGGGTGCTTGTAATCAGGTGGCCAGCGGTGCGTTTGATTACGACATCAGCTACGACGTCCCTACGCAGGCCAGTAACATGGCGGCGATGATCAAGTGGTTGGTTCAAGGCGGCATCAAAGCGGGGCAGGCCAAGCAAAACATCTACACCACTCTGGTGCCGATCACCAAGGAGAACGCCAGCAAAGAAGGCACTTGCTGGAAACTGGCCAAGAAGTGATTGCCTGAGCCTTTTTGTCTTTCATCAACCGGTCCCAAGCCATGAACGAAACCGTCACCCGTTTGCGCTACCAATACTGGCCAGATCATTGGCTGGGCGAGATTCTGTCCAAACGCTGGACGGAAACCGCGATTCCAGTGCTGTTGCTGCTGATGGTGGTCTTGGCTTCGGGCCAGTTGATTGACAACTTTTACGACGCCGGCGTCGTCGCCAGCACCCTGCGCCAAGCCGCTGAAATTGGCTTCGTGGTCTTGGGCTTGGGGCTGGTGATGATCGTTGGCGGCATCGACCTTTCGGTGGGGTCGATGTTTGCCCTGACCAATTTCACTGCGCTGATGCTGATGCATGTTTACCAGGTGTCGGTGCCTGTAGCGGTGGTGGGCACAGTGACGGTTGGCGCCCTTTTAGGAGCAGTCAACGGCGTTCTGGTTGGTTACTTGCGCTTGCGTGCCTTTTTGACGACTTTGATAACGCTCATCATCTTTCGCGCAGCCTACGAAATATTGAGTTTGCAGTACTCCACGGCCATCGCGGGTGGCTTGCCCGATTCCGATGTTTGGTATTTCATGGGTGACGAGGCTTTCTTGGGTTTACCCTCTGTCGCTTGGGCCTATGCGTTGGTGGCCATCGTTGGACACATCACCTTGACGCGTTTGCGCGTAGGTTGGCACATCATGGCCATTGGCGGTTCTCGACGATCGGCATACAACAGCGGCATTGCTGTGCGCTCGACGGTGGCCATGTGTTACGTCATGAGTGGGGTACTGACTTCACTGGGCGGTTTGTTTTTTGCTGCGCGATTGGCGACCGCTGGCGCTGACATCGGTGTCGGCCTAGAGATCATTGTCGTGACGGCGGCTGTCTTGGGGGGTATCAGCCTGGGCGGTGGTCGTGGTTCAGTGACCAAGGCCTTGGTCGGCACTTTGATTGTTCTGCTGATCACCAATGGTCTGACCACCTTGTCAGCCCCTGGAGGACTCACGCGCATGGTCTTGGCCGGCATTTTGTTGCTGGCTGCGGTGGTCGATGTGCGCTGGTTGAAAAACCGCCAACGCATCATCAG
>CAYOXP010000123.1:0-2204 GCA_964407995.1 uncultured Aquiluna sp.
CCCTAATTTCAGGGCCATTGGTGTTGGGCTCCTTGCCCAAGATGGTGAGCTCTCCCCCGGTGCGCTGCGATACCGAGGTGATCATCTTCATCGTGGTTGATTTACCAGCCCCGTTTGGGCCAAGCAGACCAAAGGCTTCTCCGCGATAAACATCAAAATCGATGCCGTCTACGGCAACAAATTCTTTGTACGTTTTGGTAAGTCCACGTGCGCGAATAACCGACTCGCGCTCAGTTTGGTTCGACACCAATTTCTCTCTTTCAGCCCCAAAATACGGCAGCCCTTCAGACTAACACCGCACTGCTCCGATGATGAATAACGAAGCGCAAACAACGCTATTACTCCAAGACTGATATGTTGGTGCCGTGAAAAAGCTTGGCAACCGCAGGGTGACGGGAACCGAGCAGTACTACACCCCAAAAGATCTGGCAGCCCAGCTATCCAAAGTCGTGATAGATGTCGTTGGCACTCACCGACATTTTCTTGAACCTGCGGGTGGAACCGGTGTCTTCATCGACGCTTTGAACTCTCTCGGTGTTGAGCACGTCGAGTCGGTAGACATCCACCCCAAGCATCCAGCAGTCCTAAATGCGGATTTCCTGAAATTTACTCCTGATCGTCAAGACCTGGTCTGCATCTCGAACCCACCATTTGGTCGCAACAATGCACTGGCCGTACCATTTTTCAATCACGCTGCGAACTTCAGCGATTTGATTGCTTTTTTAGTGCCGAGGAGCTGGCGCAAATGGTCAGTGATCAATCGCCTAGATCAAAGATTTCACCTGGTTGAAGACATCGATGTTTCCGTGAACTACGTCTCTGAATTGGGTGAGCAATTCGGGTTGCGCAATGATCTTCGCAGCTGTTTTCAGGTCTGGGAAAAACGAGAGTCGCCTAGGGGTTTCATTAAAGTCAATGACAATCGGTTGATTGAAAAATGCCCGCCTGCTGATGCCGATATCGCCATTCGAGTATTTGGCTATGGTTGTGGGGCGGTTTTTAGAGATTTCGACAGAAAGCCCAATACGACTCTGATGTTCCTGAGAGTTTTAGACCGGAAGGTTTTCAACGTCATCGAAGGTTTAGATTATTCAAGGTTTAAAAACAACACTGCCTACACCCAGGCGTTAGCACTCCCCGAGATCAACTTTTTGTTGAACGAGGCGTTGTTTTCAGATCCGATGCTGAGATTTGAGGCTTATAAATGAGCGACTATCGCGATCCAACTACCAATCCGAAATCCCGCGAATACAAAGGTCCGCGCGCGAGCCTGAGGGACCTATTCCCGTACCTGGCTGATCACCGTAAAGCATTGATTATTGCGGTGATCCTTTCGGTAATTGCCTCAGTGCTGGCTCTGGGTCAACCACTTTTGATGGGGCAGGTTATCTCTGCGGTCGAGGCCGGGACTGAATTCACCACCTTGGCGATTGGGATAGTTGCACTTCTAGTAAGTGCAGCACTTATTAATGGCTATCAGTACTACCTGCTTTACCGAACCGGTGAGGGCGTAGTTCTAGGCACTCGCAAGAAGTTAATTGCTCGCCTCATGAGACTTCCCATCAAGGAGTATGACCGTCGCCGAACCGGTGACTTGGTGTCTCGAGTCGGTGCTGACTCTACTCTGCTGAAGGCGGTTTTAACACAGGGCCTGGTTGATGCGGTTGGTGGATTGCTGCAGTTCTTTGGCGCAATCATCGTCATGGCATTTATCGATCCGGTACTGCTTGGCTCAACTTTGCTGGTCGTGTTTGTGGCGGTGGCTGCCATAGCGCTGACTGGCCGCAAGATTCGAAGCGCAACCACAAAGAGCCAGCAAATGGTTGGCGCAATGAGCGCGGCCGTGGAGCGAGCTCTTGGAGCGATCCGAACAATTAGAGCAGCGCGTGCTGAGCAGCGCGAGACAGAAGCCATTGAAAAAGATGCGACTGCGGCCTACGAACAAGGTGTGAAAATTGCCAAGCTGAGTGCAATTGTGGCGCCTATCGCACAGGTTTCCTTCAATGCAGCATTCATTGTGGTTTTGGGTCTTGGAGGCTTACGCGTGGCCACCGGCGCCACCACAATCGCCAACCTGGTGACTTTCGTGATCTTGCTGTTTTTCATGATTGGGCCACTCATCAGCGCGTTCGGTGCTTACACCTCAGTTATGGGCGCCCTGGGAGCTCTGGCGAGAATTCAAGAGATCATGGTTGTCGCTCCAG
>CAYOXP010000124.1:0-2204 GCA_964407995.1 uncultured Aquiluna sp.
CTGGAGCGACAACCATGATCTCTTGAATTCTCGCCAGAGCTCCCAGGGCGCCCATCACTGATGTGTAGGCACCAAAGGCGTTGATTAGTGGCCCAATCATGAAAAACAGCAAAATCACAAAAGTAACGAGCGAAGAAATAGAGGTCGCGCCAGTTGCAACCCTTAGTCCGCCAAGCCCTAGCACAACAATGAATGCCGAGTTGAATGCAACCTGAGCGATGGGAGCAACAATCGCACTCAGCTTGGCGATCTTGACGCCCTGTTCGTAAGCAGCGGTGGCATCTTTATCGATGGCTTCCGTTTCACGTTGCTCGGCACGTGCCGCACGAATGGTTCTAATTGCTCCAAGTGCACGTTCAACGGCTGCGCTCATTGCGCCAACCATTTGTTGGCTCTTTGTGGTTGCCGTTCTAATTTTTCGACCCGTCATG
Organism: uncultured Aquiluna sp.; assembly: GCA_964407995.1. GTDB lineage: Bacteria > Actinomycetota > Actinomycetes > Actinomycetales > Microbacteriaceae > Aquiluna. The sequence continues at coordinate 432 of CAYOXP010000124.1, forward strand.
GCAATTGCCGCCACGGCGATGAAAACAACCAGAAGAGTCGACCCTAGGAGAATTGGGTCAATAAATGCCATCACAACGATTGCCCCAAAGAATTGCAGAATTCCACCGACGGCGTTCACCAAACCCTGGGTCAGCACGGTCTTTAGAAGAGTTGAATCAGCTCCCACTCTAGAGACGAGGTCTCCTGATCGCCTGCGGTCGTACTCCTTGATCGGAAGGCGCATAAGTCTTGCGACCAGCTTTTTGCGAGTGTTTAGAACCACGCCTTCACCGGTGCGATAAAGGATGTAGTACTGATAGCCATTGAGTAGTGCCGCACTTATAAGCAAAACCACAATTCCGATGGCCAGGTTGAGGAATTCTTTCCCCTGCTCAACTGCTGCTATTACTTGACCCATCAGAAGTGGTTGGCCGAGCGCCAAAAGCGATGTAATCACAGAGAGGATCACTGCCAAAGTAAGTGCTTTTTTGTGCTCCGCGAGGTAGGGGAGCAGATCTTTTAGGTTTGCTCGTGGCCCGCGATATTCACGCGACCTTGGGTTGCTAGATGGGTCTCGGTAATCGCTCATTTATAAGCCTCAAATCTAAGCATCGGGTCTCCCAACAAAGCCTGATTCAACAAGAAGTTGATCTCCGGTAGCGCCAAAGCCTGGGTGTAGGCGGTGTTGTTTTTGAACCTTGAATAATCTAAACCTTCTACAACGTCGAAAACTTTCCGGTCTAAAACTCTCAGGAACATCAAAGTTGTATTTGGCTTTCTTTCGAAGTCCTTAAGAACTGTCCCACACCCGTAGCCAAAAACTCGAATTGCTATGTCTGCATCTGCAGGAGAACACTTTTCGACAAGTCGGTTGTCTTTAACTCTTATAAAGCCTCTAACCGTCTCTCGCTTTTCCCAAATCTGGAAACAGCTCCGCAAATCATTTCGCACCCCGAATTGCTCACCTGATTCTGATACGTAGTTCACGGCAATATCGATGTCTTCTAGAAGGTGAAATCTTTGATCGAGGCGATTGATAACCGACCACTTTCGCCAGCTTCTTGGAACCAAAAAAGCAATCAGGTCGCTGAAGTGAGCAGCGTGATTAAAAAACGGTACGGCGAGTGCGTTATTGCGACCGAATGGTGGGTTGGAAATCGTGATGAAGTCATGCCGGCTCGGTGTGAATGTTAAGAAATCTGCTTTTTGCACATCCAAGTGCTTCGGGTGAATGTCCACAGACTCAATGTTCTTCACGCCCAGCTTCTTTAGTGATTCTATGAAAACACCAGTGCCACCTGCTGGCTCAAGAAAAGTCTTTTCGGTCCCGGCTACCTCGGTGACCAATTTAGTTAGATGCATAGCCAAATCAGCTGGGGTGTAGTACTGCTCGGTACCAGTTACTCTGCGGTTCCCAAGCTTTTTCACGGCACCAACATATCAGCTTGAAAGTAACGACTTTTGAGCTAACGCGTTAATCTACTCTGGGCCCAGGCGATGCTAGTCTGGAGGGCTGCCTAATTAGTGGTGCGAAAGAGAGACATTGGTGTCAAACCAACAAGAGCGCGAGTCTGTTATCCGCGCACGCGGACTTACTAAAACCTACAAAGATTTTGTTGCTGTAGACGGAATCGACTTTGACGTTTATCGCGGTGAGGCATTCGGCCTGTTAGGCCCAAACGGCGCTGGTAAATCAACCACGATGAAGATGATCACCTCGGTATCGCAGCGCACTGGAGGAGAGCTCACCATCTTGGGCAAGGAGCCCAACACCAATGGCCCTGAAATTAGGG
>CAYOXP010000125.1:0-2194 GCA_964407995.1 uncultured Aquiluna sp.
GCTCACGAGTTTTGGTGGCAACAAACAAGAAGGTTCGGCCTTCGTGCTGCTCTTTCCTGACCATTTCCTTGTCGATCAACCTCGAGAGCACTGTGAGCACTGTGGTGATGGCGAGGCCATCGTCACCTAAAAGCGCAAGGATCTGCTGCGAGGTGAGACCATCTGGCCTATCCCATAGGCAGGACAGAACCTGGGATTCCAGCTCTCCCTGTTTGCGCTTACCCGACATGTAGGTAATTCTACGGGGTGTAGAAGTTATTACTCACTAATTACTTGTGGGTTTGGGTGAACCCTAGCCATCAGTAGCGTTCCAACTACAAGCACCAGCATCAGACCCAGAATTCCATAAATAGTTGCCTGAGCATTCGCTATGCCCATTGAAAGAGCTGCTGAAATAGCAGTGGTCCATAGCAGTGGACTTAGGAAGCTAACTGCTCTACCGGTTGTCATGTAAAGGCCGAATACTTCACCCTCGCGGCCATCAGGTGTGAAGCGAGCCACAAACGACCTAGATGCAGCTTGAGCTGGACCAACGAACAGGGTCAAGAACAGACCACCAATCCAGTAAGTAATTGGGCCAAAACCTGCAAACAAGAACACAGCGAAACCAGCGATGGTTAGACCAATCAGGGAGATCATGATGGTTGTCTTTGCGCCAATCTTGTCGTCGATAAAACCACCAATTGCCGCACCAATACCGGCAACAATATTTGCGGCAATACCGAAGATGATCACGTCGGCAAGCTCAAAGCCGAATGCCAAAGAACCAAGCGCTCCACCAAATGCGAATACACCTGAAAGACCATCGCGATAAATAGCTGAGGAGATTAAGAACTTGAAGGTCTCAGGAGCTTGACGTCTAAGCGACTTGAGCTGAGCCCAGAGCTTGTAGTAGCTCTCGATGATGTTCTCCTTGGCAACATCGGCCTTCTTCTCGATCTCTTTGACCGAGAGGAATAGCGGGATTGACCAGGCTATTAGCCAAACTGCGCTGAAGAGGAACACCGCACGAATGTTTAGTGCATCATCGAGGGGAATGCCAAACCATGGGTTCTCGGTCTGCACAAAACCAACCAGCGACATCAACAGCAAAACAATGCCACCGACATAACCAAGACCCCAGGCAAAGCCAGATACTTTGCCGATGTTGTTTGGTGTCGAAACTTGTTTGAGCATCGCGTAGTAGTTGATAAATGCAATCTCCTGCACAAAACCACCAAAGCTAAAGATGATCAGCCCTAGCCAAAGCATTGAAGGGGTGGGGGCAATAAAGAACAACGATGCCATTACGCCAGCCAAGATGAAGGTGTTCATCATCAGCCAGAATTTACGCTTACCCATCTCGTCTGATCTGCGGCCAAACACCGGAGCTGCCAGAGCCACCGCAACACCTGCAAGGGTGGTAGCTAGACCTAAAGCTCTCGAAGTATCAGCCTCTGGACCAAATGCCGAAGAGGTGATGTAGATCGGGAAGATAAAGGTTTGAAAGATCGTCGGGAATGGCTGTTCAGCCCAGTCCCATAGTGCCCAGGCAAAAGTGCCCTTGGATTTCTTAGGTGCAACGGCGTTGTTGGTCATGCCCTCAGTTTAGGGATTTGCAGCCTTGTTTAGTCAACTAAACGGTTAGCAAAAGGTTGCCGGTTACCGAATCCCCACCCATAACCTTTGGTGATAGTCGATCCACCAAAGACTCGAAGGCATCATTTGAAATTAGGTCATGGTTATGAAGCAGCTTGGCTGCGACAACCGGCGCAGCCCTGAGATTGCCATCGGCGATCTTGATTGCCACCGCCTCATGGCTGTCGGTAGTAACTACAAAAACACCCTCTGCGCCAATCTTTGCGAATAGCCCGTGCTCCAAGAACACGGCATCAGGGGCACCCTTGTCACCGATAACCCATGGTGAGTTCTTAGCCGCCTGGATCATCTCTGGCGCAAGCCTGCCAACCGCGGCAAAGGCCTTGGCTAAACCCTCGGTGCTGATTGCAAACAGTGGAGCACCGCAACCGTCTGCTGTTACGGCACTGACTCTTTCTTCAGCGAGTTCTTCAACAAGTTGCCGAATCCTTATCTGCAGTGGGTGGTCAGGGTGTAAGTAGGTTCCCAAATCCCAACCGTTTAGCTGGCAGGTTGCCAAAAAGCCTGCATGTTTGCCCGAACAGTTCATTGCCACCCGAGACATTTCGTTGCTCTT
>CAYOXP010000126.1:0-2181 GCA_964407995.1 uncultured Aquiluna sp.
TCTTCAAAAAGACCGAATCCATCGGCTCCCTCACTTACCTGGTGAGTTTTGCCTGCAAGTTTGATGTTCACACTCGCTCCTAACTCGGGTAAGTCTACAAGCGACACAGATAGGTCTGCCTTACTAGACATCTAACCAAAGCCCGTATCTAATAATTGCCGTGGATACAGATACCAGAGCACTAGACCTAAAACTCAACTGGCTTAGAGCAGCCGTGCTTGGGGCCAATGACGGCATTGTGTCCGTCGCTGGTGTTGTCATTGGTATCGCCGCAGCCGGCGCAAGTCAAGGAGCCGTGCTTCTTGCTGGTGTTGCAGCCATAGTTGCAGGTGCAGTTTCGATGGGTGGCGGTGAATACATTTCGGTCAGTGCCCAACGAGACACCGAGCTCGCTCATGGCCGACACGGAAAAACGATCACGGCTCACCCCTGGCAAGCAGCATGGTCTTCGTTTGTAGCCTTCACCGCAGGGGCAATTCTTCCGGTGCTCGCCATTCTGGGGCCTTGGGAGCAGTATCGAATTCAAGTTACTTCTGTCGCGGTTGTATTTGCCCTCGCGGCGTCAGGGGTCTGGGCGGCATACGTTGGCGGTCACAGCGTCTGGAAGTCGGTTATCCGAAACGTAGGCGTTTCCCTCATTACTATTTCTGCAGCTTGGGCAATTGGTCAGTTGCTTGGCGTAGCCATCGCCTAGTTGAGCTACCCTATTACGGTGTCTTTTTCAGAACAGTACGATCTTGCTCTAATTGGTGGCGGCATCATGTCAGCAACCCTGGGCGTGCTGACCAAACTTCTAAACCCATCAAGTTCAATCGTCCTGTTCGAACGCCTGGATGAAGTCGCGCTTGAAAGCTCCAACCCTTGGAATAATGCCGGCACTGGGCACGCTGCTCTGTGTGAGCTGAATTACATGCCTGATTCAAAAGATGGCTCTCTACCTGATCCGGCAAAGGCAATTAGCATCAACGAGCAGTTCCAGGTTTCAAGACAGTTCTGGTCTTACCTGGTTGAACAAGGTGTTCTCAATAACCCAGAGACATTTATTCGCACCGTTCCGCACATGACCTTTGTGCGCGGTGAGAAAGATGTCGACTACCTAAAGCGACGTTTTGAGGCGCTCAAGAATCAACCACTATTCGCGGGAATGCAATACAGCGAGGACCCAGCTCAAATTGGCAAATGGTCGCCACTGATCATTGACGGTAGGGGCAACGAGAGAATTGCCGCCACCTACATCGAACAGGGCACAGACGTTGATTACGGAGCTATTACCTCGCAGCTAGTTTCATGGCTAAAGAAATCAGGAGCGAGGGTCGAAACCGGCAAAGAGGTTAAGAACCTTTATCAATATTCGGATAATAGCTGGCAATTGAGCATCGGCGGCGCTGACTATCGCAGGGTTGTTAGGGCAGAAAAGGTTTTCGTTGGCGCAGGTGGCTGGGCGCTGAAGCTCTTGCAGCTCTCGGGTATTGATGAAATCAAGGGGTACGGAACCTTCCCAGTCTCGGGTCACTTCCTAAGGACCGACAACCCAGAGCTAGTGAAACAGCATCACGCCAAGGTTTACAGTCAAGCCCAGGTTGGCGCTCCCCCGATGTCGGTTCCTCACCTAGACACGCGCGTTGTCGATGGTAAGACCTCGCTCTTGTTTGGTCCATTTGCCGGGGTTAACCCTAAGTTCCTAAAGCACGGAAGCCTGCTTGATCTTCCTCTCAGTCTTAGACCAATGAATCTCATTCCTTATATGTCCGTTGCGCTTAAAAACTTCTCGCTGCTCCAGTACCTAATTAGAGAAGTAACCAAGAGCGCTGGAAAGAAGTTCGAGAGCCTAAAGGACTTCGTACCAAACGCTAAGCCTGAGGATTGGTCACTCTACGAAGCGGGTCAGCGGGCCCAAGTCATCAAGCCGGCCAAGGGCGGTGGCGTTCTGCAGTTTGGTACAGAGGTAATCTGCGCTAAAGATGCCTCGATTGCGGGATTATTGGGAGCTTCGCCTGGTGCATCCGTGTCGGTAAGTGTGATGCTTGATGTACTTCACCGATTCTATCCACTCACTTCTTCTGAGGAACTTAGAAAGTACGTACCATCATTCGGTCAAAACTTGAATTCGAGCCCCGCACTTTCTAAAAAGCTGCTAGCTGCAACTGCTAAGACCCTAAAGCTAAGGGCCTAGATTTCAGG
>CAYOXP010000127.1:0-2149 GCA_964407995.1 uncultured Aquiluna sp.
CAGCACCTGAAGCCAATGAGCTCCTATGACAGGAAGCTGGTTCACGACATGGTCGCTGAAGCGGGAATGGTCTCGGAATCGGAAGGACAGGGGCGGGATCGCCACATTGTCATCAAGAAGCCGTAATGTTTCACGTGAAACAAGGGGGCTCAGATGACTGATTCGATGGAGCAAGAGCCCGCATTTGCGGCTGAGCTTTTCGGTCCAAGAATCGACCTAGCGCGAGGCTACACACATCGTCTCGGCAGTGATTCAGAGACGTTTGGCTTGCTGGGCCCGAGAGAGCTACCTCGCATTTGGTCGCGGCACGTAATCAACAGCGCACTGTTATCGGAACTAGTCCCAGACGGTGCAAAGGTGGTTGATGTTGGCAGCGGTGCCGGGTTGCCCGGGATCCCAATGGCAATCGCTCAGCCAAACGCCCATTTCACCCTGGTTGAGCCCATGGAGAGACGCTCAAGCTGGATGCAATCTGTGATTGATGACCTAGGAATCAAAAACGCGACGGTACTTAGAGCACGCGCGGAAGAGGTCACTGAAACGGACTTCGACTTCGCTACAGCCCGAGCCGTTGCTGCCCTGGATAAGTTGTTGAGGCTGCTAACCCCTCTAATTCGGTTCTCAAAGCACAAAACAATCATTGTTCTGAAGGGATCTAAGGCCCCAGATGAAATTGCGGCCGCATCGAAAAAGCTTGATCTCTTGGGTTATTCACAGCCAGAGATACTGACTCTTGGATCAAACAAAGCACCCGAAACTGCCACGGTAGTGAGGACAATGCTGAAATGATTGAAGACAACATGGAAAACCCCGCAGATTCAACCGCTGAGACTAAACCAAGCGTTGCATCGGGTATGGGCTACCCAAATCACAGAGACGAGACCTCACCAGAACCAATTGGTTGGCAGGGCCTAGACACCGACGACCTAACAGAGGTTTCACGTGAAACATCGGGGGATAAAAGTGTTGACTGAGCATCAAAACACCCCGATCCTGCGGGAAATGACTCAAAACCTCGAGAGAGCCAAGCGGGTCGCCCAAATCGAGCTCAACCCTCCAGCAAGAACTCGAGTCATCACCATCTCAAATCAAAAGGGTGGCGTTGGTAAGACCACCACCGCAGTAAACCTGGCCGCTGCACTGGCACGAAAAGGCATGCAGGTCCTCGTAATCGATCTTGATCCCCAGGGAAACGCCTCCACAGCACTTGGGGTGGAGCACCACAGCGGTGTGATTAGTAGCTACGAGGTAATGATGGGTGAGGCGACCATGGCTGAGGCGGTCAAACCCAGCACAGAGCACGAGAATCTGGTTTGCCTTCCTGCCACGATTGATCTTGCTGGAGCCGAAATCGATCTTGTTGCCAGAGAGGGCAGGGAGCGGATCCTGGCCAACGCCCTGAGTGTTTACTCGGCTTCTCGTGCAAACAGACTCGACTACGTATTTATTGACTCGCCTCCCAGCCTCGGGCTGCTCACGGTGAACGCACTAACCGCAGCGACAGAGGTTTTGGTTCCGATTCAGTGCGAGTACTACGCGCTGGAGGGTGTAACTCAGCTGGTTTCAAACATTGAGCGTATAAAAAGCGCCCTCAATCCCGCTCTAGTAGTTAGCAGCATTCTCTTGACGATGTTTGACAACCGGACCAACCTCAGTGCGGACGTATCTGCCGAGGTAAAGAAATACTTCCCAAGTCAGACTCTTAGCACGGTGATTCCCAGGTCAGTGAGGCTTTCGGAGGCACCAAGCTTCGGTCAAACCGCAATTAGCTACGACCCCAAGAATTCTGGCTCTCTTGCTTATCAGGAGGCCGCGATTGAACTGGCACAACAAGGAGCCCACTAATGGCAGAGGAAAAACGACGGAGTGGTCTGGGACGGGGAATCGGTTCGCTGATTCCTACAGGCGAGAGGGAGGCCGTAGATGTCTTCTTCAGCTCAGAAAATGAAGGCCTGTCTGCGGTGCCGGGTGCAAAACTCGCCTATCTAGACCCGAACCGCATTACACCAAACCCCCAGCAGCCACGAGCGACATTTGAACCTGAAGCATTCGCAGAGTTGGTGCACTCAGTCCGTGAGTTTGGGGTTTTGCAGCCAATTGTTGTGAGACCCAAGGGTTCCGATTTCGAGCTCATCATGGGAGAGCGTCG
>CAYOXP010000128.1:0-2146 GCA_964407995.1 uncultured Aquiluna sp.
GTGTTTGTCGATATCGATGTCGATGTATGCGATCGCAGCGTCGTGCCAGCCTGCCCGGCCGCAGCGCCCGGTGGGATCAGCGCATTTGAGCTTCGTCAGGCGGCGAGAATCCTCGCCGCAAGCCCAAAAGTGGTCGGCATGGACATCACCGAAATAGACGCCTCGAAAGACACCGAAGATCAAAGAACTATCCGGCTCGGGGCCTTGCTGGTTTTGGAGATGCTGGCTGGATTCAGGCTCAGGAGCTAGCGGGTAGCGTCCTTAATGAAAGATTGACCCAGCGATAAAAGGCGCATGTCGGCGGTGTAGAAGTCACAGCCAGCAGCCTGAGCTTGTGCAATAAGCATCCAATCAAAGGGGTCGGAGCCCATTAGCTCCTGAAACTGCATCCCCTCTGAAGCTGCTGCGAAGCCATAGGGAAGCTCGAGAATGCCCAATTGTTGAGCCATTTGGTCGATGTCTGTTGGGGCCTTTGCCAGGCGACCCTTCAGGAACAAGATGTTTGTCTCAAAGACACTGAGAGGCGAATAAAACGTGGCCCTTTCGCTTTCAATCTTGTGCACTAGGCGCTTTCCGAGTTTCTGCGGAGCACCCAGTGCCCAAAGCAGGGCGTGGGTATCAAGCAGAATCATCAGCAGCTCCGTAGAGACTCCTGCGCCAGTCAGGGAACTCATCGAGCCAGTCAATCGAAACGATGTCAGCATCTTCCAATCCGGGAAACTGATCCTTGAATGCGCCTAGCGGAAGCCGCTCTGCCACAAACGGCACGACCCGGGCGATTGGCTTTCCGTTTCTTGTCACGACAAGATCTTCGCCCTGCTCAACAAACTCCAGGTGCTCAGAGAGCTTCGACTTAAAGTCATAAACGCTTACGGTCTTCTTCATGGAGTCAGTGTAGAAATTCTGACTAGTTTGGTCAAGTATTAGGCTCATCAAGAAAGCCTAGTTGAAGACCATCAGACCTCTTGGGCTTAGCGGGTCACCTGTGGATAAGTCGGCCTTTGCGGCGAGGTTGAGGGAGGCTTACTACTCGCCGGAGTCTTTCACGAAATCTAGGCCCAAGCCCAGTAGCTTTTCGTCGGATGTGTAGAGGTAGAGCCCAGCCTCTGCCGCCTGGGCAAGGATCAAAAAGTCGAGGGGGTCTGTGCCGCGCAAGGATCCGAAACGTCTGGCTTCGAGTGCCGCTTGCGCGGTAAGTGGCAACTCTTCAATTCCCTGCCTGATGGTTGCCTCGGCCAGCATTTTGGTGCTGGTTCCCAGGTAATCATCCTTTTGCAGCCACTCAAAAAAGGTCAGGGGTGAAAAATACAACGCTCTGGCATCGCTCAAACTGCGCTGGGTCGCCTTGCCGAGCCGAGCTGGCTTCTGGTGCAGGTTGATCAGGACGTTTGTGTCCAGCAGGGCTTTCATATCTCCATCGCATCCAACTTGCGTCGCCACTTGGCCCAAGCCTCATCCATGTGAGAGTTGTCATCGAAATCGATCTCCTCCCACTCCTTGGGTAACTTGCCCTCTAAAGTGCCGAAGACAATCTTTGGCTTCTGAAACTTGATGATCTTGGCAACCGGCCTGCCGTGCTTGGTGATGATGACCTCTTCACCTCGAATTGCGTCTTCGACGAGAGCTGAGAACTGAGCCTTTGCCTCTGTGATTGTCACTATTTTTCCCATCTGCTCAGTGTAAATGAATCGGGTCAAATTGACCAGAATTACTTTTGCCACTCTAGGCTACCCACAAGCTCCAATCGCGACTAGGCATCAATCAAAACTGTGGATAACTCAGGTGCAGGCAAGTCTGAGGGGAAGCTGAAATTACCCCGCTAAACTTAGAGAATTCCGCGCAAGGTAGCCGGCAAACAACGTCCATCCCGAAACAGGATTTCCTGCCAACCGAAGGGTAGAAGTGCCAAAAATCATCGTTGAGATCATGCCCAAGCAGGATCTACTTGACCCCCAGGGCAAAGCAGTAGCCAACGCCCTCACAAGAATGGGCAACAAGGACATCTCCGGCGTAAGAATCGGCAAGCGCATCGAGCTTCACTTCGACCGCGAGGTAACAGACAAAGACCTCGAAGAGGCAAAGAAGCAGGCCAAAGAGTTTTTATCAAACGACGTCATTGAGGACGTGGTAGCGGTAACGGTAGAGA
>CAYOXP010000129.1:0-2115 GCA_964407995.1 uncultured Aquiluna sp.
ATTGGATACGCAAAGCACCGCTGCCGCCAGCAGCAAAGCCGGTTTACAAACTGCTCTTCTTCTCTGCGGTCAGCTCTCTTGAGCCTCAGTATCGGTCAATGATCGGAATAAAAACATTGCCCTTGGCGGTGCTAGCTCCACTTACTCGGAATCTTTTGCGATTTATGAGGTTTGCAATAGGGCCAGAATCACCGATCGAACAGGCGGCTCGGGACCGCTTGAAGCGAGCAGGTGTGATCTAGAACGATTTTTACCTGTTTGAAACTTTCAACGGTAAGAATCATCGAACTTCCACATCCCACTGCAATGGGATTTGGTAAGCACCTAAGTTTGGCTAAGAACTTAGGCCTCCTAAGAAATGGGCACCCTACATGGGTGTCCATTTCTCTTAGTGAAGCTGTCTAAGCTCAACCTTTCGATTGCAAGCAAGGGATGCCCTATGGGCCAAATCATTGGCTTGGTCATGTGACTCGGCATTAATGATCCAGAAACCTGACACAAACTCGTTGGAGGAGTGAAGTGGGCCTGCGGTTTGCACCCCGGCCCCACCGCGATTGTCAATCACCTTGGCTTCACGTGGGTGAGTCAAACCCCAAGCAAAAACAAGACTGTCGCTGGAGCGTAATTCATCGTTGAAGCCATCAATGGCCAGCATCTCTTCTTTGGTTCCCGTGCTGTCTGCGGTGTCTATAACCGAAATAAGAAATCTCATGATTAGGCCTCCGTGACCACGTCAATAGTGTCCGTATTCGTTGCGGCTATGACCTTGGACAGACTCAGAATAAAAGGAATCCCGAGCACAGTTATTAGTAGTCCCATGCCTCCTGCAATGAAGTAGGGGAGCCGTAATCCGAAAGTCGCAATAAATCCGCCCAGCAATGCCCCGACTGGCATCATGCCCCAAACCAAAGTTCTTCTGGTGCCGTGAATGCGGCCAAATAGCTCATTTGGAATTATCTGGTGATAGGTCGACATCAGAAGCAGATTCCACCAAGTAACGGTCATCGAGACAACAAGACCAAGGGCAACAAAGACGACGATGTTGGGAGACAAGCCGCTCAGCACGCTTGCCACGCTGGACGCCGTAATGCCGAATGCCATCACATTGGTTCTTCCAAACCGTTGAGAGAGTTTGGGTCCAGTTATCGAGCCAATAATCGAACCAATGGCTGGGGCTGTAAACACGATTCCGAAGAAAGCTGGGGAGACCCCTAACTCTTCTGTTAGGAACAAAACCATTGTTGAGGTGGTCGCTGAAAAGAACAAACCAATTGAGGAGGTAAGCAACACCAGCTTCAGCAGAGTCTTATCTTCGTACAGATACTTGATGCCAAATTTGATGTCTGCCCAGAACTTAGTTGGAGGCTCTGAGCTATCTGAGTTGCCCGGCTTCTTCTTGAACTGGCCAGGGATCATCAAAACCAAAATCGCTGCGATAAAAATTCCGGAACCTGCAAAGAAGAATGGCAAAACTATTGCGCTAGCAAACAGAACACCTGAAAGTGGCGCACCGACAAATTCACCAACCGTTACCGCCCCGATCTCGAGCCTGGCATTTCCTCGCTCAAGCTGTTTCTTTTTGAGAATCTGAGGAACCATCGACTGGGCCGCTGTGTCGTAAAGCACCTCGGCAATGCCGATCACAAAAACGACGGTGTAGAGAATTGGGATTGAAACCAGATCAAGTGCAATGGTCACCGATAGAAATGCGGCCATCAAGAATCTGACCGCATTTGAGCTTGCAAGAAGCAGTTTGCGATCGAGGCGATCGACCAAGCCACCAATGGGAATTGCAAACAAAAGCCAAGGCAGCATAAGTAGTGCGGCCATCAACGAAATGATTACCGGGTCTTTGGTGAGAGTTGCTGCAAGAAGTGGGGCAGAAGTCTTGAGAAGGCCATCGGCCAAGTTGGAGGCCAGCGATGCAGACCAAAGCCTATTGAAGGCCGGTCCAAGCAACTCTGCTTTGGATTTACTCACCGGACAATCTTGTCAGCAATACCGCTGAGCAGAATTCAAATCCCGAAAGAATCTCGGTAAGCTCTTGGGGTGCATTAGCACGCCACCCTAGCTCAGTCGGTAGAGCAGCTCCCTCGTAAAGAGCAGGTCAGGAGT
>CAYOXP010000130.1:0-2103 GCA_964407995.1 uncultured Aquiluna sp.
GGTCGCTTGCGGGAATAACCTTTATTGATGGTGAATTGTTCATCCCAGATAGTTTGAGATTGAGGTAATCAAATGGCAGATGTTGAGTTTTATGGTGCTGATTGGTGCAGCGACTGCCGTCGCAGCAAGAGCCTTTTGAACACCCTTGGTGTTGACTACGAGATGAACGACGTTGAGGCCGACCCAGCGATGGCAGATAAGGCTATGGAGATCGCAGGTCGCAAGAACATTCCAGTGATTCGATTCGCTGATGGTGCTCACCTGGTTGAGCCAACAGACGCTGTCTTACACGCAGAGCTAAAGCTCCGCGGGCTAATTGACTAAATCAGCTCTATCTTTTTATTAGCTTTGCCCGTAGGCTTAGAGCTTCGTAGAGCTAGAGGAAACCGTCCTTAGGCTCGCCCTAAGGAATCCTCAAAATGTCAAAAGAATTTTCCGCGCCTTCGCGCGCGTCCAGGCCAGCACGCTCTGGCAATAAAACTGCGGTAGCAAAGAAGTGGGATAGCCCACGTTCTAGCTCTCGTTCAGATGCTCCAACCAAGTCGACCGGCCGCAAAGGCTATGCCTCAAAGCGTGGCGACTACGTGCCGCGTGAAGACCGTGACTTTTCAGATCGCAAGCCACGTCACTCAAAAACCGGTGACTACGCAAGTGCTCCAAAGAGCCAGCGCCCAGACCGCGTAGCTCGCGATAACGACCGTAACCAGACTTTCGACAGGGCTAGAACCAAGTCGGCATCTGGCAAGACCTTCTCTCAAGACGTCAAGCTAGAAAAGCTGGAGTCAGCCGAGAATGTTGCAACCTTTGCAACCTTTCAGGAGATGGATCTGCCAGAGCGCCTAACCCAGGAGCTAGCAAAGATGGGTGCCGCTACCCCATTTCCAATCCAGGCTGCAACCATCCCCGTTGCCATGGATGGCAGAGATGTTTTGGGTCGCGGTAAGACCGGATCAGGTAAGACCATCGCGTTTGGTGTGCCAATCGTTGCGATGCTTGCAAAGGGTGGTAACCAGCCTCGCCAGGCTTTAAAGCCAAGAGCTTTGATCATGGCCCCAACCCGCGAACTTGCCGACCAGATTGATCGCACCCTATCCCCACTTGCAAAGAGCGTTGGCTTTTTCACAACCACCATTTACGGTGGTGTACCTCAGTTCCGCCAGGAGCAGGCCTTAAAGCGCGGTGTTGATATTGCAATCGCCACCCCAGGTCGTTTAGAAGACCTAATGGCCCAGGGCCTAATTGATCTTTCCGAGTGCCAAACCGTTGTTTTGGATGAGGCTGACCACATGTGTGAGCTTGGCTTTGTTGAGCCGGTAACTCGAATTCTTGAGGCAACCGTTGGTTCGCAGAAGCTTTTGTTCTCGGCAACCTTGGACAAGCAGGTTGCGAACCTGGTTAAGAAGTTCTTGCCAAACCCATTTGTTTATGAGGTGCCAGGTGAGGTCAACGAGACCAGTGACATTGAGCACATTGTTCTGACTCTTGAGCCACAGGATCGCTCAAAGGTTTTCCACCGTCTAGTGCAGGGCGAAGGCCGCAGCATTGTGTTCGTTCGAACCAAGGTAACCGCCGAAGCTCTTGCCCAGTCTTTGAATGACGCAGGTGTGCCAACCGCAAGACTTCACGGTGATCTAAACCAGTCGCAGCGATCTCGTAACCTGGAGCGCTTCACCAATGGCGCAGCCAGGGTGATGATCGCAACAGACGTTGCAGCTCGTGGTATTCACGTTGATGATGTGAAGCTAGTTATTCAGCTAGATCTCCCAGAGGAATACAAGACCTACCTGCACCGCGCAGGTCGCACCGGTCGCGCTGGTCGCTCGGGCAAGGTTGTATCTCTGGTTCCGCTAGGAAGAACTCGCAAGGTTGAGGGTCTACTTGATCGCGCTGACCGCGAGGCTACCTACGTTCACGTTAAAGCCGGAGACGACTTTGTTGCTGAACTTGCTGGCCCAATTGCTCCGCCACCAATTGTTGATGGTTTGGACTTCGGTGACAGCCGCTTTGAGACCCTGAACAAGTCAAAGGTCAAAAAAGACTTGCGCGCCAAGCACGCTCCAAATAAGCTATACGCAGCCAAAGACCGCCGGTATCGGCAAAGGT
>CAYOXP010000131.1:0-2100 GCA_964407995.1 uncultured Aquiluna sp.
ACCACAAGAGACTTTCTATCAACTCCAATCCCCCAAGAAGTCATTGATGCAATCCTGAGAGACGCTATGACTGCGCCCTCATGGTCAAATACCAGGCCTTATCTAGTTGGTGTAGCGCAGGGCGAGGTTCGCGATCGAATTTCCGCAGCCTTTTTGGCCCGGTGGGAAAAAGCCTCGGCTGCAATCGCTGGAGGCGTTTGGGGGAAAGCAAAATTGCTTCTTACGCGATTCGGCCTACCCAAGAGTGACTACAAAGTGAACCGCAAGTACCCCGATGATTTAAAGCCGAGAAGTGCAAAGGTTGGTGCCGACCTCTACGGCCTATTGGGCGTCGATCGGGATGACCACGAGGGTCGAAGAGCCCAATGGGCAAAGAACTATGAGTTCTTTGGTGCACCGGTGTCTTTCTTCATCTTTACCCATTCGGGTTTGGGGGAATACTCAGTTTCCGATGCAGGACTTTTTATGCAGAACTTAATGCTCTCGGCTCACGCCAGGGGCCTTGGAACCTGCGCTCAGGGCGCAAGCGCTCTATGGGCAGATCCAGTCAGAGCAGAGTTCAACGTGCCTAGCGATTACAAATTACTTTGTGGTATCGCGTTGGGATATCCAAGCGAACATAAAGTAAATGGATTTCAGGCGGAGCGCCTACCTATTTCGGAAATCGTGGTGCAGCCAGTAAATGATTGATTTTCAGGATCAAGGTTTTATCTCAGATCCCTACCCCGCTCTAAAAGAACTGCGTGCTGCTGGCAGACCGGTATGGCACGAGGACTTGGGTATGTTTCTAGCCTCAACTCATCACGATGCCAATGCTGTGCTGCGAAATAGATCGCTGGGGAGAATCTTCAAGCCCAAAGTGCCAGAAACTGAATGGGACACATTCAATTGGCTGCATGCGGATTCAATCTTGGATTCGGAGCCACCTAAACACACCAGGCTTCGCTCTCTTGTGATGAAGGCCTTTAACCCAAAGAAAATCGAAAGTATGCGGCCAGATGTTGAGCGCATCACAGCGAAACTTTTAGATTCCATTAACCCATCAGGATTTGATCTGATCGCAGACTTTGCAGAGCCGCTTCCAGTAAAAATCATTGCGTCAATGCTTGGTTTCCCTGATGAAGACGAGCACCTACTTCGCCCTTGGTCACAGGCAATTGTAAAAATGTATGAAGTTGACCCGAGCGAGCAAGACAAAAAGAAAGCTCAGTTAGCTGCCCAAGAGTTTGCCGATTATGTTCACAAGCTCATGGTCGAACGCAAGCAAAACCCAGGACCAGATCTGATTACAGATTTGGCATTGGTCGAGGAAGATGGCGAGAGGCTAAATGCGCATGAACTGATCGCAACCTGCGTGCTGTTGTTGAACGCTGGCCACGAAGCGAGCGTAAATGGCTTTGGTAATGGATTTGTTGCAGCACTGGAGCGTGAAGATCAGATGACTCTGCTTAGAGAAAAGTCAACCGCGCTTGCTGCAACTGCAATCGATGAGTTCTTGAGGTTCGATGCCCCGCTTCATCTATTCGAAAGAACTGCTACGCAAGACACCGAAGTCGGTGGAGTTGAAATAAAGAGGGGACAAAAGATTGCTGCCCTATTGGGAAGTGCCAATAGGGACGAGTCCGTTTTTGAAAATTCCGACCAGCTAGATCTAACAAGAGACCCTAACCCTCACATCGGCTTCGGGGCCGGAATCCACTTCTGCATTGGAGCTCCCCTGGCCCGCATGGAAATGACAACCTCGCTTCCTATGCTGATGGAAAAGTTCCCGAACATCGAGTTGGCAAAAACTCCAGTTAGAAGACCAACCTTCGTTCTGCGAGGCTACGAAGAGATTCTGGTTAGGGCTTAACCCTCAGCCAAAACAATCACCCGATCTTCAGAGCCGAGTTTGAACTTGTTCGATTTATCTGGGTTAAGAACGATTCCGAATCGAGATTCGCTATCGCCTTCAAGTGCCTTGAGTCTGTAACCGAGCGCAGTTTCGCCACGCTTCGCTGCGGCTTCAACCAAGACATGCATGTCCACCTCAGTATCTAGCTTCACGAACCAACTTGCAGGCAACAGGCTGATCTCAGAACCTTCTGAAGAGAACAGGTA
>CAYOXP010000132.1:0-2034 GCA_964407995.1 uncultured Aquiluna sp.
TTTTCTTCAGCTCAAGGTAGTTGTGCTGAATTGCTGCAAGGTTTACCTGAATCTCGCGCATCTAGCTACTCTCCACCACAACCACTGCGGATGCAAGCTCTAGCTCATGTGAGAGCGACAGGTGAATCCGAGCTATACCGAGGTTAGTCAAGCTCTCTAAAGTCTTGCCATGTAAAACAAAACTTGGCTTTCCCAATTCGTCTTTCGAGACTTCGATTTCGGCCCAGCTCAGTACCTTTGGGTTCCCGATTGCTTTGGCCAAGGCCTCTTTGGCGGCAAACCGAGCCGCCAACGAGTTCACCGGAAGATCGAGTTCGTTCGGGTGAAAAATGCGCTGCGCCAGGTTGGGAGTTCGCTCCAGGGATTGGCGCATGCGCTCAATCGAGCACAGGTCAGTGCCAATCCCGTAGATCACTTATTCCACCGTCACGCTCTTAGCCAGATTACGTGGCTGATCAACATCAAGACCCTTAGCGCTTGCTAGTTCGAGAGCGAAAGTCTGCAGCGGAATAACCGCCAACACTCCTGCCATCATTGGCTGAGCGACGGGGATAAAGAACACTTCATCTGCGAACTGAGAGACCAACTCATCCCCCGCCTCTGCGATGGCAATTACCTTTGCCCCACGAGCCTTGATCTCCTGAATGTTTGAGATCACCTTAGGGTGTAGCGAGTCCTCACCCTTTGGTGAAGGCACGATCACAATTACTGGCTGACCAGATTCGATGAGCGCGATTGGACCGTGCTTGAGCTCACCAGCGGCAAAACCTTCGGCGTGAATGTAAGCGAGCTCCTTGAGCTTAAGTGCGCCTTCCATTGCAATTGGATAACCAACATTTCGACCCAAGAACAAAACTGACTTGGCGTTGGAATACTCCTTGCCAAGAACACGCATACGTTCTAGCGAATCCAGCACCTTCTTGACCTGGCGAGGAAGCTTTAGAAGCTCTTTGCCGATCTGTTGAAGTTCAGCCTTTGGAAGCGAATTGCGAAGCTGGGCTAGCGATAAAGCAACCAGTAGACCAGCTGTGATCTGAGCAGTGAAAGCCTTGGTAGATGCCACTGCAACCTCAGGGCCTGCGTGGGTATAGATGGTCGCATCAGATTCGCGAGCCAGGGTCGCACCTTGGGTGTTACAGATGCTCAGAACCTTGGCTCCACGCTCTTTGGCGTAGCGAATGGCCATCAAGGTGTCCATGGTTTCACCAGACTGGCTAATTGCAAGCACCAGAGTGTTTTCATCTAATACTGGATCGCGATAGCGAAGTTCGTGCGCTAGGTCTACAGAAACTGGAACCTTTGCCCACTTCTCAATCGCATACTTGGCAACCTCGCCCGCATAAGCGGCCGTGCCACAAGCTGTGATGATGATTCGGTTGATGTTCGCAAGTTGGTCAAGGCCTGCAAACTCGGCAAGGCGAACCGTGCCGGTTGAATCAAGGCGACCCATAAGAGTGTCGCCGACGGCCTGTGGCTGATCGGCAATCTCTTTGGCCATAAAGGATGGCCAGCCACCTTTGGAAGCACTTGATGCATCCCAGTCGACGGTGAATTCTTTTAGCTCTGCTGGCTCGCCCTTGAAGCTGGTTACCTTCACTGAGTCGCTGCGAAGTTCAACGATTTGGTCTTGCCCAACTGAAACAGCGCGCTTGGTGTGCTCAACGAAAGCCGCTACGTCAGAACCCAAGAAGTTTTCACCATCGCCAAGACCAATCACCAAAGGTGAATTACGCCTTGCAGCAAGGATCAAATCTTTGTGATCCTCGTGTACGCAGAGGAGGGTGAAGGCCCCGTGCAATCGGTTCACAACATTTCGGAAAGCTTGCGTTAGGTCGCCTGTTGCTTCGTATTCGCGAGCCACTAGGTGAGCAGCAACCTCACTATCTGTCTCCGAGGAGAACTTCACGCCCTGGGCAAGGAGCTCCGCTTTAAGCTCTGAGAAGTTTTCGATGATGCCGTTGTGGATCAGAGAAAGTTTTAGGTGATCGCCACCGAGGTGTGGGTGAGCGTTGCCGTCCGTTGGAGCGCCGTGGG
>CAYOXP010000133.1:0-2025 GCA_964407995.1 uncultured Aquiluna sp.
AGATTTCGACGGTGAACCTAAATCATACCCGAGCAGGCGTTTTGAGGCCTAGCTGCGCTTTAGCCAAACCGCACTATTTCCAGCCAATTTGCCGCCTGAGACGGTCGCCGTTGAGACCAAAACATCACCTGAAACCATGTCAACTGGCTCTTGAGTGAAGTTGGTGAAGCATAGCCAGCCACCTTCGCGCTCAAACAGCAAAGTTCCCTCGGGAGACTCGTGCCAGGTTAGTGACTCTTCGGTCTCTAGTTCTTTGCGAAGCTTCAATGCGGTTCGATATAGATTCAGGGTCGAGTTAGGGTCGCTTTCCTGAATCTCTACTGAATACTGACCGTACCAAGCTGGCTGAGGCAGGTGCGAACCGCCAGGACCAAATCCAAACGATGAGCCGGTTTTCTCCCATGGCAAAGGCACACGGCAACCGTCACGACTCTTGAACTTTCCTTCACCGCGGAACCACTGTGGGTCCTGCATTTGATCAGATGGAATGTCTAATACATCTGGCAAGCCAAGCTCTTCACCCTGGTAAAGGTAACTTGAGCCAGGGAGCGCCAGCATGGTTAGTGTTGCAGCCTTGGCTCTGGCCAGTCCCATGTCTAGGTCTAACTTGGGGTCCATACGGTTTTTCACGTACCAGCTGTTTTCGTCAGCAAAAGTGACGCCGTCTTTACCAGCAGGAATCGCCAACCTTGTGGCATGACGAATCACATCGTGGTTTGAGAAAACCCAGGTGGTTGATGAACCGGTGTCGTGAGCAAATTTCAAGTTCTTGTCGATTACCTCTTTGAAGGTATCCGCATCCCATTTAGCAACCAGCAGGTCAAAGTTGAACGCCTGACCAAGGCCTTCGATTGATGCATAAGCAGGGCGACGGTGAGGGTGCACCCAGGCTTCCGCTACTGCTACTCGAGGTGGGTCGTATTGATTGAAAAGCTGGCGCCATTCCTTGTAGACCTCGTGCACCTCGTCGCGGTCAAACAGCGGGTCAGTGCCATCGTCTTTCATGACATCTAAGTCATAAGAGTCGCGATCTGGCAGCGGCTCTAGGTTCTTGATTAGCGCATGAGCCACATCGATTCGGTAACCGTCAACGCCTCGATCAGACCAAAACTTGAGTGTGTTTAGAAACTCTTCGTGAACCTCTCGATTCGACCAGTCAAAATCTGGTTGTTCCTTAGTGAATAGATGCATGTACCACTGGCCGTCTTCGGTGCGAGTCCAACCCTCCGGCCCGAAGTGGCTAGATAGGTCTGATGGTGGTAACTCACCATTCTCACCTCTGCCGTCGCGGAAGATGTAGCGAGCGCGCTCCTTAGAGCCCTTTGGGCTCTTCAGTGCCTCCTGGAACCAGACGTGCTGATCCGATGAGTGGTTGGGAACAATGTCAACAAAAATGCGGATGCCGCGAGCGTGCAATGCATCAACCAGTTCATCGAACTCAGCAAGGGTTCCGATTCTTGGATCGACATCGCGGTAATCGGCAACGTCGTATCCACCGTCCGCTAGCTCCGATGGGTAAAAAGGTGAAAGCCATACCGCATCAATACTCAGCGACTTCAGGTAGTCGGCCTTGTTGATGATGCCGCGTAGATCGCCGATACCATCACCGTTTGCATCTGCAAAGCTGCGTGGGTAGATCTGGTAGACAACGGCCTGGCGCCACCAGTCTTTTGGACCCTTCAAAAAGGTGAACTCTGACATTGCATCTCCCTGTTTATTACAGAAAAATGGGGCCCCTTGGGACCCCATTTGTCTGATTCGATTTTACTTGACCGCACCCGCAGTTAGACCGCGAACGAAGTAACGCTGTAGACCGAAGAATACGATCAACGGAACAATCAACGAGATGAACGAGCCGGCAGCAACATCTTGCCAACCCTCACCGTACTGACCAAGCATTCGTAGCAAGCGATAGGTCATTACAGCCTTCTGTTCACCAACAAAGATGAAGGCAATTAGATAGTCATTCCAAACCCAAAGGAACTGGAAAATTGCAAATGATGCAATCGCCGGAACGGACATTGG
>CAYOXP010000134.1:0-2000 GCA_964407995.1 uncultured Aquiluna sp.
CTGGTCCGATGTTGTCGTAGTTAGGTAGAGAGATCCAGGTGTACTCGCTTCCGGCTTGAGTAACAGCCTGACCTGCTAGGTCAGCACCGTTCTTCAAAACTGCGAAGAATGAGTCAGCTCCACCAATTGCACATACGTGGCGTGGGTTTGCTGAAGTGCCTGCTGCAACAGTCTCAGTTGATGAGCCGTTGTCAGATGAGGCGTTTGTTTCGGTTGAGGTGGTGGCATCTGCGGCACAGCCTGAAACCACAAGGGTTGCAGCGGCAAGAGCGGCTAGTAGACCAGACCTCTTAAGGTTGATTTTCACTTCTTGTGTCCTTACTTCGTTGTAATGCTCACCGAACTCGGAGAGCCTTGCGAAATGGTTGCAGCTGCAACCTGAGATTGAGCATAACTACTTTGTAAGTACATTCCTACATAACTTGATAACGGAATCATAACCTTTGTCGTGACAAAGTATTTATTTTGTCTGTTCGTTGAATGCGAGGTGTTTACCCGTGTGTGGTCACCACCTTTTTCAATAGGTATCAAAAGGCCTGAAACAGGCTCGCAGGCGAGGACACCTATGTATATATACGACCTTCTGAATTGCATCAAATTGATAACAACTTCATGAATTTGTCCAAACAAATAGTTTGAAATTGTTACTTTTGTAACCGACTAATTTGTAATAACATAAAGTCATACACCCAAGGAAGGGCGTGTAAACACTCATGATAAATTCAGGCACGCCATTGGATCTAATTACCATTGGCCGTATCGGTGTTGATGTTTATCCACTGCAGTACGGAGTTGGCCTTGAGGATGTAACCAGCTTTGGAAAGTTTCTAGGTGGCTCCCCTACCAACGTTGCAGTTGCTGCCACACGCCACGGCTTGAACTCTGCTGTAATCACCAAGGTTGGCCAGGATTCGTTCGGTCGCTACCTAAAGCAAGAGCTGACTCGACTCGGTGTTGACAACCGCTTCGTAGGTGATGTTGCGGATTTGATGACACCGGTGGTTTTCTGTGAGATTTTTCCGCCAGATGACTTCCCGCTTT
The DNA here is from genome assembly GCA_964407995.1 of uncultured Aquiluna sp. GTDB lineage: Bacteria > Actinomycetota > Actinomycetes > Actinomycetales > Microbacteriaceae > Aquiluna. The sequence goes on from CAYOXP010000134.1 coordinate 1,042, forward strand.
ACTTCTACCGCAAGCCAACTGCACCTGACATGCAGATTGAAGCAAATGAGCTGGACCTTGATGCAATCAAGAATGCAGGGATTTTCTGGTTTACCGTAACCGGACTAAGCGAAGAGCCTTCGCGCACCGCACACCTTGCAGCACTGTCTGCTCGTGGCAAGAAGACTCACACCATCGCAGACCTTGACTACCGACCAATGTTCTGGGAGTCACCAGAGGCTGCTCGTCGCGAGATCGACAAGATTTGGGGCAACGTGACAGTTGCAGTTGGAAACAAAGAAGAGTGCATGGTTGCTGTTGGCGAAACTGAGCCAGAGCGTGCCGCAGATGCTCTTCTAGAGCGTGGCGTTGAGATTGCAATCGTGAAGCAGGGCCCTAAGGGTGTTATGGCCAAGACCAAAGATGAGATGGTCGAGGTTCCTCCTTACTTTGTAGATGTTGTAAACGGACTAGGTGCTGGTGACTCATTCGGTGGGGCACTTTGCTATGGCCTGAGCCAGGGCTGGGACCTAAAGAGAATTTTGCAGTTCGCAAACGTGGCGGGAGCAATCGTTGCTTCTCGTCTTGAGTGTTCAACCGCCATGCCACAAACGGCAGAGGTAGTTGAGGTATTGAAAGAGAAGTTCGCATGGAGCTAACCAAGGGCGCAACCTTCGAAACAATCAAGGATATTCGCGCAGAGAATCCGGATGCAGTAGCCAATGTATTGGCTTCTCGCAAGCGTCGCGAGCTTATTCGCGGTGACGGCAAGCTACTAATCATCGCTGCCGACCACCCAGCACGTGGTGCTATTGCAGTTGGAAGCAACCCGACCGCGATGGGATCCCGGCGTGACCTGCTTGACCGTTTTGCTGAGGCACTTTCTAACCCTTTGGTTGATGGTGTGCTTGGTACACCAGATGTAATTGACGAGCTAGCCCTAATGGGTCTTCTAGACGACAAGATCGTCGTAGGTTCGA
>CAYOXP010000135.1:0-1990 GCA_964407995.1 uncultured Aquiluna sp.
AGTTCGAGGAAAAGCTCTGCGCTGTCTTCCCAGGTGAAGAACTCAGCCTGGCTGAGCCCTAGATCGCTGTGGAGCTTCCAGTCTCGCTTGTCCCCCAGTCGCTTTACCTGCTCGGCGAAGGCTATGGAGTCGGTCGCGGCAAATCGAAGACCTGCAGGACCTGCCACCTCCTCAAAGATTGGTATGTCGCTGAGGATAACCGGGCAACCACGCTCCATTGCTTCAACCACCGGTATTCCAAAACCTTCATCCTTGGATGCGCTGACTAGCGCCTTAGCGGCATGTAACCACTCGTGATACTCGTCCCTTGTTACGCCATTTTCGAACTGAACCTGCGCCCCATTTTCATCCGCAAGAGCCTGCAACTCGACCTTTCGACTTTCGGTAATCCGGCTTAGCAACACCAACTTGTGGTCAGGCAAAAGACGCATCCCTCGAATCAGTGTCTCCACGTTTTTGTAGCCGATGAAGCTACCCATGTAGACGAGGATCTTTGAGTCGTGGCGGTTTACCTTGTCAACGCGCTCAGGTGCCTCGGCCGCGTTGTGGATTACGTAGATCGGCTTCTTAGTCAGTCGATGCTTCAGCATTTGGTCTCGAGTCGTCTCCGATACTGTGGCGACTGCATCAGCCATATTCAATAGCCTCCGCTGAGGCCAGTAGCTCAGGTGATACAGAAACCAGATCGCCCGAATCAGTGGGTTGAAATTCGATGGCGGGGTTCGATGACGGTAGTAGATCAGATCATGCAGGGTGTAGACGAGCTTGAAGTTTCTGCCCAGCCCAGATGTGGTTTGCATGGGAGAGAAAAGCACGCTGATTTTTTCGCGATTCAGCTTTCGGGTTGAAAACAACTCCTTGGGTGACGCTACTGGGTTCGTGAAGAAGAGGGTCAGGTTCTTACTTTTGGGCAGCAGTTCAGCCTGCTGCTGACTGTCAACCATTACCGTGAGTGGATGCACCCTCAAAACTGCCCTGATTAGGCCCAGCGAGAAGCTGGTGATGCCATCCGGCTTTACCGGATTGATGTATCTGCCATCAAACCAAATACCCTCCATTAGGCCACCAAGAATTCGCTCAGGTGACTTGCAACTTCGCTGGGCCTCTCGTAGTGGGTTAGGTGCCCCACTCCCCTGATGACTCTGAGGTCGGCGCCAGCTAGCTCAGCCAGCTTCTGTTGACCCTCAAGCGGAGCAACTAGATCTTTATCGCCGGCGATCGCCATGAGCTTCTTTGGAAGATGCTCTACGAAGTCCAGAACACTGGAGGTGCTGGCAGCTTTGTAGCCCTCCGCAACACTTTGGTTGCTCTCGAAAACCGAAAAATAGCTTGAGTGCTGCCTGTGAATGAAACGACGCAACATCGGATTCTTAGTCTTTGCCAGCGCTATGGACATCCCGCGCACCACAAGCTGCGAGGTTAGAAGGTTTGAGCCTGCCTTGGAACCGCGTTCGTAGTAGCGATCAGCGAGTCGATTCGCAAGTGAGGAGCTCTCGCTGGCCCTTGTTGTTATGGGGTTCTGTAGCGCAACCTTTTCCACGCTCAGACCTTGACTGAGCGCTGATGAAACAACCAGTGAGCCAAAACTGTGTCCAAGTATGAGGTCATAACCCCCTGAGCTGGCTGAGAAGTCCGCTAGCCAGCGACCATAATTTTTGAGACTGTGGCCGCTCTCAAGACCCGGAGTTTTCCCAAATCCTGGAAGGTCTGGAATTGTGAAGCGAACCTCTGGCAGCGCTCCCGCTAAACCCAAAAGGCCGTGATGATCGCCCCGGAAACCATGAACCAGCAACACTTTGGGTCCGCCATCACCGAGGTGCCAAGTGGCCGTAGAGCCAACATCTTCACGCCTTAGCCGTAGCTCAGCAAGCCGAAACAGGCTCTGGGGAGAACTTTTCAACACCAGCACTCGACAAGTCTAGGTTCCCCCAAGCAAAGCAATAGGGTGCTCTCAGGAGATTAATAATTTGCTCGATTTTGACTTCGAACC
>CAYOXP010000136.1:0-1985 GCA_964407995.1 uncultured Aquiluna sp.
GTGCGATCTAGGGTTGGTGCTGGGGTGAGCGTAACGATTGGCGATTTGGTGCCAGCCATCAGGAACTCCTTGATGTGAGAAATTATTGTGTGCACTCACACCGTTGTAGGCGCCTACCCACTATAGCCAAATAATCGGCTTTGTAAGTTAGCCTTCGATTTCCTTGGCGGTAATCGTGTTGGGGGCTTCGGTGATTTCTTTGGGGCTTTCGATGCTGTCGATACCCAGTTCTTGCTCATCTAGATCGTTCAACTTGCGGGCCGTAACCAGCATTCTGGTCTCCAGCGACGAGATAAAGGCGTTGTAGTCCTTCACTGAGCTAGTGATTGAGCGGCCAAGTTTGTCGGCAAGTTGCGCCACCTTGGCGACTCGGTCGTACAGCTCCTTGCCCAACCTGATCATGTTTTTGAGCTGTGACTCGTCAGCATTTTGGCGCCAGATGTAGTTAATGGTCTTCAAGACCGAGAAAAGCGATACCGGCGATGCAAGTGCAACATTCTTCTTGAACGCATACTCCATCAAGCTGGCATCTGTTTCGAGCGCTGCGGATAGCAGAGACTCACTCGGTACAAAACAGATAACAAAGTCTGGGCTTGCACCCAAACCGGTCCAATAAGCCTTGGAACCGAGTGCATCAATGTGAGCGCGCACCGCTTTTACGTGGTCGTCAAGGAGCCGCTGACGTCGAGCCAGTTCCTCTCCGGTGGCCAACTCGGAAATGGCAGAGGCTTCTTGGTAAGCGTTGAATGGCACCTTGCTATCGATGGCCAGCGACTTACCGCCAGGAAGATTGATGACCATGTCAGCCCTACCGCTGCCTGCATCTGTGGCGATGGTTGCCTGCTCGGAGAAGTCTGCATGCTTGATCAAGCCTGCAAGCTCCACAAGTTTGCGAAGTTGCGCCTCGCCCCAAACTCCGCGCAGAGAATTAGAAGACAGAGCTTGAGCAAGCTGCTGCGTTTGTTTTCTCAATGACTCATCGGTTTGAATGGCATTTCGCAGCTGCTCTGAAATAGAGCTGAACTGCTCGGCTCGCTCTTTCTCCAGACGACTCACGGTCTCCCGCATCTGATCCAACTGCTCTTTTACGGGGGCTAGTTGCACAAGAACTCTGTTTTCTTTATCTGCAATCTCACGCTGTGAGGCCAAATCTTTTTCGGCTTTTTCAAGCTGGGACCTCAAAGCGGTTTCTGTCGCCTCGAGTGCGGCAAGTCGGGTGGCAAGAGTTAGATCTTGGGCCGGTGCCTTCTTTTTGGCAATGCGATAGGCAACGATTGCCCCAATAATGCCGCCAATTACAAGGCCGTTCAGCCCAAACCAGATTGCTAGTTCCATGCCGGAAGTATTTCAGTCGGCTCTGACATTTAGCGGGTTCAAACGCTGCTTTGTGGCAGAAAGCAAACCCTCTAGGTCTTCCGCCTCGTGCCGATTGGCCATGTGTAGCACGATCCTTGCGCAGGCATCGGCATCAGCTAAAGCATCGTGGTGATTGAACTCCTCGTGCCCCACTGCGTAGGCAACCGCATTGAGACGATAGCTATCTAAGTTGTAAGTCTTTCGAGCCATCAATAGTGAGCACGCGTAGTTCAGGTCAGGCAGATCAAAATTGACAGCCTGTGCTGAGGCTCTAAGAACACCCATGTCGAAACTTGCGTTATGAGCTATGAAAGGCAAGCCATCTGTAAAAAGCAACAGTTCTGGCAGAACGTCTTCCCAATCAGGGGCGTCGGCTATGTCCTCCGGCCTTATGCCGTGTACCCGGATGTTTCCCTCGTGAAACCAATTGTTCGGATATGGCGGCCTGAAGAGCATCGAAAGGCTCTCTTGAATTTCACCATCGACCACCCGCACCAACCCCACAGCGCAAGGTGATGCCGGGGAACCGTTTGCGGTTTCAAAGTCGATTGCCGTGAACTCGAGGGCCATTAGGCAATTATGAACCAATAAACTTGGCCGGTGGCTCTAACAATCGGAATCGTGGGACT
>CAYOXP010000137.1:0-1920 GCA_964407995.1 uncultured Aquiluna sp.
CAGGACCGCGACTAACTAACGCTAAAGAATCCCCGGACTCACGATTGGGTCCGGGCATTCTTTTGTTTGTAGGAAGATATACCAATGCAAAACGACCAGATCTACTTTTTGATTACCTGCGTTGCCATGGTGTTGTTTATGACACCTGGACTGGCTTTCTTCTACGGGGGGCTAGTTCGTGCTTCATCGGTGGTTTCGATGATGATGATGTCGTTTGGCGCACTTGCTTTGGTGTCGATCCTATGGATTGCATTTGGTTACGCAATGGCCTTCTCGGGCACCAGTTCTCCGCAGTACTACGGCATTGATGGCGTGATTGGAATAGATGTTCAAAATCTTTTCCTGAGCGAGTTCACTAAAGAGCGGATGAGTTTTGATCTGGTCTTTGCTGCATTCCAGGGCACATTCGCAGTAATCACAGTTGCACTTATATCTGGGGCTATCGCAGACCGCGCAAGGTTCGGAAGCTGGATGATCTTTGCTGGAATATGGGCAGTACTGGTCTATTTTCCAATTGCGGGATGGGTATTCAACTTCACGCTGGATGATGCTGGCAACGTGATTGATGGCGGATGGTTGGTCAAAGATGTTGGTCTGCTTGACTTCGCTGGTGGAACGGTTGTTGAGGTTGGATCCGGCGCAGCTGCGTTAGCTGTCGCCCTAGTTCTAGGCAAAAGATTTGGCTTCAAGAAGGGCATGTATGCCCCGCATAACGTGCCATTGACTCTAATCGGTGCAGCCATTCTCTGGTTCGGCTGGTTTGCCTTCAATGCAGGAAGCGAACTAGCGGCGGACGGAATTGCATCTCTCGCTTTCCTAAACACCTTGGTCGCCCCAGCGGCAGCAATGCTGAGCTGGGCTTGGTTTGAAAAGATCACCGCAGGCAAGCCGACTGCCGTAGGAGTCGCATCCGGCGCGATTGCTGGTGCGGTGGCTATTACTCCTAGCTGTGCCTTTCTTGATCCGGTCTGGGCGATCGTGCTTGGCTTGATCGTAGGTATCGTGTGTGCATGGGCGATTGAATTGAAGTTCTCTTTGGGCTTCGATGACTCACTGGACGTGGTAGGTATTCACCTCGTAGGCGGAATCGTTGGAACTTTGTTTATTGGCCTCGCTGGTAGGGGAGTAGGTCTGTTCTTCGGATACGGTTTCGATCAGCTACTTGCACAATTTATTGGAGTGATCGCAGTTGGCTTATACAGTTTCGTGATGGCTTATGCCATTGCCTGGGTACTTCAGAAGACCGTCGGATTCAGAGTCGAATCTACGGACGAAGAAGCTGGCATTGACCCTGCAATCCACGGGCAACTGGGCTACCACGCTGAAGATCCACGCTGGAAAGGCCAGAATCTTTAGAAGAGTTTGTGCAAAACAAACATGCCGTTGAAATTTGTGGCATAATCTTCTAGTTCTGTTCACAGAGCATGCGGATGTAGCGCAGTTGGTAGCGCACAACCTTGCCAAGGTTGGGGTCGCGAGTTCGAGTCTCGTCATCCGCTCTGTACACCAGCACACGGTGGAGTGGCCGAGAGGCGAGGCAGCGGCCTGCAAAGCCGTGTACACGGGTTCGAATCCCGTCTTCACCTCCAAGCACAACCCGGGCGATTGGCGCAGTGGTAGCGCGCTTCCCTGACACGGAAGAGGTCACTGGTTCGAACCCAGTATCGCCCACCAAATCTTTGAATATCACTCTGACAATCCGGCACTAAACAAGCACCTGAAACTGACCTTGAAGTTCAGGCACGTTCAGTTTTGATATTGTGCTTAGAGGAGGAATCAGTCAGACTCAGACATCAAACGCCCAGTACCGACTTAGTCTGAAGTGACGATAGATGTTGCCCACAAAGCTCTCAGAAGGGGTGCAGCCTGAAATCTAGGCCCTTAGCTTTAGGGTCTTAGCAGTTGCAGCTAGCAGCTTTT
>CAYOXP010000138.1:0-1917 GCA_964407995.1 uncultured Aquiluna sp.
TCCATTCTTGTGATTTACCGAACTGAAAAAGTGACCTTTATTGCAGGCTTTGGTCTGGTTGTTGGCCTTATTGGTGTTGGCATCACGCTTGGCATCTGGCAGGGCTTTGGTAAAAATGACCCCTTGGCCATCTTGGCGCTGGTTGCAGCGGCATTGTCATATGGGCTTGGTGGGCCTTATTTGAAGAAGTTCGTGACCCCCATGGGGCTGCCCGGAACGTCAACGGCAGCTGCCCAGGTGATGACAAGTGCACTAACTTTGCTACCGCTTTACGCACTCACCGGACCGCTTTTCACATCCAGCCCAAAAATAGACTCACTACTTGCGATCTTGGCACTGGGGGTTTTGGGTTCTGGTTTTGCCTACCGACTTTTCCACGACGTCATTAAGGCCGCCGGTTCAACTACCGCTTCAATTGTGACCTTCACCAACCCAGTCGTCGCAACGGTTTGGGGAATTCTCCTGCTAGGGGAAGAGCTGCATTGGTATGAACCAGTTGGCGGCTTGGTTGTGATTGTTGGCGCTTGGTTAGCGCAATCCAGAAAATCTAATTAGTGATCGGCTGGGAGCTCTTGAGGCTTCCGAAGATCCGGTAGTGACCAAGGCCTAACCACGGTCAGCAAAATTGCCATTGCAACCAAGAAATTGATCAAAATCAGGATGCCAACATCGAATGTGCTGGTGGTTGAAAGCTGAGAGTAAACCACTGCAAAAACCGAGGTGGCAACAAAGTTGGCACTACCCATTAGCGAGGCAGCTGTTCCGGCTTCGGTGCCATGGTTGAGAAGTGCAAATGTTGGCACTGTCGATGCCGGGCCTCCGAACGAAAAGAGCATGATCAAGAATCCGACCTCTGCCACCCAAACACTTGTACCGGCGGTGAGGATTAGGTAGGCACCAGCAATCACTCCACCGAGGATGTAGGCAATTAGCATCCACCTGGCCTGCACAAACTTGGTTATAAAGCCACCGAATTGAACACCCAAGTAAAGCGCAATTGAGTTAATAGCGAAGATGCCACCAAACTCCGCAGCACTGAGCCCATAGTGATCTTGGTAGAGGTAACTCACTACATTTAGATAACCGAACACTGCACTGATCTGCAGCGCGGAAACCAAAACCAGGCCCACATAAACGCGGTCTCTAACCACTGACCTGAAGCCTCGCAAAAGGCCCATCACGCTTTGCGAGCGCCGCTGGGCAACCGGCAGAGTCTCGACAATAAAAAGCAGGGCTAGCCCCGCGGTCAAAATACCGAAGCCGCCGAAAACCAAGAATGCGTATTGCCAAGGTGCTGCGTTCACAACCTGTGATCCAACCAAGGGCCCAAGGATCGGGGACAGCGCCTGAATGATGAAGACCTTAGAGAGGAAGTCGGCCATCGGCTGCCCACGGAATAGGTCTCTAACTACCGCCCTGGCCACCACATCGCCAGTTGCCGCAAACATCGCCATGGTGAAGCGAAGCACCATGAAGCTCTCAATGTTTGGTGAGAAGAAAATTGCGATGGTTGATACTGCATACCCAAAGGTTGCGACCAGCAAAAGTGGCCTTCTGCCGAAAGCATCTGATATCGGGCCAGAGATTAGCTGCCCTAAGGCAAGGCCCATTGTGACCCCGGCAAATGAAGCCTGAATGGTGCCGTGGTCAACCCCGAAGAACTCACCCATTGCCGGAAAGGCAGGCAGGAAAGGGTCAATTGAGTATGGGATCAGGCTCATCGAAAACGCGATGATGAGAATGTAGGTGAGGAGGACTTTTTTGTTCATGCCCTCGCCAGAGGGGATGACTAAGCCCCTAGCTGATCGACTAAGGGCTATGAGCACATCAAGAGAATAGTGCCTGGGCGATGACTTCGCCTTCGCGAACGCCAGCCGGAATGGCGAATGTTGCTGAACCAATTGGAAGGGTCCAGCG
>CAYOXP010000139.1:0-1909 GCA_964407995.1 uncultured Aquiluna sp.
CTCTTTGGCATAAGGAATAGCCAGCTGGTATTGGGTGGTTGGGGTTGATTGAGAGACGACAACGTTAATCACGTCATCAGCATAGGTGAGTTAGTCTGAGGTCATGGAATTGTTCCACGTTTACGGAGATATCGATCGAGCAAAAGGTCTGCCAATGGTCGCGATGCTTTCCGGTTTCACCGATTCCGGAAGCTCAATCGCTCAGCTGAGCGAGCATTTCTTCGCAAACTTAGACAACGAGTTATTGATTCGATTCGATAACGATCAACTTCTTGATTACCGCTCTCGCAGACCAATCCTCTTCTTCGAAAAGGATCACATCGAGAGCTACGAGCCGCAAACCTTGGCTATCTATCTCGTGGAAGATGAGACCGAGCAGAAGTTTCTGCTACTAGAGGGTTATGAGCCTGATTTCAAGTGGGAAGCATTCGCCGATGCGATTGAGGATTTGGTTGCGGATTTAGAGGTGACCTCGATGACCTGGGTTCACTCAATTCCGTTCCCGATCCCGCACACAAGGCCGACGGGAATAACTGTCTCGGGCAATCGGCAAGACATGATTGAACGTTACTCAGAGTGGAAGCCGCAGACTCAAGTACCAGGAAACGTGATTCACCTTCTTGAATACCGCCTAACTTCGGTCGGTTTGCCAACCTGTGGGTTTGTGTTGCTGGTTCCGCACTATCTTGCTGACAACGAAGTGCCATCTGCTGCGGTAACCGGCTTAGAGCTAATCAGCTCTGCGACGGGTCTGGTTTTTCCATCGGATGAGATTCGCGATCGTGCAGCTAAATTCAACGCCAAGGTCGATAACCAAATTCAGGAGAATGCGGAGCTTGCGAAACTGGTAGCAACCTTGGAGCAAAGTTATTCATCTGGCACTGGCCCATCAAAGGCACCGATCGGAAAACCTGCTACACCGCCGCCGAGTGCCGACGAAATTGCTGAGGAGCTCGAGCGTTATCTTGCCTCTATGCGCCGGAGTGATTCGCAGGAGTAGCGCGCATTTTGAGAAATATCTCAAAATGGGTGATAATACGCCATTTTTGTGGCATAATTAGCCCCTAAACCCTTTCAGGTCCTCGACGACTTGACAAGGGTTTAAAGTCTGCCCGAAAAAGAGGTCATCATCGCAACTGTATCGAAGGCAACCGCCAAGTCAACTAAGCCGAAAGCTAAAGCCTCCAAGGCTAAGTCTGCTGCGGCCGCCGATGACGAGGAAGAAATCGAAGACGACGAGGAGATCGAGTCTGTAGAAGACATTGTCGCTGAGGCTCAAGAGAACGTCGACCTTGCCTCAGACGAGAATAAGGACGAGGATTCCGAAACCGCTACCGAGTCCATCACCATCCCTGCAGACCTTTTGGTCCTAAGCGGTGACGATGACGACATTCCAGTTCAGAATCTAACCATCTCGGGTGCGACTGCTGACCCGGTTAAGGATTACCTAAAGCAGATCGGTAAGGTAGCGCTACTAAACGCAGAGCTCGAAGTTGAGCTTGCAAAGCGCATCGAAGCCGGTCTGTTTGCCGAGGAGCGCCTTGCTACAGCAAAGAATCTAGCCCCTGCAGAGCGTCGTGACCTTACCTGGGTTGTGAAGGACGGTGCTCGCGCGAAGAGCCACCTTCTCGAGGCCAACCTTCGTCTCGTGGTCTCTCTGGCTAAGCGTTACACCGGTCGTGGAATGCAGTTCTTGGATCTAATCCAGGAGGGAAACCTTGGTCTTATTCGCGCCGTCGAAAAGTTTGACTACACCAAGGGCTACAAGTTCTCGACCTATGCCACTTGGTGGATCCGTCAGGCGATTACCCGTGCAATGGCCGACCAGGCTAGAACGATCCGTATTCCTGTTCACATGGTTGAGGTAATCAACAAGCTAGCCAGAGTCCAGCGTCAGCTACTTCAGGAC
>CAYOXP010000140.1:0-1897 GCA_964407995.1 uncultured Aquiluna sp.
TCCACTGAGCTACGAGGCCAAGACCGTGTACTAGGTTATCTAATAAAACATTTACAGGACTTAGTCCATTTAAGTTGTAGAGTGTTTGGTAACCAATTATGAATAGAGGTTCTAATGGCTCGAGTCCTCATTCTCGGTGCTGGTGTGGCTGGACACACCGCAGCACAGCATGCAAAGCGGCTGCTGGGCAACAAGCACGAGATAACTGTTGTTACCCCGAATTCGAAGTGGAACTGGATCCCTTCAAACATCTGGGTAGGCGTTGGAAAGATGAAACCAGACCAGGTTGTCTTCCCACTCGCCCCGATCTACAAGCGCAAGAAAATCAATTTCCATCAGGCCAAGGCGGTTGCAATTTGGCCAGAGGGTGATGCGGGGGATTCAACCGGTGCGGTTGACATTGTCTACACCTCGCAAGACAAAGCCGGTGAAACCGCAAAGCTTCGCTACGACTTTTTGATCAATGCCACTGGCCCACAGCTCCGGTTTGATCTAACTCCAGGCCTAGGCCCGGATCAAGGTAACTCGCTTTCGGTTTGCACCTATGGGCATGCCAACGAAACAGCCAAGGCGCTCAAAGCTGAAATTGCAAAGATGAAGGCCGGCGAAAACCGCACATTGGTTGTCGGCATGGGTCATGGTGCCTGCACTTGCGAAGGTGCTGCATTTGAGTATGTCTTCAACGTTGAGCACGAGGTTCGCATGGCCGGAGTTCGTGACAAAGCTGAAATCATCTACCTAACCAACGAATCAGAACTTGGCGACTTCGGTGTAGGCGGCATGACCTTCAACATCAAAGGCAGCATGGTCACCTCAGAGCAGTGGATGACTGATCTCTTCCAAGAGCGCGGCGTCAAGGTAATTGATAAGGCTCACGTGACCAGGGTCGATCAAGGTGAGGTTCACTTTGAGAAAATCGATGGAACCTTGGGTTCTCAGAAATTCGACTTTGCAATGCTCCTGCCTCCATTCCGCGGTGTCGAGATGAAGGCCTATGATCAAAATGGTGGCGACATCACTTCGAAAGTGTTTGCTCCTAACGGGTTTATGAAGGTAGATGCCGACTACACCCAAAAGCCATACGAAGAGTGGACGGCGGCCGATTGGCCAAAGACCTACGAAAATCCTGACTACGCAAATGTATTTGCCGCGGGAATTGCCTTTGCTCCGCCGCACGCGATCTCGAAGCCCAATCAAACTCCTACTGGAAACCCAGTCGCTCCGGCACCACCTCGCACTGGAATGCCTGCGGGCGTCCAGGGGCGCACTGTTGCCGAGACGATCGCCAAGCGAATCAAATCTGGCGACTGGGCTGCTCCTGCCAAGCACGCTTCCATGGCTGACATGGGTGCTGCCTGCATTGCTTCGGTGGGTGCCGACATGCTTCGCGGCGGTGCTGCAACGATCACTATGGGACCGATTGTCCCCGACAAACTCAAATACCCAGAGACTGGTCGCAATCTAGATATCACATCGGGTGAACTCGGGCTTGCCGGCCACTGGATTAAGCGATTACTCCACACCATGTTTATTTACAAGGCCAAGTGGCTACCTGGCTGGTCGAAGATTCCGGAGTAGAAAAATGAATGAAAAGCAAAAACGCCAGTCCAAGAATTTGTTATTTCAGTTCTTCAGATTTGTCGCACTCAATCTAAAGATTCTCAAACTAACCAAGCACTAGAGATTCTTTACCCATCCGAGAGCCATCGCCTGATTCAGGCCGATGGCTCTTAGGATTTGGGCGTGGAAGCTGGTTTTATTGAAAAGCTGCGTAGCGATCTGAATCAGATCGGTGGCACAAACCCGCTTATAAGTTTTGAGCTATCTACGTTCGGCCAGGTTGATCTTGCAAGGTCCCACCCCGGTGGCCTGGCTCAGCTTGTAACTTCTCGCAGCA
>CAYOXP010000141.1:0-1889 GCA_964407995.1 uncultured Aquiluna sp.
GCGATCAGGGTTTACTGAGTTCACCAAGAACACTGGGTAGTTTTCGCTTAGTTCGCGTGCAAGGCGCAGGCAGTCATCAAAGTTGCCCTTGACCTGCAGAATCTGACCCTTGTGTGCAACAGCTTGTGACAGCTTGCCCCAAGAAATCTTTCCCGCAGGAACTAGGACAACCGCCTGCATTCCACCCGCGACGGCATAAGCCGCTGCAGAAGCCGATGTGTTGCCGGTCGATGCCGCGATAACAGCTTTGGCACCTTTACCCTTGGCCTTTGAAACGGCGGTAGTCATACCGCGGTCTTTGAATGAGCCGGTTGGGTTCATACCTTCAAACTTCAGGTGCACGGTGCCAACATCAAGCAGCTTGGCAAGTGCGGGTGCCGGAATCAGTGGCGTGCCACCCTCACCTAGGGTGACGATTGGGTCGTCCTGGGTAAAAGGAAGACGGTCGAAATACTCGCGAATAACTCCGCGCCATTGGTGTGCCATTAGATTCCCTCCACTCGGATTACCGAGTCCACTTTCTGGACGGCTGCGTTTGAGTGAAGATCCTCAACCACTGCCTCCAAATCCTTTTCGCTTGCAGCATGGGTCATGATTGTCAACAGCGCGCCTGAGTCTTTGGTTGCGGCATTCTGATCTACGGTTTCAACGCTCACGCCGTGCAAAGCGAATACGGTTGCAATCGATGCCAAAACACCAGGTAGGTCATTCACGTGAAGCGTAATTTGGAATCTCGTGCTGATGGCCTGAACTGGTAGCACCTCTAGGTTGGCGTGAACCGAATCTGCAATACCAGGACCACCTGCGATCCAGCGCTTTGCAGCACCAACGAGGTCGCCCAATACGGCGGATGCAGTTTCAGGGCCGCCGGCTCCTGCACCGTAGAACATCAACTGGCCAGCACTTTCGGCCTCAACGAATACTGCGTTATAGGCACCGCGAACTGCCTCTAGCGGGTGCTCGTCTGGAATCAAAGTTGGGTGAACGCGCACAACGATGCCTTCCGGGTGTTCCTCGGTGGCTTCGATGCGCTCACAAATCGCCAAAAGCTTCACGGCGTAGCCAGCCTCGCGCGCAGTCTCAATCTGCAGTGCTGTGATTTTGGTAATACCTTCGCGGTAAACCTTCTCTACAGGTACCTCGCTGTGGAAAGCGAGGGAAGCAAGAATTGCTGCCTTGCTCGCCGCATCGTAAGCCTCAACATCTGCGGTCGGGTCTGCCTCTGCGTAGCCCAAATCCTGCGCCTCTTTGAGAGCATCTTCGAATGAAGCGCCAGTTGATTCCATGCGGTCGAGGATGAAGTTGGTGGTTCCGTTTACGATACCCATCACCTTGTTCACCTTGTCACCTGCCAGCGACTCACGGAGTGGACGAATAATTGGAATCGCACCACCAACCGCGGCCTCGTAGTAAAGCTGTGCACCAAGCTGCTCTGCTAAGTCCAGAAGCTCAGTTCCGTGGGCTGCGATCAAGGCCTTGTTTGCAGTGATTACGTCAGCACCTGAGTTAAGCGCCTGCGTCACATACTTACGAGCAGGATCGATGCCGCCCATCAGCTCAATCACAATGTCGGCGCTGTTGATAAGAGTCTCGGCATCTGTGGTGAATAGCTCTTTTGGTAAATCAGCATTTCGCTTGGAATCAAGATTGCGAACCGCGATGCCGATTAGCTGCAGCTCGGCGCCAACACGTAGCCCTAGCTCTTCTTTATTTTCAAGCAGAAGTCTGGCAACCTGAGAGCCGACAGATCCTGCACCAAGCAAAGCTATGCGCAGCGGTCGATACGCGATTTCCATGATCTAGGCCTTCCCGCCCGTATAGCCGGCATCCCGGCTAAGCAAATCTTGTTCGGTTTCAGCACGAATCAAAAGTGTGCTCTTACCGGCTTT
>CAYOXP010000142.1:0-1876 GCA_964407995.1 uncultured Aquiluna sp.
CACACCAAAATGCTATTGCGACTACTCTCCTAGCTCGCTCTTGAATCGCTCGCGAACTGGTTTAGAAAACAATAAATAAAAAGCTATTGCACTTGGCAATAGCAAGAGTGCACCCAAACCAAAGTTCCCATACTGCCCGCCAAAACTTGCCACGCCAATCGAAGCAATCAACAGCTGGATGATCATGGCCGGGGTGTGGGAACGACGACTAAATCTGGTCACTCCAATAGCGATGTTTGCAGTCCAAATACCACCGGCCAAAAGCATGCCGGTTAGGAACCAGGCACTTGTTAGAGACAGGGTGTCACCGGCAAAAATGCTGATCACTGACCACACCGCCAGGGCCCATAGAACAGCTGACTGCAGGCCGATTATCAGTGCTGCAATTCGGACTCTTACGTTGTCAGTGAACAAATTAACTCTTGATTTCTGGGGCTGGGTGTGAAACCCTTTTCGGGTTGCAAATGCGACTCTACCCGCAAAACCTGCGGGCGTCCTGTTTCAAAACTTAGGAATAACAGAACACTATGGATATGACTTGGCTAAACCAGGCTCGATGCCTAAACGAAGATCCAGAGCTCTTCTTCCCAGTGGGTAACACTGGACCAGCTCTTGAGCAAATCGAGCAAGCAAAGTCAATCTGTCGTCAATGCAACGTCGCCGCCAACTGCCTTGAGTATGCAATCAAAGAGAACCAGGACACTGGTGTTTGGGGCGGCCTCTCAGAGGACGAGCGTCGCTCTCTAAAGCGTCGTTACGCTCGTGCTCGTCGTGCAGGCTAATCGGCCAACAACCGCACTCCCCAACTGAGATCAAGCGCCTCACCAGGCTTTAAAATCACGACCCCTTTGCCATTGTTGAAGGCATCAACTGCGCAGGTCTGCGGCTCTATCGCAATCGCACCCCCCACGCCTTTTTGCCATGGGTAGTCCTTCGCCGTATAGAACATGGCCCAGCCGACCGGCTCCTGCGTTACCTCAACTGCAAAAGTTGGATAGATCAGTCGGGCGATGACCCCACCAACTTCGCCACTAAATTCTGAAAACTGCGTATCTAGCTCGAGGTCCTGGACCAATTTCTGACGACCTCTACCAAGTTGCAAATCTGATATGTTTCGCTCTTCAACTGGAATCATGTCTTTGCCATGTACCGAGTAGCTACTCGCCAAAACCTCGATCATTGTGTTCTCATCGAACGGGAAATAAGGATGAGCACCAATGCCCGCTGGCGCGTCAGCATTGGAAAGATTTTTCAACGAATAGTTGATTCGAATTTGATTCTCAAAGATCTCAAAGGTTGAGCGCACCTCCATTTGAAACGGATAGCCCTCGACTGGTTCGATATCGCTCACGAGGGTGACCTTAGAATCCGATAGGCGTTCGACCTTAGCCACCCGATCGAAAACTAAACCGTGAAGTGCATTTCCACGGCCATCTCCGGCGGAAAGTGTATAGCTGCTGCCACTTGCACAATAGACGCCGCCAGCTATGCGGTTGGGCCAGGGTGCTAGCAAGCTTCCGGCATAGGTAGAGACTGGATTATCGATGTCTGGAATAACCTCAATGCCTTCGAGGCTAAGACCGATCAACGCTGCACCAGTAAGGCCGATTTTGGCCCTGGACTTGCCCATGGCGATCTCAACGAAGCTCTGCACGAATACAGCGTATTGCCAGGCAGGTGTTTGTTTATCGAATTGAAATGAACAAAATCGTTCAAAAGTGTTCAATTCTGAAAGTCGTTTGGGTAACCTTGGAACTTAGATTTGGAAAGGTTTGTAATGCGTCTCAATAGAACTGCTGCTCGCCTTTTTGATGGGCGGGATTTGTTTTATTTCGACGACGAGAACTCTCAGTTGCCAAATAATCGCAAATCTGAC
>CAYOXP010000143.1:0-1871 GCA_964407995.1 uncultured Aquiluna sp.
GAATGTATGCCCAAGAGATAGGCAAGATTGAGGCCGAACCAAAAGGAGCGGCTGAGATCGGGCCGTAGTTTGGAAGCTCTACCGGAGGCATTGAGTGGCCTGGTAGGAAGTCTTTCAAATGTGGCCTTGCTACAACTGGACCAACACCTGGACCACCACCACCGTGCGGGATGGCAAAAGTCTTGTGCAGATTGAGGTGGCTCACGTCCCCACCAAATTCACCGAACTTTGCAAAGCCAACTACCGCGTTGGTGTTTGCGCCATCGATGTAGACCTGGCCACCTGCAGCGTGAACCATGTCGCAAATGTCGACTACAGCCTCTTCGTAAACCCCGTGAGTTGATGGATAGGTAATCATGAGCGCTGCCAGCTCTTCGCCTGCATCGATGATCTTGAGTTTCAAATCTCCTAGGTCAACGTTTCCGTTTTCATCGCAGTTCACAACTACAACCTCCATGCCAGCCAGCACGGCGCTCGCCGCATTGGTGCCATGGGCTGAAGATGGGATCAGGCAGAGGTTGCGCTGGTAGTCACCGCGTGATCGGTGGTAGCCACGAATTGCGAGAAGACCAGCGAGCTCGCCCTGGCTACCAGCGTTTGGTTGAAGCGAGACGGCTTCGTAGCCGGTTATGTCGCTAAGCCAGGAGCTGAGTTCTGCAATCAGTTCTTGGTAACCAAGTGTGTCTTCGGCAGGGGCAAACGGGTGAAGAGACGCGAACTCCGGCCAGGTGACAGCTTCCATCTCGGTAACCGAGTTGAGCTTCATGGTGCAGGAGCCCAGAGGGATCATGCCTCGGTCAAGTGCGTAGTCATAGTCACCGAGGCGCTTGAGATAGCGAAGCATCGCTGTCTCAGAGTGGTGAGTATTAAAGACTGGGTGTTGTAGGTATGCGCTGGATCTGGCAAATGCGAGATGATTCTGAGCATCTTCTGGCCTAGGTGCTCTTGCTCCAAAGGCAGCAGCTAGTTCAGCAAGGTGACTCCATGTCGTTGATTCATCAATCGAGATACCAAGTGTTTCAGCGTCAACCCTCAACATGGTCAACTCTTTAGACCTGGCCGCCTCATAGAATTCGTCGGCTTTTGCGCTGGAAACTCGAATGGTGTCGAAGAAGTTCTGGTTGTGGACCTTGATGCCAATCTCGCCAAGAACCTTTGCGAGTGCACTGGCCTTATCGTGAATCTCCTGGCCGATGGCTTTTAGATCATTAGGACCGTGATAAACCGCATACATTCCAGCCATCACCGCAAGCAGCACCTGAGCTGTGCAGATATTAGAAGTCGCTTTTTCTCTTCTGATGTGTTGCTCGCGGGTTTGCAGAGTGAGCCTGTATGCCGGAGCACCTTCCGCATCAACCGATACTCCCACCAGGCGACCTGGCATTGTGCGCTCCAGGCCTTGTCGAACCGCGAGATAACCTGCGTGAGGGCCGCCGAATCCCATCGGAACACCAAATCTTTGGGTGGTGCCGCAAACCACGTCGGCACCAAGTTCTCCTGGAGGAGTAATAAGTGTCATCGCCATCAGGTCGGCGGTGGCGATAGCCATGCCACCAAGTTCGTGGATCTTGTCGGCAATCTGCTTGAAGTCTGGAATTCTGCCTGTTGCGCCTGGGTACTGAACCACGCAACCGAATGCTTCTTCATCTAGCTAGCTTGGGTTGTGCGCATCGAAATAACGAACCACGATATTCAACGGCTCGGCTCGGTGTTCAAGTAGCGACTTGGTTTGGGGGAAGAGATCCTCGTCGGCAAAGAAGATGTTTGATTCGCTCTTTGAGTTTCGTTTGGCAACCAGCATCGCCTCGACCACGGCGGTTGACTCATCCAGCATTGACGCATTTGCCGTGGTCATACCTGTTAGGTCGGTG
>CAYOXP010000144.1:0-1806 GCA_964407995.1 uncultured Aquiluna sp.
ACTCAAAGTACTAAGTCGAATACGAACCTAAGTTGAAATAGTCAGATGGCGCCAGCTCCAGAAATGGGGCTGGCGCCATCTCTCTTTTCAGTTTGACAACCGTTCCTTTTAGGAACAAAGTGAATAACAGTTACAAACCCAGCGTGTGGAGAATAAAACATGGGTGACATTCTTTTCGGCCTAGTCGCCATAGTCATTGGCGTTGCTGCCAGCTATGGCCTTTACTGGCTACTCAATTTTTTGATTTCGCTGCTTCCTAAAAAACTTGCAGCCAAGGCTAATGTTTGGGCTTTCGTGACCCCTGCAGCAGTGTTGCTGCTCCTGGTTTCGATTGTGCCTTTCTTACAAACCATCGTCTGGTCTTTCATGGAGCTGAAGGGTAAGAAGTCCAACTGGGTAGGCTTCGACAACTACATAGAAATCTTCAGCGACCCTAACTTCTTGGCCATCATGCTAAACAACTTGCTCTGGGTTATGTTCGTGCCTGCAATCACCGTTATGTTTGGAACTTTGGTTGCAACCCTAGGCAACAACGTGGGTCCAACCCGCGAAAAGATTTTCAAGTCTCTAATTTTCATGCCGATGGCAATCAGCTTCGTGGCTGCGTCAACCATTTGGTCTTACCTTTACGCCTACTCAGCACCTGGTCGACCAGTGATTGGTCTTGCTCAGCAGATTCAATTGTGGCTAGGAGTTGAAGAGCCCAAACCGGTTATTCAACTTGACATGTTCCACATCAACAGCTTCCTACTTATGGCAGTTGTTGTCTGGCTACAGGTCGGCTACTCGATGGTGATCATCTCGGCCGCCATTAAAGCCGTGCCTGAGGAGACGATTGAGGCCGCACGCATTGATGGTGCAAACGCCTTCCAGGTTTTCCGTCAGGTTATCCTGCCTCAGGTTTGGGGTTCGATCATGTCGGTATTCGTAACCGTTTTGATCATGGTTATGAAGATCTTCGACATCGTTCTTGCGATGACCGGAGGTAACTTCAACACCAGCGTTATGGCCTTTGAGTGGTACCGCGTTTACTTCGAAAATTCCAACACTGGAGGCGCGTCAGCCATCGTGATGGTTCTAGTGCTTCTGATCACACCGCTGGTTTACCTGCAGATCAGAACAGTTAAGCAGCAGGAGACACTTCGATGAGAAAACTTACGAACAACCTGAAGAAGCTAAACCTCGGCAGCACCATCTCTCTGCTAATCCTGGTCGCAATTTGGTCATTGCCAACCGTCGGTTTGCTGATTACCTCGCTACGTCAACGATCCGAAGCCGAGGTGTCTCCATTCTGGGACGCGCTTGTAAACCCACTTGGCACCGTTTGGTCACTAGACGCCTACACGAACGCTTTTGAATCCGGAATGCTTGATTCTCTGGTAAACACAATCGCCATCACCATTCCTTCGGTGGTGTTACCGCTGATGATTGCAGCCAATGCGGCTTATGCGTTCACGTTCCTGAACTTCAAGGGCAAAGAGATTTACTTTGCGATCTTGGTCGGTCTAATGGTTATTCCGCTTCAGTCAGCGCTAATCCCGGTTCTCAAGGGAATGGTGTGGGTTCAGAAGACCCTTGATATTGAACTCACTGGTACTTATGCCAGTGCATGGGTTGTGCACTCCGCCTTTGCTCTACCTTTGGCGATTTACATCCTGCGTAACTACATGCTTTCGCTCCCAACATCTCTGATCGAAGCGGCGCGTGTAGATGGAGCTAGCTACTACCAGATTTTCTGGAGACTGGTGCTGCCAATGTCCGTTCCGGCGATTGCATCATTTGCAATTTTCCAGTTCCTTTGGGTTT
>CAYOXP010000145.1:0-1803 GCA_964407995.1 uncultured Aquiluna sp.
CGGTTGGGCGAACGCCCTTCCAGCGCTTACGGCCGGCCTTACCCCAGTTGATGTTGGACTGCTCTGCGTTGCCAACTTCACCGATGGTTGCACGGCAGTTTGCATCTACGTTGCGGATTTCACCTGAAGGTAGACGAAGCTGTGCGTTAGGGCCATCCTTAGCAACCAGACGAACTGAAGCACCTGCTGAACGGGCCATCTTGGCACCGCCGCCTGGCTTTAGCTCGATTGCGTGCACAACGGTACCCACTGGGATGTTGCGCAGTGGCAAGTTGTTACCTGGCTTGATGTCAGCCTGAGGACCCTGCTCAATTGCATCGCCCTGCTTTAGCTTGTTTGGAGCCAAGATGTAGCGCTTGGTGCCATCGATGTAGTGCAGAAGCGCAATACGAGCGGTACGGTTTGGGTCGTACTCGATGTGTGCAACCTTCGCTGGAACGCCATCCTTGTCGTTGCGACGGAAGTCGATCACGCGGTACTGGCGCTTGTGGCCACCACCGATGTGACGAGTGGTCACGCGACCAGATGAGTTACGGCCACCGGTCTTAGGTAGCGGCTTTAGCAATGACTTCTCAGGAGTCGAGCGGGTGATCTCTGCAAAGTCTGCAACAGATGAACCACGACGACCTGGAGTCGTTGGCTTGTACTTACGAATTGCCATTTTGTCCTACCCCTTATCCGATGTAGGTAAAGATGTCGATGGAGCCCGACTTCAGGGTCACAATGGCACGCTTGGTGTCCTTGCGCTTACCTAGTCCGAAGCGGGTGCGGCGGGTCTTGCCTTGACGGTTCAGGGTGTTGATGGTGTCTACCTTCACGTTGAAGATTGACTCAACGGCCTGCTTGATCTCGGTCTTGTTCGAGCGAGGGTCAACCTCGAAGGTGTACTTACCTTCGTCAATCAGCGAGTAACTCTTCTCAGAGATAATCGGCTTGATGATGACGTCGCGTGGGTCCTTGTTTACGGCGCTCATGCGTTTGCCTCCTCGGTGCGTGCAGCTGCCTCAACGTACTGAGTAATTGCACTTGCAGTGAAAACGATGTCGTCTGCGTGTAGCACGTCGTAAGCGTTTAGCTGGTCAACAGCAATTACGTGAACGGTGTGCAGGTTACGCAGTGACTTGTAAGACAGCTCGTCTGAGCGGTCTAGCACAACCAAGATGTTCTTGCTGGTTGCAACCTGAGCCAAGAAAGCTGCTGCTGCCTTGGTCGATGGCTGCTCACCCAGTGCGAACTGGTCGATGATGTGAACGCGGCCATTACGAGCGCGGTCAGATAGTGCGCCGCGAAGAGCAGCAACAATCATCTTCTTAGGGGTGCGCTGTGAGTAGTCGCGAGGCTTTGGAGCGTGGATTACGCCACCACCGCGGTGCTGAGGCATACGAACCGAACCCTGACGAGCGCGGCCGGTACCCTTCTGCTTGAAAGGCTTCTTGCCAGAACCAGAAACCTCACCACGACGAAGCGCAGACTGAGTTCCCTGGCGAGCTGCTGCTAGCTGAGCAACAACAACCTGGTGGATTAGTGGAACGTTGGTCTGAACGTCGAATAGGCCCTCAGGCAGATCGACAGAGCCAGACTTCTTGCCCTTTACGTCAATAACGTCAACGGTAGGCATTAGTTGCTCTCCTTCACGGCGTTGCGTACGAATACCAACTGGCCCTTAGGACCTGGTACGGCACCCTTGATTAGCAATAGACCACGCTCTAGGTCTACGCCATGTAGCACTAGGTTCAAGGTGGTTACGCGGTCAGCACCCATGCGGCCAGGCATCTTCTTGCCCTTGATGACCTTTGCAGGGGT
>CAYOXP010000146.1:0-1784 GCA_964407995.1 uncultured Aquiluna sp.
CCCTTGTGATAAATCGGAGTTTCGGGAGTGTTTAAGTATTTAGGCCCTTGATCGTCTTCGTAAAGTTTCCGAGCACCAAAGCCAAGCACCTGCCCATTGGCATCCTTGATGGGCCACAGTACCCGCCCACGAAAGCGGTCATAGCCGCCCTTCTCGCTCGGCATGGCTAAACCGGCAGTTGTCAATTCCTCCAGGGTGAACCCGGCTGACTTCAAATTCTCGAGCAGCCCCTGCCAGCCCTTGGGTGCATAACCAATTCCGAAGTGCGCAATCGCATTGTCATCAAATCCGCGCGAGTGCAAGAACTTGACAGCGGTTTCACCCTCTGAAGATTTCAATTGATTTTGATAGAACTGAGCCGCCTGCTGGTTGGCAGCCAATAGTCGGGATCGTGAACTCTGCTCTTGAGCCGAACCCTCATCGTAAGTCAGCTGGTAACCAGCCTTCTCGGCCAACTTCTCGACGGCTTCGGTAAAACCAATGTGCTCAATCTCTTGGATGAACTTGTAAACATCGCCACCCGCTCCGCAACCAAAGCAGTGGTAGAACGCAGGGTTAGCTCGAACATTGAAGCTCGGTGACTTCTCCGAATGAAAAGGGCAAAGCCCCTTGAAGCTGCCGGCGCTTGCAGGCTTAAGTGAAACGTAGGAGCCAACCACTTCGACAATGTCGAGCTTGGCCTTCAGCTCCTCAATGTCGTTTTGCTTTACTCTTCCGGCCATGTACGAATCCTAGGCCGTTAGTTTTGCATGCAGGGCTATTGCCGCTGGATCGGTAAGTGAGGCCACCTGGTCAACAATTACACGCTTCTTTGCCACGTCACTCGATGCTTGTTGCCAGGCTTCTTTAGCAATCGAATCCAGGTGCTCCTCACCGGTCTCAAGCAATTTGCCGGCAAGCTCAATCAGAAGCTCCCTCTGCTCCTCGTAGTAGCGGGCGCGTGAATTATGAGTCATCACCTGAGAGGCAACGATGCCCTTGAGGACCGCTATCTCGCTGCGCACCTTAGACGGGATGATCACACCAGCGCGGTATCTGGTTAGGCTGGCTCGGGAAGCATTCTCCAGAATCGAATCCGTTGTTCTAGAGACGAATGATCCGATTAAGTCACTGGTTAGGTTTTTCAACTGCGCAAGGTGACGCGGAGAACCATCGAAGCTATAGAGCCAATAGTGCGAATCCACAAGCAGATCGAAGGCTTCTTCAAGCTGAACCTTTGCAAGCATGCCACCCGACCATTTGCCGACCTCTTCGATTAGTTCTTCTCGGGCGGCAGGGTCAGAGATTGCTGAAGGATCGATGAACCCCTCAACAATTGCATCTTCGAAGTCGTGAACCGAGTAGGCAACATCATCGGCGAAGTCCATGATTTGAGCCTCAACGCACTTAGCACCTTCTGGCGATCCGTGGCGCATCCAGTGGAATACCTCTAGGTCGTCTTCGTAAACACCAAACTTCACTGAGTTGCCGAAGTCTGAAGCCTCACTCAGTCTCCACGGATATTTCGTTGCTGCATCAAGGGAGGCTCGCGTGAGGTTTAGACCTCTTGAGCGGCCGCTTGGGTCGTAAATTTTTGGCTCAAGTCGAGTCAGAATACGGAAAGTCTGTGCGTTGCCTTCAAACCCGCCAACGTCTGCAGCCCAGAAGTTCAATGCGGATTCGCCGTTGTGACCAAAGGGTGGGTGACCAAGGTCATGAGCCAAACATGCCATGTCGACAAGGTCAGGATCAATACCCAATACCGACGCCAGCTCTCTACCGACTTGAGCAACCTCAAGAGAGTG
>CAYOXP010000147.1:0-1773 GCA_964407995.1 uncultured Aquiluna sp.
GGTGTTGGAGCTTCTCGAGTCCGAGACCTTTTTGAGCAGGCCAAGCAATCTGCTCCGGCGATCATCTTTGTTGACGAGATCGACGCTGTTGGTCGTCACCGTGGAACCGGAATTGGTGGCGGTAACGATGAGCGAGAGCAGACCCTAAACCAGCTATTGGTTGAAATGGATGGTTTTGACACCAACACCAACGTGATTCTGATTGCTGCCACGAACCGTCCAGACGTTCTAGACCCTGCCCTTTTGCGCCCTGGTCGTTTTGACCGCCAGGTTGGAGTTAGCGCACCGGATCTGAAGGGTCGCGAGCAGATCCTCTCTATTCACGCAAAGAACAAGCCGTTGGCCGAAGATGTCAACCTGGAGCTTGTTGCACGCCGCACTCCTGGCTTTACCGGTGCAGATCTAGCAAACGTCTTGAATGAGTCCGCACTGTTGGCTGCGCGTCTAAACCGCAAGGTAATTGACAACGAAATTATTGATGAGGCAATCGACCGAGTAATCGGTGGCCCACAAAAGAAGTCGACTCTGATGCGCGATCAGGAGAGATTAATCACCGCCTATCACGAGGCAGGCCACGCGCTCGTTGCTGGCAGCTTGAACCACTCAGACCCGGTCACCAAGATCACTATTTTGCCTCGAGGTCGAGCTCTTGGCTACACCATGGTTATGCCACTAGAAGATCGTTACTCGGTTACTCGAAACCAGCTGCTAGATCAAATTGCATATGCAATGGGTGGCCGAATTGCTGAAGAAATTGTTTTTAAGGATCCAACCACTGGAGCCTCGAACGACTTTGAAAAGGCAACCAACATTGCAAGGACCATGGTCACCAAGTACGGCATGAGTCAAAAGGTTGGCGCCATCTCTCTTGGTAGCGGAAGCTCTGAGCCATTCTTGGGTCGTGAGTTGGCGACCCATCGTGATCACTCGAATGAGCTTGCCCAGCAGGTTGACATCGAGATTCGTGCGATTTTGGATTCGGCGCTCGACGAGGCACACAAGGCTCTGACTCAGAACCGTGTCATTTTGGACAGATTAGCCAAGGCTCTCCTGGAGAAGGAAACCCTGAACCAAGACGAGATTGCAAAGCTCTTCAAAACAATCAAAAAGCTTCCCGAGCGCTCGACCTGGCGCTCTTCTACAAAGCGATCGGTATCAACCAAGGGCCCAATTGCAGTTCCAAAGCGCAAGGTGAAAGAACTTGAGGCGCTCCCTGAAGAGCCGAAGCCAGAAGCCAAGGAAGAAAGTGCAGACTGAGCGCATCCGTCAGGCCGTCAGGGAGCTTTTATTCGCAATCGGAGAAGACCCTGACCGCAGTGAGCTAGCAGCAACACCTGAAAAAGTAGCGGATGCCTACGCTTCGTTCTTTAAAGGAATTGGCCAAGATCCACTTGCTGCACTTGGCGACACTTTTCCGGCTGAGCACAACGAGGCTGTGATCCTCAAAGACATCGAACTGGTTTCAATTTGTGAGCACCACTTGCTGCCATTCACCGGTGTCGCCCACATCGCGTACCTCCCCGCCGAGCGAGTTGCCGGTCTAGGAAGACTGGCAAATGTGGTCGAGATTTTGGCTTCCAGGCCGCAACTTCAGGAGAACCTCACCGCTCAGGTTGCCGATGCAATCGAGACTGGCTTGGATGCCAAGGGCGTTGTCGTAGTGATCGAAGCCAGACATCAATGTGTTGCTTCTCGAGGGGCTAGGCAGCCAGAGGTGAACACCATCACGATGGCTTCTCGCGGCCAATTCTCAGATCCGGTGCAGCGTGCCGA
>CAYOXP010000148.1:0-1759 GCA_964407995.1 uncultured Aquiluna sp.
TTGCTTTCGTGTAGCCAGAATGCTCATACTCGGCATGTCCTATGACATTGCACACTACAGATGCATCGAATGCCTTTTCGCTTACAGTTTGATGCGGTTGCCAAACCGCCGGATCCGTGAAGTTGTCCCAGCCTGTGAGCAGATTTAGACGATAGCTATGCCGCCTATCAAAAACAGCGTGACCGATCAGCCCATGCTCCCCCGGCATCAGGCCGGTAGCAAAGGAACCAATATTGGCGCTGGTGGTAGACGGAAAGGCGCTGTGAGAAACAGCTCCACCGGAAACATGAGAGGCCAAGAACGGTGCGTGGCCGGCCCTCGCAAGGATGTTTTCGGCCCCCAGGCCGTCTATAAGCACGCAAACAATCTTCTTAGTCGGCTTTAGTTGAAGCGGATTCTGTTTTCTTTGTACCGACAGAAGTGAGGAATGAAACACGTGCCTCAGGGTCCCTAGAGCTTTGGGAACAACAGGTAGAGTCGGTGGCACAACCCAAGTTTGACACATCAGGAACCATGTCTGAATCACAAGAGCGCATTGTCGACATCGACGTCGGCAAGGAAATGCGTGAAAGTTTTCTTGAGTACTCATACTCTGTCATCTATTCCAGAGCGCTTCCTGACGCTCGGGATGGCCTAAAGCCGGTTCAGCGACGCATCGTTTATCAGATGGGTGAAATGGGTCTGCGCCCGGACCGCGGACACGTTAAATCCGCCAGAGTGACCGGCGAAGTTATGGGAAAACTTCACCCCCACGGTGACTCGGCTATATACGACGCTTTGGTGCGCATGGCGCAGCCATTCACCCTGCGCATTCCGCTAATCGATGGCCATGGAAACTTTGGGTCCCTTGACGACGGGCCTGCTGCCGCTCGATACACCGAAGCAAGACTCGCTCAGGCAGCGCTGTTGCTAAATGAGTCACTTGATGAAGATGTCGTTGATTTTGAACCCAACTATGACGCTCAGCTAACTGAGCCATCAGTTCTCCCCGCCGCCTTTCCTAATTTGCTGGTAAACGGTGCGAGCGGCATTGCCGTTGGTATGGCGACAAACATGCCGCCACACAACCTCAGGGAAGTGGTGTCCGCTCTCACACACCTGTTGTCTTACCCTGATGCATCAACGGCCGATCTCATGGAGCACATCCCCGGCCCAGACTTGCCATCTGGCGCAGTTGCTTTGGTTGGCGAAGGTCTGACCGAAGCTTACGAAACTGGTCGCGGCACCTTCCGCATGAGGGCAAAGGTCAGTGTCGAGTCTGTGGGCCCAAGGCGGACTGGACTAGTGGTCACAGAACTCCCCTACCTAGTTGGCCCGGAGCGTGTGATTGACAAAATTCGAGATGGCGTTAGCGCTAAGAAACTCGAAGGAATCCACAACGTAGTCGACCTAACCGATCGTGAAAACGGCCTCAAGCTAGTTATCGAATTGAAGACCGGCTTTGATCCGGACTCAGTCCTGGAAGCGCTATATCGATTCACTCCGCTCGAGGAATCATTCGGCATCAACAACGTTGCACTGGTGGCGGGCAGGCCGCAGCAGCTGAGCCTAAAGCAACTTCTAGAGGTGTACTTAGGACACCGCCTTGAAATTGTGCGACGTCGCAGCGTAAATCGACTTGACAGGCGGAAGGCAAGGCTGCACCTCCTAGAGGGTCTACAGATCGCCGTTCTAAACATTGATGAAGTAATCGAGGTAATCCGCGCCTCTGACACTGCCGAAGCCGCGCGGTCAAAACTCATGCAGGTCTTTGACCTCA
>CAYOXP010000149.1:0-1731 GCA_964407995.1 uncultured Aquiluna sp.
GATACGCCAAGAAGACCGAGGCCGTTCTTGAGCACAACCGCAGTTGCGTTATTCAGCCAAAGCCTGGTGCGGTGAACGGTCTCAACCGGCTTGTCGCCAAGTGGAGTGACTCTACAGTTGTCATACCAACGGTGGTAACTACCTGCCACCTGCTCCAGGTAACGGGCAACGCGGTGAGGCTCGCGGAATTGGGCGGCTTGGGCCACAACCCTTGGGAACTCGCTCAATGCCGCAAGCAGCTCTGACTCTGTTTCGTGCGCTAAAAGCGATGGCTCGAACTCGCTGTCGTCAACGTTGAGGCTGGCAGCATTTTTGGCAACCTGTCGAGTTCTCGCGTGAGCGTATTGAACATAGAAGACTGGGTTGTCATTGGTCTTCTTGACCAGCTGCTCAAGGTCGATATCCAATGTGGAGTTAATCGAAGAACGTGTTAGTGCGTAACGGGCAGCATCATTACCAACCGCGTCGACAAGGTCTTCCATTGTTACAACGTTGCCCGCACGCTTTGACATGCGAACCGGTTCACCGCCTTTGACCAGATTGACCATCTGACCGATCAAAATCTCCATGTTCTCGCCCGGCTTGTCGCCAAATGCTGAACAGAGCGCCATCATGCGGGGAACATAGCCGTGGTGGTCGGCCCCAAGCATGTAAATGCAACGATCAAAGCCGCGACCGCGCTTGTCTTGGTAATAAGCAATGTCTCCGGCAATGTAGGCAGCATCGCCGTCGCTCTTGATAATTACTCGGTCCCGATCGTCTCCGAATTCGGTCGAGCGAAGCCAGATGGCCCCCTCGGCCTCAAAGGTGTGGCCTAGCTCGGTAAGTCGCTTTATTGATTTCTCAACTGCACCAGATTCATACAGAGAGTTCTCGTGAAAGTAGACATCGAAATCGACACCGAAAGAGTGAAGCGACTCGCGAATCTGCTGGAACATAAGTTCCACTCCAGCTTCACGGAACTTTTCCTGAGCGGTTTGATCGTCTAGCGCAAGAATGTCTTCAGCCGTCTCGGCCAAAACTCGATCTGCGATCTCTTGGATGTATTGTCCGGCATAGCCGTCCTCAGGTGCCTCAAGGCCGCGAGCCTTAGCCAACAAGGACCTGGCAAAACGATCAATTTGAGCACCGTGGTCGTTGAAGTAATACTCGCGAGTGACATCGGCGCCAACAAACTCAAAAACGCGAGCCAGGGAATCGCCAACCGCTGCCCAACGAGTGCCGCCAAGGTGAATTGGGCCGGTTGGGTTGGCAGAAACAAACTCAAGATTGAGCTTCACACCTTTATACGAATCGCCCTTGCCGTAATCCGCTCCGATCTCCACGATCTCTTTAGCCAATGCGCCAGATGCGGAATCAGAAACAAAAAGATTGATAAACCCAGGACCTGCAATTTCAATCTTCTCTATGCCAGAAACTGTTGAGAGCTTGGCCGCAAGCGCCTCCGCGAAATCGCGTGGCTTCATGCCAGCTTTGCCAGCTAGCTGCATTGCAACGTTTGTGGCCCAGTCGCCGTGCTCACGGTTTTTTGGTCTCTCAACAACTACGGACTCTGGAACCTCAAGCCGCATGGCACCTTCAGCCACCAGCGCGTTGAGCGCTGCAACTATGGCTTCGGAAAGAGCGGAAGGGTTCACTGAGGTTCCTAGGTTGCTGGGGCGTAATTAGCCGACGAAAGATTTCGACGGTGAACCTAAATCATACCCGAGCAGGCGTTTTGAGGCCTAGCTG
>CAYOXP010000150.1:0-1707 GCA_964407995.1 uncultured Aquiluna sp.
TACACCTCTTACTACAACTCAGGCCCATTCCCAGGTGATGGCTGGAACAAGTGGGTGGGCTACGACCTTTCAAAATGGTGGCTACCAACCATCAAGGTCGAAGATGTTCGAATAGATGTTGCCCCAGATGTGAAATTGGCTGCCTGGTGGATTCAAACCACCAGAAAAGTGACTGACAAAACAGTGATTGTTACCCATGGAATCGGAACCTCCAAGCGTGACTTCACAGCACTGCTACCAACTGCCATGTTGGTTAAAGGTGGCTTCAACGTGTTATTGGTTGACCAGCGCAATGCCGGGGAATCAACCTGCACTGACGGCAGGCACTCTGCGGGTCAAAACGAATCTTCAGATTTTGCTGAGGTGGCAAAATGGCTCAATAGAGAAAAAGGAATCCCAGGGTCTGCAATTGGCATGTTTGGAGTCTCAGGTGGCGCCATAGCAACCTCTTTGACGCCAATCAAGTCAGATTTGATCTCGGCTTTTGCTATGGAGGGAACGATCTTTGACTTCCAGGCAGCCGCAACTAGAGAAGTTGAATTTCAAGGTTTCCCTGGATTCTTATGGCAGCTTGCGGAGTTTGCAGCAAAAAACTTCCACGGCGTGGATCTAACTGCAACGAGCGTCAAAGACTCCATCCAGGCAGCCGGAAATAGACCGATGTTGATTCTGCATGGTGATGCGGATCAAAGACTCGACTACCAGAGCTCTGTCGACTTCTATAACTATGCAAAGTCTGTCGGAATTGATATCGCCCTTGAGAGATTTGAAGGTGCCGACCACACCGAAGGCATGCTTACAGAGACCGATAGGTATGCCAAGCTACTGACTTCCTTCTTCAATAATGCTCTGCAGTAAACAGGCGTAATCTGGTTATTGGGCCCAAGCCTTGGACCCAGATGGAGTGCAAAATGAAGGTTCAGGGAAAAGTAGTTGTAGTAACCGGTGCTGGTTCTGGCATGGGCAGGCAATTAGTTCTCGAGCTTGTGTCTCGCGGAGCCAAAGTGGCGGCGGTAGATATGCGAGAGGAAACTCTTGAAGAAACTAAGGCTTTAGCAAAGGGTGAGGTCGCGGCCTTCGTTGCCGACATTACTGATGCCGGTGCCGTTGCCGCCCTTCCCGGCGAAGTTTCAAAAGCCCTTGGTGAACCTGAAGTGTTGATTAACAATGCGGGCATAATCCAACCTTTTGTAAAAGTAAATGATCTCGACATGGAAGCCGCCCACCGAGTCATGAATGTCAACTTCACCGGCCCATTGATGCTGATCAAAGCATTCTTGCCTGGTTTTCTAAATCGCCCTGAAGCACACATTCTCAACGTCTCATCGATGGGCGCATACGCACCCGTTCCGGGACAAAGCGTCTATGGGGCGTCAAAGGCGGCGGTGAAGCTCCTCACCGAAGGCTTGAGGTCTGAGCTTCTAAACACCAAGGTTGGCGTGACAGTTGTTTTCCCAGGAGCAATCGCCACCAACATCGCGCAAAACTCAGGTCTCGAAATTCCAGCAGGTGCCGCTGAGAACTCAAAGCAAAAGACCACGCCTGCCGATGTTGCAGCAAAGGCCATGGTCGATGCGATCGAGCAGAACAAGCCGAGAATCACCATTGGCCCCGATGCCACATTGATGGATCGTTTATCTCGGCTCAACCCGGTTTTCGCAGCCAATCTGATCTACAAACAGATGGCAAATCTCCTCGGCTGAAACG
>CAYOXP010000151.1:0-1690 GCA_964407995.1 uncultured Aquiluna sp.
AGCGCTTCCGCCACATCTTGGTTGACGAGTATCAAGACACAAACCATGCGCAGTACGCACTAATTCGTGAATTCACCAGGCCTTTACCTGATGAGCATGCAATCTTTGACGAGCGAACAGGGGAGCAAATCGGTCCCGCGGAGTTGACAGTGGTTGGTGACTCGGATCAGTCAATCTACGCATTCCGTGGTGCGGACATTCGAAACATAACTGAGTTCGAACGCGACTTCCCCGGAGCGATGTCGATTTTGCTTGAGCAGAACTATCGCTCCACGCAGAACATCCTTTCCGCGGCAAACTCTGTGATCTCTCAAAACCCTTATCGCAAAGCCAAGAACTTGTGGACCGATGCAGGTAGTGGTGAATTGATATCGATGTTCACCGGTTACGACGAGCGCAACGAGGCCGCTTATGTAGTGGATCAAATTCGTGAGCTGCACGCCGCCGGGCAAAATTACCGCGATATGGCAGTGCTTTACCGCACCAATGCCCTCACCCCATCTCTTGAGGCTGAGCTCAAGAGTCAGCTGATTCCGTATGCGGTTATCGGGGGCCTAAAGTTCTTCGAACGCAAGGAAATCAAAGATGCCTTGGCCTACTTGTCGGTTATCGCTAATGCCAGAAACGACGAGGCTGCTAGGCGCATCTTGAACGTGCCCGCCCGCGGCATTGGTGACAAGACCGAACTCAAGATTGCGCAATTCGCCAGAGAAAATGACCTGTCATTCCGAGTAGCAATGTCTCATGTTGGCCAGCTTGGTCTTGGTCCAAAGCTGACTTCGACCATTCAAGAGCTGGCGGATTTGTTCAACGAACTTGAGGCGTTGAGCGTTACTGATGGTCCGGCTGATGTTCTCAAACTGTTACTTGTTAGATCTGGCTACCGAGGATCGCTTGAGGGATCGCGTGATCCGCAGGATGAGGCCAGAATCGAAAACCTGGATGCGCTTTTGGGTCAGTTATATGACTGGCAGGCTCAGAATCCAGAAGGGACCGTTAGCGACTATTTGGCCGAGGTTACCCTTGCTGCGGCTGCCGATGAAATCGAAGATGAGTCGGGAACCGTTTCGCTCATGACCCTTCACACGGCAAAGGGTCTGGAGTACCAGGTGGTGTTCTTGATTGGCCTAGAGCAAGGCACGCTTCCTCACGTTCGAGCATTTGATGAACCGGGCGGCCTGCAGGAAGAACGTCGTTTGATGTATGTGGGTATGACTCGTGCCAAGCACAAGCTCTACCTCACTCACGCGCTGCAGCGAACCTTGTTCGGAAATACTTCTTCCTTCATTCCATCTAGCTTCCTGAGCGACATTCCGGCAGAGCTGATGGAACAGGTTGGCGCTGAAAGGCGTGCCCTGCGGGAGTCATCGGCACCTCAACAGAGAACGACCTGGGCTGGTGCGGTAAATACCCCTGCGGCAATTCGAGATAACAAAGATTTGTCTTTGTCGGTGGGTGACAAGGTCACCCACGACGCCTTTGGTCAGGGCAAGGTAATTGCGGTCTCTGGCCAGCCACCTAAGCAAACCGCCGAGGTCCGCTTCGATTCTGGAACCACCAAGCGGTTATTGGTGAAAATGGCACCAATTACCAAGCTTTAGGAAGCATTTTCGCGTCGTTCAAAGGCTAGACTTGAGGGGTTGTCCGCCTCAATCTAGAAACGGAAAATCTCCCGTGGATCTATTTGAAT
>CAYOXP010000152.1:0-1622 GCA_964407995.1 uncultured Aquiluna sp.
TTTTGCCAAGTAAACTAAAGGCATTCACGCAGTGTCGCGAGCCAAATAATGTCCATCCCGAAACAGGATTACCTGCCAACCGAAGGGGAAAAGTGCCAAAGATCATTGTCGAGATCATGCCTAAGCAGGATCTTCTAGACCCACAGGGAAAAGCTGTTGCAAATGCCCTTCACCGCTCTGGCCACGACGAGATTGCAAACGTGCGAATCGGCAAGCGAATCGAACTTCACTACGACCGTGAACTAACTCAGGCCGACTGGGATCACGCTCGCAGCATTGCCTCTTCTTTCCTCTCTAACGACGTCATCGAAGATGTCGTCGCTGTGCGCGAAGCCGAATAATGAAGATCGGTGTTATTACCTATCCAGGCACCCTGGATGACCGTGATGCACAACGTGCAGTTCGCCTAGCAGGTGGAACCCCGGTTCCACTTTGGCACGCAGACTCAGACATCAAAAAGGTCGATGCCGTAGTTCTCCCAGGTGGCTTCTCATACGGCGACTACCTTCGCTGTGGTGCAATTGCCGCCAAGGCTCCTGCCACCCAAGAGGTAATCAAGCTGGCCGGTCAGGGTCTACCCGTTCTTGGCATTTGCAATGGATTCCAGGTTCTTGTTGAGTCACACCTACTACCCGGTGGCTTGATTCGCAATGAGCACCAGCACTTTATTTGCCGAGACCAGAAGCTCCGCGTTGAGAACACCAACACCGCTTGGACCAACCTGTTCGAGCAGAACGAAGAGATCACCATTCCGCTAAAGAACGGTGAGGGTGGCTACATCGCAAGTGATGAAACCCTAAAAATGCTTGAGGCAGAGAACCGCGTTGTGTTCCGCTACCTAGAGCTAAACCCAAATGGTTCTATGAACGACATCGCAGGTCTAACCAATGAGCGCGGCAATGTTGTAGGTCTAATGCCTCACCCTGAGCACGCAGTTGAGCCAGGCTTTGGTCCAGACACTGATGCAGCTATGAAGTCTGGTGTTGATGGACTCAAGTTCTTCCAGTCAGTATTGAAGGCTTTGGTGAACGCATAATGAGCGAAAAAAGACCTACCAACGTAGACACCGTTGAGAACGCCAAGGTTGATGCCAACAAAGAGCAGCCTTGGAAAGAACTTGGTCTGAAAGAAGACGAGTACCAAGAGATCAAGAACATTCTTGGTCGCAGACCAACCTCATCTGAGCTAGCCATGTATTCGGTTATGTGGTCAGAGCATTGTTCTTATAAGTCTTCAAAGATCTACCTTCGCCAGTTTGGTGAGAAGGTCACCCCAGAGATGAAGAAGCACCTGATGGTCGGCATGGGTGAGAACGCCGGTGTTGTTGACATCGGTGAAGGCCTAGCCGTTACCTTCAAGGTCGAAAGCCACAACCACCCAAGCTACATCGAGCCATTCCAGGGTGCAGCAACCGGTGTTGGCGGCATTGTGAGAGACATTCTCTCCATGGGTGCTCGCCCAATTGCGGTTATGGATCAGCTTCGATTCGGTGCTCCAGAAAACCCAGACACCGCTCGCGTGGTTCATGGCGTAACGGCAGGCATCTCCTTCTATGGCAACTGCCTGGGCCTACCAAACATTGGTGGCGAGACAGTGTTTGACAAGGTCTACCAGGGCAACCC
>CAYOXP010000153.1:0-1543 GCA_964407995.1 uncultured Aquiluna sp.
AGGTAGCCTAGCAGAATAAGTAGGCAATTCGAAAGAGGAATTTTGTCTGAAGAACTAACCCGCGATATTGCTGAGGTACCAGCGGTAGAGATCATCAATACAGCGGCCGTTCACCTGATGAGCGCAGCTGCAGTTCAGTGTGGGCTTGCCGAAGACCAGCCTGCTGATTTGGACGAAGCTCGCAAACTCATCACTGCGTTGGCGGGTCTCATTACAGCGGCGGCTCCTGAAATTGGTGATCATCACGCTAGGCCACTACGCGACGGGTTGCGCTCGTTGCAATTAGCCTTCCGTGAAGCAAGCCTGATTCAGGATGAACCGGGCAAAGGCCCCGGAGAGAAGTTCACCGGACCGGTGAACTAAGCAACCACAATCTTCATCGCGATCGAGTCAACCAGGCTCAAAAACTCTTGGGTTTGCAGCTCTTGGTTGAATCCTTCCAGCAAGGCTTTTAGCTGATCAGGTGTGATTCCCGGCCTCATGCCCAGCTGAATGAGCAATTCCGCTTTCTCTAGCCTGCCGGTTGGGTCGTGGTCGAAGAGATCAACTGAGGTGATGAGCGGCTGAGTGACCGCGGCAATTGAGATCAGCTCTTTGACCCTTGGGTTTATGTGAGGTGGTAGCCAGTCAAATCCTTGGGCTAAAGCCGCGAGCGCCGGCCTGCGGAGTGCAACTGCGCTAGAAGCAGGGTCGATAACTATTCGTTCGTGACCTTCGCTTGCTGCTGCCAAAGCCGCCTTTACTGCCGAAACGGGAACTGGTCTTGCCGCTGGGTTCCACTTATTCATCTCGGCAACCGAGCTAAAGGTTGGTATGGCCGTCTTGCCATCGGGAGTGCTCACGGCAACGATTGCTAAATCTGCGCTCTTATCCACCTGTTGCCCGTGTGCGCCGACACCCGACTCCCCCAGTTCAGCAACTAATGGAATCAGAAGCCGCGCGCTTTTCAGGGCGTTGAAGAACGCTACCGAATTGAATATGGCCGCACCAAGCACGTCTGCCAACTGCTTAGGGGCACTGCCATCGTCTTGAGCCCACGAATTCTCTTCAAACTGACGCCCCTCCCAAGGAACGCCTGCAGAGTCGTGGAACTTGTCGTGCATTAGCGGTTAGCAATCTCCAGGGCCTCAACCAAAGTGAAGCGACCAGCGTAAAGAGACTTACCAAGAATCGCACCTTCAAGACCAAGTGGAACCAGCTCTTTTAGGTTTTCGATGTCTTCAAGAGACGAGATGCCGCCGGATGCCACAACCGGCTTGCTGGTGAACTCCATGACCTGCTTCAAAAGCTCAAGATTTGGGCCGCGAAGCGTTCCGTCTTTGGTGACATCGGTCACGACATAGCGTGCGCAACCAGCCTGCTCTAGCCGCGCCAGGACCTCAAACAAATCGCCACCTTCTTGAGTCCAACCTCGTGCAGCCAAGGTGGTGCCACGAACATCTAGGCCAACCGCGATCTGGTCGCCATACTTAGCAATTACGCGCTCGGTCCACTCAGGATTCTCAAGCGCCGCGGTTCCAAGATTCACACGAGCGGCACCAAG
>CAYOXP010000154.1:0-1538 GCA_964407995.1 uncultured Aquiluna sp.
TTTTAGTAAATAGCTTGATAAATCCCTGCACGAAATTGGCAGCAGACCCAACTATTCGATCGTAGAGACCAACCACCAGCGCTACGGTGCCGCCTGAGACTCCAGGTATTACCTCTGCCGTGCCAATTAGGGCACCCCTGAGGGCATTGAATAAAACGTCTCTGATTTTCAATTAGTAGCCCAGTGCGCTCAATGAAGACTTGATGGCATCTGCGGATGCCAGGAACTTGGTTTTTTCAGCCTTCGTCATTGGCACATCAACCACCTGCACAGCTCCCCTTCGATTCACAACCGTTGGAACCGAGAGTGCAACCCCGGAGACGCCTTGATAGTTATCCAAAACCGTGCTCACCGATAGCACCTCGTTAGAGTCCGAAAGGATTGCTTGTGCGATACGTGATGCCGAAAGGCCAATTGCGTAGTTTGTTGCACCCTTGCCGGCAATCACCTTGTAAGCCGCATTCTTTACATCTAGCGCCATTTGATCAAGCTCAGATTGTTCAATGGTCTTGCCATCGCCAAGGTCCCACTCGGTGATTGGCACTGGACCAATTCGAGTCTGCGACCAAAGTGCGAATTCGCTATCTCCATGCTCTCCAACAATGTAAGCATGCACAGAATTTGAAGCTACCTTCAGGCGCTCTGCTAGGACCCACCGCAAGCGAGCCGAATCAAGAACCGTTCCCGACGCAAATACACGATTGCTTGGCAGGCCAGTAATTTGCTGAGCCACCACTGCAAGAACATCACACGGATTAGTTACCAACATCAAAATGGCATTCGGAGAATGCTCCATCAACCTAGGGAGCATGTCCTTCAATATGGAAACGTTCGTGCCGGCTAGATCCAACCTCGTTTGACCAGGCTTCTGCTTTGCACCTGCGGTCACGATTATCAAATCACTATTGGCGGTTACCTTGATATCACTGCCACCCGAGATTCTCGAGGAACCAGTGAATAAAGTGCCGTGTGCTAGGTCCAAGACCTCGGCTTCAACCTTCTCGGTTGCAATGTCGTAAAGCACAACATCCCTAGCAACTTCTTTGATCAAAAGCGCATAGGCGGTTGCTGTTCCTACCGCACCAGCACCGATGACTGAGACCTTGGACATTACTTGCCGCGCTTCCTGCGCTCACGCACGCGAACGCCGATCTCGACCGGGGTCCCCTCAAAACCGTAAGTCTCACGTAGCTTGCGAATAATGAATCGGCGATAACCGGCCTCGATAAAGCCGGTTGCAAACAAAACGAACTTCGGTGGCCTTGATGCGGCTTGAGTACCAAACAAAATCCTTGGCTGCTTGCCGCCTCGAATAGGGTGCGGGTTTGAAGCCTGAAGTTCCTGTAAGAAAGCATTGAGCTTGCCGGTTGGGATGCGCGCATCCCAACTCTCTAGGGCGAGCTCAAGTGCTGGCACCAGTTTCTCTAGGTGGCGACCGGTGTTGGCTGAAATGTTTACCCGTGGTGCCC
Organism: uncultured Aquiluna sp.; assembly: GCA_964407995.1. Lineage (GTDB taxonomy): Bacteria > Actinomycetota > Actinomycetes > Actinomycetales > Microbacteriaceae > Aquiluna. The sequence goes on from CAYOXP010000154.1 coordinate 1,470, forward strand.
AGTCAACGTGGGCTAGGTCTCGCTCGATCTCCTTCTCGAGATAGATGCGCCTTTCATCATCAAGCAGAT